>NC_010602.1:0-373333 GCF_000017685.1 Leptospira biflexa serovar Patoc strain 'Patoc 1 (Paris)'
TGTCAAACTCATTAAGGGACATAATTTTTTTATTCAGCTCGACTATTTTTAACAGTTTGGATCGTTTTCCGATTTTTCATTTGAATTCTACCTACTTGCTAAAAGTATAGTACCCGATTTCACATTTAGGGCGGGGAAGCTTGGACATACGTTGGGAAGAAATTTTAGAAGAAATATCGAAACAGATACCTCCCAAGTACTTTTCCAATTTCATTGCACCACTTCGATTTGATAAGTGGGAGAACCAAGTGGTTCACTTAATGGCTCCATCGGGTGGAATCAAACGCCATGTGGAAACCAAATACATCGGTTTCATTGAAGATGCGGTTTACCAAGTCGTAGGGGATCGTTTCAAAGTATCCATTCTGACTGAATCGGAAACATCATCACATGTTTTAAAAGAAGTCATCCAATCGAAGTTTGATGATTCAGACTCAGATCTCAATCCAGAATATATCTTTAGCAATTATATCACTTCTGATTCCAACCGAATTGCGTTCACAGCAGCCAAATCAGTGGTGGAACAACCTGGTAAGTACAATCCTTTGTATTTGTTTGGACCCGTTGGTGTGGGCAAAACACATCTTCTTCATTCCATAGGTAACGAGATCAAAAAAAAAGATCCATGGAAAACAGTTCGTTATGTCAATAGTACATCTTTTTTGAATGAGTTTATTTTTACCGTAAGACAAAACAATCGTGAGTCTCTCGAATCTTTTAAAATCCGTTACCAGTCTTATAATGTTTTACTCTTTGATGACATTCAGTTTTTAAATGGTGGTGCCGAAAAAACCCAGGAAGAGTTTTTTGCTCTTTTTAATTTTTTGTACGATCGCAAACGCCAAATCGTCATCGCATCGGATCGCCCAAGTTATGAACTCCCACTCCATGACCGACTCAAATCTCGGTTTGTACATGGTTTGCAAGCAGATATCAAATCGCATGATTTGGAACTACGAAAATCATTACTCAAATCCAATTTCTCTGAATTCAATATCCCTGCCAGTGACAATTTACTCCATTGGCTCGCCGAACGATTAGAAGGTGATTCAAGAGCCCTCATTGGGATTGTAAACGATTTGGTAATGTACAAAAAAGCCTATGAGTATTTCCTACTCACGGAAGACAAAATCAAAGAGATTGCCGAAGCACGTTTCCTCACGAATAAAAAACGAATTGGATTCAGTCCTGATATGGTAATCGATTTGGTCTGTGAACGGACGAATGTGGCGAGAAAGGATTTACTAGGAAAAAGCCGCAAAGCCGATTTCATCCCTCCGCGACACCTTTGTATGTTACTGTTACACGATGTCTTGAATGTTCCGAAAGCCCAAATCGGAAGGATTTTTTCGACGACACATTCGACTGTGATCCATGGGATCGATAAATTTAAAGAGCGGATGAAATCGGAAGCACAATGGGAAGATCTTTTCCACACCATCAAACACAAGATTAGCTTTCAATAATCTGTTACTAAGACCAAGATAGACTGTCAATAAACTGTCGATAGGACATAGTCACGGGTTATGGTTCCAATATTGACGAGTAAACTGTTCAAAGGGACATAAATATTCACACTTGCCAAATGGAAAAAACCTGACATAATTCAATAAAAATTGAACTTTCCGGGCTTTATCAACATACTGACAGAACCAACGGAAACGACATAATATATATAAAGATATATAATATTAATAAGAAGAAGAGGAAAAATGAAATTCACTGTCAATACTACAGAATTCCTAAAAGCAATTAACTCAGTGGATGGAGTGATCTCAGTACGTGAGATCAAGTCGGCTCTTTCCAATTTAAAAATCCAAACAGGCGAAAACGAAGTGTATCTTTCAGCGACTGATTTAGAGATCGCAATCAAAACTTCGGTTCCTTCTACCATTGGAGAAAAAGGAACAGCATCACTTCCTGCAAAACAGCTCTCTAGTATTTTTAAAAATTTAAACTTTGATACAAGTTTGCTGACGACAACGGAAAATTCTGAGAATTCAGAAACCACAATCACTGATGCTTCTGGGAAAATGGACACAAAGTTCAAAGTGAATGGAATCGATTCAGAAGACATCAAAACCATTCCGAAAGTAGATGAGGCAAGTGTGGTTGAATTTCCTTGCCAAACCATTCGTGAAATGTTCCGTAAAACTTCATATGCAATGGCAATTGAAGAAACTCGATTTGTATTCAATGGTTTGTTTTTAAAACCAGATAACACGGATTTAATTGTTGTAGGAACCGATGGGCGTCGTTTATCAAAAATTGTTCGTAAGTTTCCAAAACAATTTCCATTTAAAAATGGTGTGATCATTCCTCACAAAGCAGTGCGTGAGATGCTTAAAATGATGGAAGGAAAAGAAACAGCAAAAATTGGTTTTGTGGAAGAACAAATTTATGTTTCTTCTGGAAACGTAGAACTCCTATTTAAATTAATAGATGGAAATTTTCCTGATTATGAACAAGTGATTCCAAAACAAACAACCGAATCTGTTCGAGTGGTGAAAGCAGACTTCCTTACATTTTTAAAACAAGCTTTGATCTCAGCCGAAGAACCATCGAAACAAATTCGTTTGGCTTTTAGCAAAGGTAATGTAAATATTAGTTCTTCGAATCCAGGAACGATGATGTTTGATCACAACATGCCGATTGAATACAATGGAGAAACAATCACCATTGCTTTCAAAGGAGATTATTTGAGTGATGTTGTGAAAGCTGTGGATGACCCAGAAGTGATTTTGGAATTCACCACTTCAAGTGCTCCCGTACTGTTTAAGGATCCTTCGGACAGTGACTTTGTTTCTGTCATTATGCCAATGAAACTTTAATGTTTCTAAAAAAGATTTACATAAAGAATTTTCGTAACCACGAAGAAACTCAACTTACATTTAAATCACGTCTTGTCTTCTTCATTGGTAACAATGGGGAAGGTAAGACGAACTTACTCGAATCCATTTCTCTCTTATCATACTTAAAAAGTTTTCGTGAATCAGACCAAAACCAATTGTTGCGTTGGGATACTTCTGATACTTTTATCAGAGCAGAATTTGAATCCGAAGGGAATGAATATTTATTCGAATACGGAATTGAACATTCCCAAACGAAACGAAAAAAATTAAAAGTGAATGGGGAAGAATTCAAAAAAATTTCTGACTATGTTGGATACTTTCGCTCCATAGTGATGAGCCCTCCAGACATCCTCATCATAGAAGATGGAAATGTGGAACGTAGACGATTTTTAGATGCATTTATCTCTTCCACAAATCGTTATTATTTAAAACAACTGATTGAATATGAAAGGTTAATTAAACAAAGGAATGCGGCTCTCAAAAAAGAAAATGCCAGTGATCGAGAAATTGGCATTTGGGATGAACCGATCATCGAACACGATTCGGAAATCAGAGAGATCCGAACTAAAACAATCCAAAGTTTGGCTGGATATTTCCATCAAAATTTATTACAACTCAGTTCCGGAAAAGATCCATATTTTCTCACATACAAACCTAATATCACTTCGAAAGAAGAACACAAACAAAAGTTAATCGATAATTTACGAAAAGATAAAGCGATCGGGTATACAAGTTGTGGAAACCATCGAGACACACTTCCTATTGGATTTGATGACAAAGACTTGAGTGGGTTTGGATCCCAAGGCCAAAAACGAAGTGCTGTGATTGCCTTAAAGACTGCTTGTTTTCAAATGATTCGAGACACAACTGGAGAAGCTCCCGTTTTACTCATTGATGATATTATCCGTGAACTCGATGTCAAACGAAGGGAGTATTTCGTAAATTTGATCTCTGAATGTGGACAGGCATTTTTTACCACCACAGATTTGGAAGGAATCAATGAGTATGTGGGAAACCTAACTGTTGATAAAGAAATTTACATCATTGATTCAGGAAAAGTGAAGGTCTTTACTGAGATATGAAAAAAGTCGAACTTTCAGAACTCTTCCAAAGTTTAGAAAAATTAGGTCTCGATCGAGAATCAGTCTTTCAAGACCAAATTTTAAAAAAACTAAGGAACCAATGGAATGAGATCGTCGGAGAGGTTTTTGGTAAACAAAGTTTTCCCAAAACAATTGATGGAAAAAAACTGACAGTTGTTTGTCGTCATTCGATGGTGGCACAAGAATTCGAGTTCCTCAAAGCAGACCTATTAAAAAAAATCAACGCCATCGCATACCCATATGTGCTGGAAAAAATCCATTTCAAAACGGGGAATGAATTCCAAAATCCTAGGTCTTAAACCCTCACATTCCCCCCGATTTCACTTGCCCTTCGAGGGTCTTTTTAGGATACTTCCTATAGGGTATCTTAAAAATCTATGTCCAACCAAACCGATCAAAACGCCTATTCAGCCTCAAAAATCAAGATCCTAGAGGGTCTAGAGGCGGTCCGGAAACGTCCCGGAATGTATATCGGAACCCAAGATGAATCCGGCCTTCATAAGATGGTATATGAGGTCGTAGACAATTCAGTGGATGAGGCAATGGCCGGCCATTGTACAGAAATTGATGTTCGTATCCTACCTGAAAATATCATCGAAGTTCGCGATAATGGTCGAGGGATTCCGACCGGTATCCACCCAGATAAGGGAAAGTCAACCATCGAAGTGGTTCTTACCATCTTACACGCAGGTGGAAAATTTGAAAATGATGCTTATAAGGTTTCAGGTGGTTTGCATGGGGTTGGGGTATCCGTTGTGAACGCACTTTCTACATACTTAGAAGTAGAGGTGCACCAAGAAGGAAAACTCCATTACCAAAAATACCAAGCGGGAGTCCCTGTTGAAGATGTAAAAATCATAGGGGAGACTACTCACCGCGGAACTGTCGTTCGGTTTCGACCAGACCATACCATTTTTACGACGGTAGATTTTTCTTTCGATACACTTTCCGCAAGGTTTCGAGAAATTGCTTTCCTTAACAAAGGTCTTCTCATTCGAATCGAAGACCAAAGAAAGGAAGAATTCGCCAAACATGAGTTTAAGTTCGATGGCGGAATTGTTTCCTTTGTGGAATACATCACTGAATCCAAACACCCACTTCATAAAGTATTACACTTTGTAGGAGAAAAAGAAAATGTTTGGGCCGAAATTGCTCTCCAATATTGTGATACCTATAGTGAAAATATTTTCTGTTTTACAAACGCAATTAATAACAACTTAGGTGGAACACACTTAGAAGGTTTTAGAACAGCATTGACTCGAACTCTCAATGACCATCTAAAAAAAGACCAAACTTTATTCAAAAAACAACCCAATGGATTACAAGGGGATGATATCAAAGAAGGTCTTTGTGCCGTCATTTCCATCAAAATCCCACAACCGCAATTCAACTCTCAAACAAAAGAAAAATTAGTGAATGCGGAAGTAAAGGGTCTCATGCAAACCATCACGGGAGAAGGACTCAATCGTTACTTTGAAGAAAACCCTGCGATCATCAAAAAGATTCTCGAAAAATGTATCTTAGCATCAAAAGCAAGAGAAGCGGCAAGGCGTGCTCGTGATCTTACAAGACGTAAAACCGTTTTAGAAGGTGGTGGGCTTCCTGGTAAACTTGCCGATTGTTCAGAAAAAGATCCTGAGCATTGCGAACTCTTTTTAGTCGAGGGGGATTCAGCGGGTGGATCAGCCAAACAAGGAAGAGATAGAAATACGCAAGCCATCCTCCCACTCAAAGGTAAAATCTTAAACGTAGAAAAAGCAAGGTTAGATAAAATCCTCTCCAATGAAGAGATTCGCACATTAATCACTGTTATGGGAACTGGCATTGGTGATGATGAATTTAATGTGGAAAAACTTCGTTACAGAAAAATCATCATCATGACAGATGCGGACGTGGATGGATCTCATATTCGAACTCTGCTCTTAACATTTTTCTTTCGATACATGAAACCTGTGATTGAACGTGGTTCCCTCTATGTTGCACAACCTCCATTGTATTTACTTAAATTTGGTAAGGAAGCAGTGTATGTTTACTCTGATCGAGAGAAAGATGAAATCTTAAAAGCTAGACCAAATGACAAAGTGGTCATCCAACGATATAAGGGACTTGGAGAGATGAACCCGGAACAACTTTGGGATACTACTATGGATCCAAAAGAACGTGTCATGTTACAAGTGAAATTACAAGATTTCGTAGAGGCAGAAGATACATTCAATATCCTAATGGGTGATGAAGTGTCTCCTCGTCGTCGTTTCATTGAAGCGAATTCTTACAAAGTAGCAAATTTAGATCTTTAATCGGAATTAGGAAAATCAAATGACCGAACAAAACGGCCAAGAAAACGAATCAAACAAAACCTTAGCACTCAATTTATCCGGTAGACCAGACGTAGCCGGTGCTTTAAAAGCTGGTGTCAGGGTCATTCCGGTTGAAATTGAAGACCAAATGAAGGAAGCTTACCTTGATTATGCGATGAGTGTCATCGTGGGTCGAGCACTTCCTGATGTGCGAGATGGTTTAAAACCAGTCCATAGACGTGTCCTCCATGCGATGAACGAAAGAGCCTGGAGATCTGACAGACCTTACGTCAAGTCGGCAAAGATTGTTGGGGAAGTGATTGGTAACTATCACCCTCATGGTGACTCTGCAGTATATGAAACAATGGTTCGTATGGCGCAAACTTTTTCCATGCGAGAGACATTGATTGATGGCCAAGGTAACTTTGGATCTGTCGATGGTGACAATGCGGCGGCATATCGGTATACAGAAGCTCGTCTGACAAAACTTGCAGAAGAACTTCTCAAAGACATCGAAAAAAACACAGTAAGTTTTTCCCCTAACTTTGATGATACGAGACAACAACCTGATGTTTTACCTGCTAATTTTCCAAATATTTTAGTCAATGGTTCCACAGGGATTGCGGTCGGAATGGCAACAAACATTCCTCCTCACAACTTAAAAGAAGCGGTGAATGCAGTCATCGCCCTGATACAAAATCCGGATATCACTCTTCCTGAATTAATGAAAATTTTACCTGGTCCAGATTTTCCAACAGGTGGAACCATCATTGGTGGAGAAGGACTTTACCAAGCATATGCAACGGGTAAAGGATCCATTCGTATTCGATCGAAAGTTGATATCATCGAAAATAACAAAGGTCGCGAGATCATTGTCATTCATGAAATTCCATACCAAGTGAACAAAAAAAACATGTTGGAAAAGATTGGAGATTTGGTGAATGAAAAAATCATCGAAGGTATCTCTGAAATTTTAGATTTGTCGGATCGAAAAGGGATCCGAGTTGAGATCCATGTTAAAAAAGATGCAAACGCACAAGTGATTTTAAACCAACTTTTTAAACTGACCCAACTGCAAGTCAGTTATGGAATCACCATGCTTGCGATTTTGGACAACCGTCCAAAAATCTTTTCACTCAAAGAAATTTTAAAATCTTACGCAGAACATAGGCGAGAAGTTGTTGTCAAACGGACTGAGTTTGATTTAGACAAGGCGCAAAAACGTGCACATATCTTAGAAGGTTTAAGGATTGCTCTCGAAAATATCGATGAAGTGATTCGTATTATCCGGGCTTCTAAAGATGTAAGAGAAGCGCAAAGTTCCCTTATGGCAACGTTTTCTTTGTCAGAATTGCAAGCTGATGCCATTCTTGAAATGCGACTACAAAGATTAACTTCTTTGGAAGTCCAAAAGATCATCGATGAATTGGAGCAGGTTCGAATATTGATCGCTGATCTTGAAGATATTCTATCAAAACCTGATCGAGTGAAATCAATCATTTGTGATGAACTTGGGAAAGTATCTCAATCTTTTGGAAATACTCGCACAACAGAAATTAGTTTAGAATCGCTCGAGTCTTCCACGTTTAACGCAGAAGATTTGATTGCCGATGAAGAAGTGGTTGTCCAACTTTCCGAAGACATGTTCATCAAACGGCTTCCTATGGATACCTTCCGTCGCCAAAAACGAGGTGGAAAGGGAGTTCAAGGGATCTCGACCAAACGAGAAGACTTTGTCAAAAAACTAAGTAGTGCCATGACTCATGATAACTTGATGCTTTTTTCCAATAAAGGCCGAGCATTCCTACTAAAAGTATATGAGTTACCGATTGCGACAAAAGAAGCACGTGGAAAATCACTAAAAGCAGTTATTAATTTGAATGATGATGAAATCATCACTTCATTGTTTACCTTTAGAAACTTTGATGAGTCGTATCTCCTTATGGTAACGAGAGAAGGTTTTGTGAAAAAAATCCAATTGGATGAGTTCACAAACACAAAAAAATCGGGAATCATTGCGATTGGTCTCAGAGATGGAGATGAACTCATTGATGTAATTGCCAATCCAAATAACTACGATGTATTCATTGGTAGTAAAAATGGTCTGGCGATTCGTATGAACCTGAATGAACTGAGATCACAGGGACGTACAGCTTCTGGTGTCACGGCAATGAAATTGGAAGATGATGATTCCATTGCTGGCATTACAAAAGTAGAACCTAATACTAATTTGTTTTGTATTTCCGAAAATGGATTTGGAAAACGAACTGACTTTGAAGAGTTTTCCACCAAAGGTCGAGGTGGGAAAGGGATGACATATCTTAAGATCGGTGAAAAGAATGGACGTGCTGTTGGTATCTCTTCTGTGAAAGAAGAAGACGAACTACTTGTCATCACTCAATCCGGTATGGCAATTCGAGTGGAAGTTAAAACCATTTCGATGGTAGGAAGGTCAGCAATGGGTGTCAAAGTAGTGAATACGAAAGACGAAGACTTTGTGAAAGATTTTGCCGTCGTTCGAGAATCGGATTCGGACTCCGCTGAGTCTTAATTAGGAAATCAAAATGGTAAGGGTAGGAAATGTAATCATCGAAGGAGACGTTGCCTTGTCTCCGATGGCTGGAATTTCTGATAGCCCTTACCGCCAGATCACTAAACGTTTTGGATCGGCTTTTTCTTATACTGAATTTGTTTCGACTGAACAATTAAAATTGGGAAATGCAAAGTCACTGGATATGTTCCGATTTGTAGAAATGGAACGGCCCATTGTGTTTCAAATCTTTGGATCTGATTTGGATACTGTGGTGAATGCCTCAGAGATTGCAGCAGAACAAAAACCAGACATCATTGATTTGAATATGGGCTGTTCTGTATCGAAAGTTTCTCACAACGGATCTGGTGCAGGTTTACTCAAAAACATACGTTTGGCTGGTAAAATGATCGAAGGGATTCGGAACCGAACAAACCTTCCTGTCACAGCAAAGATTCGTTTGGGATGGGATGCGAATTCGTTGAATTACCTAGAAACTCTGAAGGTATTAGAAGACTCTGGAGTATCCGCAATTTCTGTTCATGGAAGAACCAAAGCAATGGCATACACGGGTATTGCCGATTGGAACGCCATTGGTGAAATCAAATCTAGAGCGAATGTTCCCATCTACGGAAATGGCGATGTACAAAGCTACAAGGAAGCTTTAGAGAAAAAGAAAACTTATGGTGTTGATTTAGTCCTAATTGGAAGGAAAGCAATTGGGAATCCCTGGGTATTTGGAAAAACTCCAAAACAATTTTTTCCTTGGTATCAAATCAAAGATGTCATTTTGGAACATTTGGATTTGATGTTGAATTTCTATCCAACTAGTGATGATTATGCGTTAATTTTATTTCGAAAACATTTTATCAAATATATAGAAAACATAGGATTTCCTGAAGATACAAAACGTTTGTTACTTTCTGTGGCTTCAGTGAATGAATTTAAAGATACATTGGAATTTGTGAAAATGGATTCTACGATTTTGGAAACAAGCGAATTAAACAACGAGAATATAAACTGTGAAACGTTTGTAAGTCTTGTATAAGGAAACTGAAATGGCAGATTCAAAACAATCGATATTCTCTGATAGTTATAGCAAATATGGTGGAGCAAAACAAAAACGAAAAGATGCTCGGGTGAAATTAGATGTTCCTTGTACTGTTGAATTGGTGAAAACAAAAACAGGACCCGTGACTGGTCATCTCTCCGACCTAGGGACCGGTGGACTAGCCTTTCAAACGACAGCAATTTTTTATGAAGGTGACCATGTGAAAATTCAATTTTCACTCAACCAAAATCCATTAGAGATCATGGGAACGGTCCATCGAACGGCAGGAAAAACCACTTCGGTGATTTTCAAACCTCTTGCAGCATCAGAGCATCAAATTGTCCAGGAATTCATCCACAAACATTACTTTGATCCCAAATTGAAAAAATAATAGATTCTTTGAATGATCCTTTGGTCTCAAGTGAGAGACGTATCCATGGAAGCGTAACTAAAAAAAAAGCCTCCCATATAGGAGGCTTTTTCGTAACAAAGCGCTAATGTCAGATTACTGAACAGCAGTTGCTTTTGCTTCGAGAGCTTTTTGTCCACCTGCATATCTGAGGTATCCAACACACTGACATTCTTCCCAAGTTTCTGGCTCACCTACGTTTGCACAAATTCCTGTTTCATTGTTAAGAGAGCAGCAGTCATAAACCCCAACGCCTTTGATGATACCTTTTGATTCAGAAACAATCACAGAACCAGTAGATTGACCATCAGAAACACCAGATGCTTGTTCTAAATATTCACCTAGGATTTTTTTCAAACCATCGCCAGCTACTTGTAAACGAGCTGCTTCACGGCAAGTGGATTGTTTCATGGCAACTGAGTTTGCTTTGATCGCTTTGTCAGATGCACGTGCAGAAAATTTCATGTAAAGATAATCGAATTCTTTTTCTTTTCCTTTGCAGTACTCAGCAGGGCTTTGACCACGTTTTGCAGCCGCCGCATCTGGGGCACAAGCCCAACCTTCAAAAATCCAACCATTTTTACCTACGGTCGTAGCGTCTCTTCTGCCTCCATCATTGGATCCGCAAGATACAACAAATGCGATTAGAGAGGCACATACGATAAGTGATTTCTTCATAAAGAATCTACTCCTTTTCCGAAGAATTTGATCTGATAAATAACACTTGTCAATCTTTTATCAAAGAAAACAGATCAGGCTTGTAGGATAAAGATTTACATTTTCCCTCAATAGAGCGATTCTAATTTTATGTCTCGATTCACGTGTTTGCATGTTATTGCAAATTTGCTTATTTTTTTTGCGTTCTTCCCTAAAAATATTTATGCGAAAGAAATTTCTATCCTGCCTGCTTATATTTCGGGAGAAGTGCCACCTGTACTCGGTTCCAAACGGGAAGCGGGTTTCGAATTGTCACGCCTTTCGCGACATTATTTAAAGAGAAATTTTTTTACTGAAATTACCGATCCAAAACTAATTGAAAATTTTTTGAACGAGACAGAATGGAATGAAGAGGCGGATCTAAAAGACCAAGATTGGAATGCATTCTGCAGTGAATGGGATTCTCATTTTGTCGTGCAGGACCAAATTGATTTTGGGAATCCTATTTTAGTCAAAACCATCATTTACAATTGTAAAAATTTAAGCAAACAAACCATCCAATCGAAACTCATTTCAAATTTTGTAATGGCGTATGAAAAACATAATGAAAAAAGTTTTCGATTTTTGCCTCCACGTTTTTACGAAAAAAAAAGTAAAACACCTATCTATTACGAAATTAATTTATTTTTGGACATCCATTCCTCGTATGCATATTATAAAAAAGACATTCTAAAAAGCCTGAGTTCAATGTATGACCAAGATGGATTGTATTTAGGTATCACATTATTAAAAAAAGACAAAACACTCTCTGTTCCACCAACAAAAGATCATTCCGAAATCAAAAAGATTATGGAAGAAACAGGATGGCAAGGTTCCAATCACTCAGAATCAGTGCTTGCTGCTCTACAAAGTTTAAAAGGAAAGTTTTCTTCTGGTAAAAAAGAATCACGAAAATTATTTTTACTGCTCTCGTCTAGTGTAAAAGATAAATCCGGTTCTATCATCATGGCACTCAATGATCTAAGACATATGGAAATCGAACCTATCATTCTAATCCCAAATCATTCTGATTTAAGCACAATCAGAGAATTACAAAGGATCGGAAAGGCAAGTAACTCTAGAGTGGTAGGAATCACAGAATACCAAAAAATTGGTACACAAGATGGGTATGAATACCTATACTTAAATCAATTTAATGTTTATTCATCACAAGAAGAGTTGGTGTATCCATTCCAATGGAACCAATCCAATATTAAAAAATTTGATGCTTCTCTAGTACGAGCCGCAGTCGATGTGGTTTCACCTTACAATCTTTACCAAGCTTATGAAAAAATCACAGAAAAACGTGTGTTAGAAAAAGAAGAAATCAAAACAGATTTAGAATATATTTTAAGAACAGAATCCAATTCAGAATTACTCGAAAGAGAAAGGTTTCAATCCGTTTTAGTCGAATCCAAAGGGGAGGCCATTTGGATCCAATTGCCTTATGATGCACAAGTATCCAAAGGTAAAGAATATTTAATCCAAACAACTTTTGTATTGGATCCTTTGTCAACTTGGGGAATTAAAAATATAGCAGGAGAGACAAATTTACTCAAAACAAATTTTTCTTATCCGAAAACGTTGATGGTAAAACCATCACAAGCTAAGAAATTTTTAGATCTAAATAAAATACGAGAATTTAATGGATATTTGCAAGGAACAGTGAGTGTCATTAAAAAAAGGTAAGTCCATATCCGAGTGGATTACAAAAGGTTCAGACATTGAGAAAATAAAGAACCAATGGTTGGAGATAAATAACTCATCCTTACCCATTTTGATTGTGGGAGAAAGAGGTGTTGGAAAATCCTTTTGGATCCAGAAGAGTTTAGAGAAAAGAAATATCTCAGAATCGACTGTCATCCATTTTGATTTCTCTTATCCATCTTCGTTTCAAGAGAAATTGGAAAAAATCAAATCTTCCAAACAAAACCAAACAGTCATTCTAAATTGGATTTCCCATGCGAAACATGAGGAAATGATTTTGTTGCAACAGTGGTGGAAATCAGAAAAATACAATGAAAAATCCAAGATTTATCTTTATTGGGAAATTCATTTAGAAGAGTTGGAAGTATTCAACCAAAGGAACCAATATGGAGATTTTTATGATCAACTTAAGTCATTTCGATTTGAATTACCCAATTTAAAAAAAAGAATTTCTGAATTACCACTCTTCGTTCATGAATTTCTAGAAGAAGCAAACCAGTCATTGAATAAAAAAATAAATTCTTTAGATGAAGATTTTTACACATTTCTAAAAAATAAAACGTTTATTCGTAACTATACTGAACTGAAAGATATGATCTATGCTTTGGTAGGATTTACTTCTGGAAAACAAATCCATTGGAAACAAATTCCATCGCATTTTTTCGAAAACTCCTTATCTGAATTGAACATCCAACCTGGTATCAGTTTGGAACAATATGAGAAAGAAATTATAAAAGCAAATTTGATTTATACAAAAGGAAATCGAGAAAAAGCAGCAAAACTTTTGGGTATTTCAGAACGAAATTTATATCGAAAACTACACGAGTTTCATTTGGAAGACTTATCTTGAAGGAGAGAAAATAAATGCATGATTTTTTGGATGAAATAGTTTTTGCCTTCTTCATCTCGAAGCCCTGATTTGAATTTAATATTCATCTCGATCACTTGGTCATAAAATAAATCTAATACCTTATCGGTGAAATTCGCAGAATCAGATACCAATTGGCGTCTCACAAAATTTTTCCGTGCTTCAGAAAAACTTCCTGTTTTAAGAAGTTCGTCCATAATCGGAATGGGAACTTCTCCGTTATGCCTAGATCGTATGACTTTGATTTTACGAATTTCATCTAGTTTATAAGTAAGCCTTGTTAAAAAATTGAGAATTTCAGAATTTTGATCTCCGAATTTCGTAAACTCTTTGAAAAAATCAACTTTCCGTTTTTGGACAAGAGATTCGACAAGTACATTGGTATTCAGTTCATTTTGGCTGAACAAGACGGAATTTACATCCTCCAATGTGAATTTGGATTTGTGTAAATACTGTTTTAATTTCTTAACACTTTTGATGTAAGCACCAACATTTGCCGGAGTCCGATGGATAAATTCCTCTGTAGCATTTGGTTCAAAATGTGCTTGTTCTTGGTCACAGACTTCTTTGAAAATTTTCGGATAATCATTTGGATATAGTACTTTGGTTTTAAAATAACTAAGCGTTCCTTGGAATAAATCGATTAAACTTTTTGGAACATCTTTCCCATCATAATGGATGAGAGTGAATATTTCATCGGAAACGGAAGTGATATTCTTTCGAAATCCAGAAGCAAAATCTTTCCACTCATGGGCGGCTTTAGGATCGAGAATTGGTTTGAACAAAGCAGTCGCATTTTTAATGATGATGAGTTTTCTTGGGTAGAACATATCGGGAGTGAAAAGTTCAGCGAACAATTTGGCCTGTTCTCCCGATTCGGAGACTATCAAAATGACTTCAAAATCACCTAATGTCTTTTGAAGGATTTCTCTATAATGTTCGACGATCAGTTCAAATTCGTAGGAATCCTCACCCGCATAGGCAAAAAATTGTGGGATTTGGGCCGGGGGCGTTTTAAAAAGTTGGAAAAGGGAGTTATATTCCTTGGCTTGTGATTTTTTTGTTTCCATTTTCTTGAATCTGGTCTAATCTTACAACTGGACTGAGGCGATAATCATAGTATGGAAATCTCAAGTAATGTGGCAAGAGTTTCAGGATTAGGGGAGCCGTATATGTATGTGTCTCCCACATACAATACGCAAGCAGTTGAGCAAGTAGAAGCCATTCAATCTCGCTCCTACCAGCCAAAATACCCAAGTTCCGAAACCAAAAACCAAGCCCAAGAAATTCAAACCACTCCTGACGCGAAGGCAACTTACAAACCAGGAAACCTCGTCAATCTCTACGCATAATCCTTTCTTCCCACGAACCAATCCAAAGTTCGTGGCGAGACAAAAAACTCCGTAACGGAAAACCCATTACATTTGTATATGATCCTATCCATTGGAGGACTGGACCTTCTTTGTCTTGGATTCCATAAGAACCCGCTTTATCAAATGGTTTTGATCGTTTGATGTATTCGTTGATTTCAAAATCATTCCAGTTTTGAAATCCAATCATAGTTTCTTCATAAAAATATTCAGTTCCATTCGGGTGTCGAAGAGCGGCTCCCGAAAATACGGAATGATTCTTTCCAGAAAGTATTTTTAAGATACGAAAGGCATCGTTTGTATCAATGGGTTTGTGTAAGATTTGATTTTGGTACACGACGATTGTATCAGCCGCCAAATAAACATTGTTTGGTTCAAATAAAGTACCAAGTTTTGAGTGAACCATTCGTTCTAAATATTCGAGCGGTGATTCCAATTCTTTTTGTGATTCATCGATGTGTTCAGGATCAATCTTCAAATCAAATCCCAAATCAAAAAGGATTTGTTTTCTTCTGGGTGATGCTGATTTTAATACAAACAAATTCTTGCTATTCCTTAGGGGATATTGTTTTCTTTGTACATGATGAGTCCAAGGTTTTTTACGATTCTTTTATGGGCATTTGTATTCGTGATTGGTTGCAAGAGGGGTTATTCGGAAGACATCCAAGATTGTAATCCTATTGCCGACTACTATGAAAAGGGCACCCATTACATCCGAAGGGATTTGGTAAAAGATGACAATACTCTAGACTATAAAAAATTAATGGAAGATACCAAACCGCAAGCAAGCGAGTGTTATCCATCCAACCATGAGGTAAAATGAATTTATTCGATGTAAAAGGAAAAACAGTTTTGATCACTGGTGCAAGCCGAGGGATCGGTAAATCGATGGCTCTTGGCTTTCGTGATGCAGGTGCCATTGTATACGGAGCAGGATCCAAACCAGAATCCATTCACTGGATGGAAAAAGAAGGAATCCATGGTGTTGTTCTCGATGTTCGTAGTGAAGGGTCTGCATTTGAAGTGATTGGTAAAATTAAAACCAAACATGGAAAATTGGATACATTAATCAATAATGCAGGAATTGCCACAAATACACCTGCATCAGGATTCAAAGAGGACGAATTACAAAATATTGTCCAAACCAACTATGTGGGAGTATTTCGAAATTGTCAGGCTTACTACAAACATCATAAAAAAGAAGGTGGTAATATCATCAATGTCGCATCTGTTCTTGGTATGGTAGGTAGCAAACTGGCATCTGTGTATTCGGGAACCAAAGGTGCCGTCATCACCTTATCCAAAGCCCTTGCTATTGAATGGTGCAATAATGGATATCGGGTCAATGTCATTTGTCCTGGTCTGATTGACACAGATATGACCGACATGATTAAAGATAAGGAATTCATCATGAAACAGGTATTAGCAGGTATTCCAATGGGAAGGCTTGGTAAACCCGAAGACATATTGGGTGCGGCGATTTATCTAGCATCTGATTCATCAGCGTACATGACAGGCCAATGCATTGTACTAGATGGTGGATTGACAGCGCAGTAGAAGTCAAATTTATGATCCTTTACCTCCATCCAGATAATCCAGAAGTTCGAAAACTAAAACAGATTTCCGATAGATTGAAGGATGGAGCCATCTATATTTTTCCTACTGACACTGTTTATGCGATAATTGCCGATGCAAATTCGAAAACTGCGGTAGAAAAAATCTATTCCATTAAAAAATTACCAAAAGATAAGCCACTATCTCTTTTGTGTAGGGACATTTCAATGGCCTCTCATTTTATCGAATACCTTCCCAATTCAGCGTATCGATTCATGAAGCGCATGACTCCTGGACCATTTACATTTGTTCTCAAAGCAAATAAAAATTTACCAAAACCATCCATTGCTCATCATAAAGACAAACAAATTGGAATCCGTATTCCCGATCATATTTATTTACAAGAATTACTCAAAATTCATGATTCTCCACTTACATCTACTTCAGCGTTTAGTGATGATGAATTCATAATTGATATTGATGATTTAGAATCAATTTACGGTAATTTAGTCGATGGGATCATTGATGGAGGTATCGTAAAAATTGAATTATCAACTATGATTCAAATTCATGATGATTCCCTCGAACTCATCCGTGCGGGAAAAGGATATGAACTGATCCAAAATGATATCCAACACCTAGAGTGAACGAATTCCCAAACCAGGAATCTTCTTTAAATGGGATTCAAATTCAAACATCCGTTTTTCTAAATGTTTTGGAAGTTTGATCGGCAATTCTGAATTCGAATACTTTTGGATTGGGATGATGGAATAGTTTCTTGGATTCACCCAAACAGGTTCGGATTGCACATTCAAAATTTTTTTCTGATTTTCTTTGTTTATCTCGAGTGTTAATGAAAGAATAATTCCCCCATCTGTGTATTGTCTGTTCTGAGCAGATAAAAAATTTCCTAAAGAATAGGCGATAAGCCTGTCTTCATTTGTTTTTGGATCTTGGTAAAAGTCTATCTTTTGCACAACATGTGGGTGGCCACCAATGATGATGTCAGCACCTGCTTCTAAACCAACATTCACCCATTTTGTTTGCGACTGAGATGGTTTTTCTTCGTACTCATTTCCAAAATGGTACCATAAAATGATAAAGTGAGCTCCTTCATTTTTTGCAAAAATGACATCGGATCGGATTTGATCTTCATTTAACAAACGTACAATCCTTCCATCACGTACCGGTATTCCATTTGTCGAATATGTATAATTATAGATCGCAATTTTAATTCCATTCACATCCTGAATGAAGTCTTTTCGATTTTGAAAGTCTAATAAGGAAGTATAAGTTCCAATCGGAATCATCTCATGATTAAAAACGGATTGAATTGTAGTATCAATGCCATAGGATCCTTTGTCTGCGGAATGATTGTTTGCAGTAGAAAGGATATCAAAACCTGCATTCTTTAACCCAGTTAAGTATCCACTTGGGCTACCAAACCTTGGATAACCTGAATATTCACTTTGGAGTTCGGTTATGGTCGTTTCTAAATTTCCCAAAGTTAGATTAGCATTTTGTAGAGAATCTGCAACGTATTCGAAACTTTTGAATGAATCATAGATCTTAGTTTTTGAATCCAAATAGGCAGAAATTTGAGAGGAATGGCACATGAGGTCCCCAACAAATTTAATTCGCACTTGCCTAGTTGGTATAAAATCAGGGAGTGTGTAGCAGGAAAGGTAAGTGATTGTGAAAACCAGAGTGAAAGATAAATTTTTGATCGTATTATGCATTGTTATCTATTTCATACTTGCTGGTTGTAAATGGGAAAAAGACTACAAACGTGCTGCCTTTCTATCCATGCAACCTGATACAGATTTAATTCTCGCTCCCTATCCTTTTAATATTTTTGATCGGGAAGCAAGAGATGCAATCACTCTTTCGCATTATTCCAAAGAAGAAATCAAAAATATATTAGCAGATCATGAACTCTCATGGGACTCTCTTAATACACAATGGCAACTGGATACTGAGGAAGAGAATTTTACAAAAGAAGTGAACTATACCTCCCATTACACCCAATATCCTTATGATACCGAAATTCCAATTTGGATTTACGGTCCCAAATGGTTTCAGAATGGAGTGTATTCGGATGTAATTTTCCAACAACACATTCCATCTTTATATGGAAAAATATTAAACTTTGGTTTTTCCAATCAATTATCTGTCAGCGCATTTCAAAAAATATTTAAAGATTCAAATGAGAAACCTGAAATCATAGTGACTATCGTTGTTGACCAAGGTGGAAAACAACTCTATAAAGCACATAAAGGAGCGTATCCTTTCCTAGAATCATTATCTTCCAATTCCGTTTACTTCAAAAAAGCGAAAGTAGTGCATTTAGAATCACATACAGCAGTTGGTCACATGGCAATCGGAACAGGTGCTTTTCCAAAAGATTCACAGGTTTTTTCTAATGAAATTTATACATTTTCAGAAGGGAAAGTACATCATAGACCTGTTTACCAAGGTTTAAACAATAGTTTTGATTTGTCGGAACTTCATTCGGCAAGTTTTTCCGATGAATGGGATTTATCTCAAAACAATGAACCTGTAATTATTAGTCAATGTTATGCGAATCGTGCCGCAGTGGGTATGGCGGGACATGGAAAAGAATACAAAGATGGATCGAATCAAAAAACATTGATTTCCCCGGATGCTGATTTTGTCTATTGGCAAGATGTCAAAAACTTAAATTGGTCCACTTATCCAAACGCTTTTGGAAAACCCTTAGCCGCACAAAAATACAATTTATACCAATTCTACCAAACCCATAAAGCAAACATCCAAACACATTTTGAAGCGAAAAACCCTATCGATTTTCTATCAAAAATCCATCACTTTCAAGGATCAGAATTCCAAGTAAAAATGGATGGTGCTTTGTTTCGCGATACAATCGAAGAAACGATTCTCAAACCGAATAAACATAAAGATGGTAAAACAGATTTAGCCTATTTGACTCTAAAAGCGACAGATGCTGTTGGACATTTGTATGGTTGGGAAACAAAAGAGGCAGAACAAGTGTTACTGTCAACTGACAATGAAATCAAAACCATTTTTGAATTTTTAAAGGCAAACTATGGGGACAATTTCATTCTACTGGTAACGGCCGATCATGGTGCAGCCCCAATGCCAGAAATTTCAAACGGATTGTTTTTAACACATGAAGAGTTTTTTAACAGTGTGAATGAATTACTCCCTGAATCAGAAAGAAAAAAATCTTCTCTTGTGAAATGGGTAACTCATTCACAACTTTCACTAAACAGAGATTTGATGAAAAGTCATAATGTCACTGAAGAGGAAATCATACAAAAGATTTTATCCATTGAGGTTAAACAAAGAAAGTTTTTTAGAAAAATTTGGAAACGAGAAGAAATACCGAATGTATCCTTTTAAGATACATTCGACGGAAATGCTTACTTCTTTTTGGTTGGTGTATCGTCTTTTTTGAAATCTTTTAGTTTTAAAAAGACTTTGATTTCTTCGAAATCGATTCGATCTAAACTCACTGTCACTGGATCTCCGATGAAAAAAATCTTGGAATACTTTTTGGAATAAAAAGAAAAATCATTTTTAATCATCACTTCAAACTCATCAGTAAACTCTGATTTATCAAGAACTCCTTCCAAATTGGAAATGTCTAATTCCACAAAAATTTGAGAAGGACGGATCCCTACGATAAAACCTTTAAATTCTTTGATTCCGGTTGATTCGAGATAACGAAATGATTTGATTTTGACAATGTCTCTTTCTGCGTCTGCCGCTCTTCTTTCTTCTTCTGAACAATGGAGGCCCATCACTGCAATTTCATTTTCTGAATATTCCTTATCAGTTTCTAACAAAGTTGCCTGAAGAACTCTGTGGACAATCAAATCAGGATAACGCCTGATAGGAGATGTAAAGTGGCAATAGTCTTTAAAACCAAGTCCCCAATGTCCGAGTGGATCGGCTCCATAATAAGCCTGCATAAAACTTCGTAGTAATAAATAATTGAATATTTTTCCAACAGAGTTGTCTTGGATTTCTTTCACGGCCTTCATGATTTCAGGATAACTTGTATCATGGATTTGAACATTGTACCCATTGAGTTGTAAGAAGTGATTGAGAGTTTCTAATTTTTCTTCATCCATAGGTTCATGGATTCGGTGGAGAGTTGGAATCTTTTTTTTGCGAAGGAATTCATCCACTTTCAAATTGGCAGACAACATCAATTCTTCGATCAAAATATGACTTGTTAGACGTTCACGATTTTCAATTCCAATTGGTTCTTTTCTTTCGTTCCAAGTGATCGTTGTTTCTCGTAAATTTAAGTCAATACGACCAGTTTTCATCCTATGTTTACGAAGAGCATCTGTGAAGAGCGAAACTTGGTACATCCAATTATTTGGATCCTGTGCCTTTATTTCCTCTTCGGCCATCTCATACGTGTAACGTTTTTTGACTTTGATGATGGATTTGTAAAACTTGGCATTGTAAATTTCACCTGATTTACTCGCTTCCATCTCCACTGTGAAAGCCAATCGATTTGTATTGGCGACAAGACTACATAGGTCTTCCGATAGTATGGGTGGAAGCATTGGAACGACACGATTGGCTAGATAAACTGATGTAGCCCTTTCATACGCTTCTTTATCTAAGGCAGATCCCTTTTCTACATAATAGGATACATCTGCAATGTGGATCCAAATCCTAAGCCGATTTCCTTCATCAACAAAACTGATAGCATCATCAAAATCTTTGGCTGTGATTCCATCGATTGTGACCGCATACAGATCACGTAGATCCGTTCTGCGATTCCAATCCGAAACTGTTTTTTCCGTAACTTCTTCTGGAAAATCCAATGGAATAAAATCGGGATGCACCGGATCATAATTGTATTTCATTAAGATCCGTTGTAAATCGCCATCTTCTTTTGTGTCTGATTCAAATCGTATGAAACTCACATCATAAAGATTGTCTTGTGGTTCGGCACCTTCTTTCAGTTTAACAATCAGTACATCATCAATGTTGATTGCATCGAAACTATCCTTGAGTATCGATTTAACATGTAGTACACCTTCTTTACCGTCACCTAACATATCTAAAAAATTCCCAAAAACAAATTTATTGGTTTTTTCTTTGACTCGCATTCGATATAAAATACGACCTCGTTTGAGAATCTTTGTGACTTCTGCCTCCAGCCGGTCTTTTTTACCAACACCGAGTGGGATCACTTCCACTTTATCACCAGAGATGGCGGTGTTTGTGAGTGGGCCTGGTACAAATATTTCGTTTTTGGATGGTAAGGAAATGAAACCATCACCTCTTCTTGAAATGGAGATCCTACCAGTGAGTCGAAATGGTTTAGCAACAGTTAGGTATTTTTTATTGGGAATGAGTAATCCTTCGACTTCCAGTAGGTTACAAAGTTGATCGATGAGAAATTCGATTTCCTTTCTTGGAACTTTCTCTTTTCGTTTGAAGGCTTTTACTTTTTTAGTTTTTGGGTCGGGTCGTTTGAATTCACTGGATTCAATGAATTTTTTTTTGATCTCTTGTCTTGTGATATCTTTACCTGACTTTTGGTCTAGATATTCGATGATTTTTCTTTGTATTTTATAGGTATCCATAAATTCATTTTTGATCTACGTAGGTCCCACGAATGTAATTGGGTAGGAGAGATAAATAGTCGTAATTCTTAAGATTTGTTTGTTTGATTTGTTCCAAACTATACTGCATTATAGACGATAAATTGAGGTTTGTCGCTTCTATTTTTACTGCCGAATTTGGATAAAAACTAGGAAAAATTCCTGTATAGTACCAATTGTTAGGTGTAATTTGTTCCTTCTCTAAAAATTGAATCATTTCAGAAGGAGTTTGGTCTTTTGTTTCGAGAAACGTGGTTCCATCAAAATATTTAGTATAGTATTTTCCTTGTTTGCCATCCAAACAGACAAGGGTGGTTTCCGTTGGGAGCAATTGGTTTTTTTGTTTTGATTCCATCCCAACTGCATACAATTCGCCACTATCAATCCCAACGACTGGAATTTCCCAAAGCTGGGCTAAATCTCTAGCAGTAGTCACTGTTATGCGAATCCCAGTAAAGGAACCAGGGCCATTGGGAACGATGATCAAATCTGGCTTCTTGAGATGACCTTGATTCAGTGCGACTTGAATCATCTCGACCAATCGAAAGGAAGCTTCTTTCGGTGTTGCTTCTATTTGTTTTGCCTTCAAATCCAAATTTGAATCACCATCAAGGTTACCAACAGCAACGTGGATCCAATCCTGAGTTGTATCAAAATAGAGTAAATTCAAGAGATTTCCCTTTCGGACCATTCGAGGGTGTATGTTCGATTTTCAAATGATTCTGATTCTATGGTAATTTGTATCCGATTCTCTTTCGGGAGAACTGTTTCAGCTTTTTGCCACCATTCGATGGCAGAGACACCATCCCGGCCCCAAATTTCTTCAAATCCTAAATTTTCCATTTCATCGATCGAATGGATCCTATACAAATCAAAATGATACAAACGCATCTTAGGCGAATCATAGATATTGTATAAAGAAAAAGTTGGTGAATTGATCAAACTATCTGTACCAAACCTAGAGAACCATTCACGAATGAAGGTAGTTTTTCCAGCTCCCATTTCTCCCGTGAAAAGTAAGATCGGAGATTTGGAGTGAGATAAAAAACTTTCTACAATTTTATCCAGGGTAGAAAAAACAGGTTCTAACTCAGTTTCTCTCAGGGAGAGAAAATTAGCCTTCATTGTTTAAAAAATTTCTCCACATCAAACGAATCAAATTGGTAAGCGGTTCTACAAAATTCACATGTGATCTCAATTTTACCCATTTCATCTATGATAGAATTTGCTTCTTGTTCGCCAAGAGATGCGATGATATCTGCTACCTTATGTCTAGAGCAATCACACAAAAATTCTGGTGATTCTTTGCTCAGCACTTCCAATGGAGATTCAATTTCTGATTCGAGTGTCTCCAACATCTTTTCAATTGTGAGTGTCCAAAAAGATTCTTTCAAAATGAGTGAATTGATTTTGGATCTTAAAAATAGAAAACTTTCTTCTGTGGCATCCGGTAATGCTTCGAAAAAGATTCCTTTTGCAGAAAAATCATTCCCAGGAAAATCAAACGGGATCACATCCATCCCCACGATTGCTTTGATTTGTTCAGATTCCGTCAGGTATTTGATAAAATTGGCTTCAAATGTATCTTCTATTAAATTGGTATAAGATTGGTAGGTATCGGATTCGTAATCCCAACGGATTACTTTCATGATCCCTTGCCCGAGGATAAATTCATTTCGAATGTCTCCTTCTTCATGGCTTGCGGAATAGGCGACCGATTTCATTTTACCATAACGATCACTATAAGCTAATGCTTGTTTATTGGATTCATCTTTCCATTGGATGCTGACTTTCTGTTGGTTCTTTGTCATTTCAGCAAGGAATAAGGCTCCCATCATTGTTTTTGATAAAAAAACAGACATTTCCTTATTTAGAGAATGAAGGAACATAGGTTCCTTTGCGGTTTCAGTCAGATTCACAATGGTAAATCGGTAGTGATGAGTGTTGGAGATTCCTAAAATAACTTGGTCAGACATTATTTGATTGAAAGAGGTGTTTTCTGATTCAGTCTGTGTCACAAGATAGATTCTGCAATCGCAAAAAGGAAAAATATGATCTTTGGAGCCTGTTATTACCCAGAACAATGGAACCCTAAGGACTGGGATGAAGACCTAAAAATGATGAAAGAGATGGGTCTTTCGTCTGTTCGCCTTGCAGAATTTGCATGGGGGATCATGGAACCCAAAGAAGGGAAATTTGATTTTTCTCTCTTCGATGCAATCTTAGAAAAAATTCAAAAGCAGGGGATGACTGCCATCCTCGGTACACCAACGGCCACATTTCCTCCTTGGTTGTACCAAAAATTTCCAGAAATTGTACAGATTTCCAAAGAAGGAATCATTCGTGGGATTGGAACAAGGCGACAAGCTTGTTTTTCCTCACCCGCATACAAAAAAGCTACCGAACGCATTGTGACAGCAATGGCAAAACACTTTGGGAACCACCCCGCGGTTGTAGGTTGGCAAATTGACAATGAACCAGGCCATGAAGGTTCCGATGTGGATTATTCCCCACTGGCTGAAAAAAATTTCCGAATATGGCTGAAGACAAAATATAAAACTCTCGATTCGCTTAACAAACGTTGGGGGAATGTCTTTTGGGGAGTGATCTATTCTGACTGGAATCAGATTCCCTTACCAGGTGCGCATGTGGCGAGTAATTTTAACCCAGCCATGATCCAGGACTATTATCGTTTCCAATCTGATGAGTTGGTTTCTTACATTCATTTCCAAGCAGAAATTTTACGAAAATATAGCAAAGGAAAACCACTCACGACCAATTTATACCCATCGCCATTTTTGCCTGTGACAGATATGTACGAAATGTTCAAAAAATTGGACTACGTATCTTGGGACAATTACCCTGTTTGGGGGAACCAACAAGAGCCTTACCCACATCCTCTTGTCACTGCCACGCAACAATACTCACGCGGTCTAAAAGACAAACCATATACAGTGATGGAACAATTCTCAGGTGTACAAGGGCATGATACATTAGGTTACCTTCCACCTCCTGGTCAAATTGGGCTTTGGTTGACACAAGCAATTGTGAATGGAGCCAACCAAATCTATTTTTTCCGTTACCGAACGGCTCGCTTTGGACAAGAACAACTTTGTTATGGAATTTTAGATCATGGCAAACGAAAGACATCCAAATACTTTGAATTGAAAAAAACCATCGAAGAAATCAAAGAATTTGCAGAAGACATCGCTGCTTCGCCTTACCCAGCGAAGGTTGCCATTTTACATGACATTGAAAATTCAAGAAACTACAAACACCAACCTTTGAGTGATGGACTGAAGTTTTCACCAGTTCCTTTTGCACAAGTGGGTTATGACATAGAACTTGCCACCTGGTTTGCTGGCACTAATGTACTGAATGTCAACACTCACTCTTTGCCAATCCAAAGAGAACAGGATTGGTCAAATTACAAAGTTCTCACTCTTCCTTTATACACGATGTTTGGTCCAGAGATTGTAGAAAAATTAAAGGCCTATGTACAAGAAGGGGGAACCTTGGTTCTAGGATACCGATCGGGAATCAAAGACAAAGACCATTGGATGGTGGAAGAACCAGTCCCTGGAGTGTTTTCAGAAATGGCAGGCGTGGAAGTATTTCAATTTGAAGCACCTGCGACAGATAAGGTGGGAATCAAAATGGGGATTTGGCCACTCAAAGGATCCAAATTTTGTGAAATCTTAGAACCAACCTCAGCCAAAGTGATCGCACGTTACCGTGATAAAAAGAAATTTTATTCAGGTAAACCTGCTATCACAGTGAATTCCTTTGGGAAAGGAAAAGTCTATTATGTAGGCACTTCTTTAACACCAGAAAGTTTTGTCCTCTTGTATCGAAAAATACTGAAAGGAGCCGGTATTCCTTTTGGTTTCCTTGGAGCTACGATCGAAAGGCATTTTCGAGAGGGGAAAAAATACAATTATGAAATCACGATGAACCATTCGAATCAATATAAATTGGCTGGTTTTTCGGTATTAAAGCCGTTTGGGTATCAAATCAAACGGATCCAGAAATAAGATCTCAATTGAAAATAATAAATGAAAATACAAGAATATAAATCCATCAATCGATTGTTAGGAGAGTTTTCGACAAAAAACAAAGTAGGAGAAATCTTTGTTGATAATCTACATTCTCCTTACATTCAATTTCCAGAACGATTTACAATCCATGGAACTTCAGTCACACAACCAGAGTTTGGTGACGTGAAAGACTTTGTCCAAACCGTTATCAAATTTTTACCAGAAGCAGTAGAAGGGACAGGTTTGTTACCAGAACCCAGACCAAAACGCGAAACGGGGAAACTATTTTTTGTTCGGCCGATGTTATTTGGACCCTACCGTTTTTTGTATGTGTTTTCAGTCGATATGTTGTATTTGGGTGGAGCCAAATCAGAAGAAATCAAACGAGCGGGGACTCAGAATATGACCCCAACCATTGTCACAGATCGTTTGTATTTCCAAGTAAAGGTGATTCCAATTCAATCGATCAAAGAAGACGGGGACCATGTGATTGATTTCGAAGCAAAACGATTCCAAGGGGGAGAGTTTCGAGTGGAATCGGAACGAGACGAAAACAAACCCATTCGAAAATTTTCGGAAATCTTCGATGAAATTGATTTTTCCGATACAGAAGCAAAAATCAGAGAAGAACTTGGTATCAACTCAGACATTTGGAAATTGGGTAGGATCTACAGTCCCATCGGAATCGATTATCTTTCTTTATCTCTGCGTTTTTTGAATCCAAGTCTGCCGAAAACGATCTATCATTTTAAGCAATTTTATCAAATCTTAGAAAATACAAACCAAACCATTCCAGAAGGAACGTTACAATCGTTTCATGAATATTTATCCACATTTGAAGTGGAGCGAACAGTTTCTAAGTCTGGTAATATTTTATGGAAAGTGCATCAAAAATCTACCGATAATGGATAAGTAAGTAAATATGGGTATCTCTTCACCAACCATCAATTTTCCCGTCGATGAAACCATCAAACGCATCGAATATGTAAAAGCCAATGCCATGGGTATCATCCATGAAGCAAAAAAAATCCAAAGAGAAGTTTCTGCCATTCGTTCAGATACGGATGCTGAGGAAAAAGAAAGGATCGATGCCGCCGACGGTAAGTTAGGTGACATTCTCATTCGTTTTTTACAAAAGTCTTTTCCAAAAGATGGAATTCTTTGTGAGGACAAACCAACCATTGATGGTGGTGAATTCAAATGGATACTGGATCCTGTAGATGGATCGATGAATTTTGTCCGGGGACTACCGCTCTATGCCATTTCTTTTGGATTGGAACATCGGGAAACACCCGTTGGTGGCGTGGTGATTGTCCCTCCTCAAGAATCGGTATATTCGGCTGTCATGGGAGAAGGGGCCTTTAAAAACGGGGAACCCATTGTCACCTCTCGGGTTTCTGAGCTGAACCGTGCCATTTTTTCACCAAACCTTCCTACAAAACGAGCGCATATGATCCAAGAAATCATGGCGGACTTATCTGGATTTTTAACCTATGCTCGCTCCTTTCGACGCACAGGTTCTTTTGTTTTGGATTCCTGTTTCATTGCGGAAGGTGTGATGGATGCCATTTGGGAAAAAACAGTGAAACATTGGGACGTTTCTGCCATTTCCGTGATTTTATCAGAGGCTGGTGGGAAATTGACTGACTTAAATGGAGTGCATTACTATACAGGACTTCCTGAGTTAGTAGCTTCCAATGGCGTATTACACTCGGAAATTTTAAAATTATTAAAGACAGTTCGTTCTACTGTCAGTCGAAATTGATAGAGGGAATGATTAGAATCATTCTACTTTTTTAGTTTACGATTTGCTTTTGTGAATGAGACTAGAGACAAAATACAAATACACTTGAATCCATCAGGAGACCACCATGGAACATAAACTCCCAGAACTTCCTTATGCAAAGGATGCACTCGCTCCCCATATATCTGCAGAAACATTAGAGTTTCACTATGGAAAACACCACCAAACTTACATTACTAACTTAAACAATCTCATCAAAGGGACTGAATTTGAAAGTGCATCTTTGGAAGACATCGTGAAAAAATCTTCTGGAGGTATTTTTAATAATGCCGCACAGGTTTGGAACCATACATTTTACTGGCACTCCCTTTCACCAAATGGCGGAGGAGCTCCAAAAGGTGCCGTTGCAGACCTCATCACAAAATCCTTCGGTTCTTTTGATGCATTCAAAGAAAAATTCACACAATCCGCTGTGACGAACTTTGGATCAGGTTGGACATGGCTTGTGAAAAAAGGAGACGGTTTGGAAATCGTCAATACCAGTAACGCGGGAAGCCCTCTAAAAGATGGAATGCAAGCGCTCCTTACGATTGATGTTTGGGAACATGCATACTACATTGATTTCCGAAATGCACGCCCTAAATATGTGGAAGCATTCTGGAATTTAGTGAATTGGGATTTCGCAAATAAAAATCTTTAAAATCGGATTCTAATCTGAAACCAGAAAAGGCAGGTTCCGGAATCCGGCGCCTGCCTTTTTTATTTCTAAAATAGATTCAAAATGAATCTTGGTAACAAACATTGAGTACACTATGAGCGAATCACTTCCGAAAATCTCCATTCCTAAAAAACCAAATTATACATCCTTAAGTTTGCCGGAAGGAATTGAGTTTTGGGAACTCTTTCGGGAGATAGAAGAGAAATATGAAAATTGTTTTCTCTTGGAATCAGCAGGCGACAACCAATATGACTCAAGATACTCTGTGATTGGATTTGATCCATCACACCTGATTACTGGTGAACCCGGAGTGTTGGAAATTGATGGAAAACTATATAAAGTCAAAAATCCATATTTTGCTCTTCGCGATATCACAGATTATAATTCGCTAAGCATTAGTTATGCGGGTGGGCTCGTTGGTTACTTGGGTTACCAAAGTATGCAGTTTTTTGAACCCAAATTACACTTAAAACCACATCCAGATTTCCCAGCAATGATCTTTGGAATGTACCTTGATGGACTCATATACGATAAATTTACAGGGGAACTCATTTACTTTGATAATGGAACCAATCGGATTGATGTTGTAAAATCGATCCTTACTTCCATTCAAAATCCAGTTTCTAAAAAACCGGAAGCCAGTGTGACCGTTTTACAAGAGGGACTTTCCAAAGATGTCCACAAACAAATGGTAGATGAAGCATTAGAAGAGGTGAAAGCTGGAAATACATTTCAATGCCAAATTGGTTTTGAAGAAACGTATTCAGTGGATGGGAATCCTCTTGCTATCTACGAAACCTTACGAGAAATCAATCCTTCACCTCATATGTACTATGTGAAATTCGGGAAACGTGTGATCCTAGGTGCCAGCCCAGAGCTTTTGTTTCGTTTGAGACAAGGGGAGATGGAATCATTTCCCCTGGCAGGAACCACAAAACGAGGAGTTGATGCTAAGGAAGATACGTTGCTTGCACGTAAACTTCTCACGGATCCAAAGGAAATCGCAGAACACAATATGCTCATCGATCTACATCGAAATGACATTGGCCGTGTGGCAAAATTTGGCACTGTCAAAGTGAGAAGGAGATTTGATATCAAACGGTTTTCGCATGTCCAACATATCTCAAGCGAAGTAGTGGGTATACTTTCTTCCAAAGAAGATATGTTTTCGGGACTTGCTTCTTCCTTCCCTGCTGGAACCTTGTCAGGCGCTCCCAAAATTGAATCGATGAAGATCATTGAACGTATTGAGAAGTCACCACGAGGGCCTTATGGTGGAGCTGTAGGAAGTTTTGGATTGAATGGAGATTGTACTTTTGCGATTCCCATTCGTAGTTTTTTTGTTCATAATGGAAAGGGATTTGTTCGAGCATCTGGTGGGATTGTGTATGATTCAAAACCTGACGACGAATACCAAGAAATCATCAATAAAATGGCTTCTGTGAGAAAGGCTTTGGACTTACACCAACTGCCTCAAGAAAAAAATACAAAGGCAAAAGGGTAAGTGGGTCAATCATGAAAGTTCTCATCTTAGATAATTACGATTCCTTCACTTATAATTTATACCAAATCGTGGGAGAAATTTTAGAAGAACAGGAAAAACTTTTTGAATTGGATGTAATCCGAAATGATGAAAAATCGTTCTCTGAAATAAAAGCAGCTAACTACGATAAGGTTATTATTTCTCCAGGTCCAGGCCACCCAGCAGATCCGACCTATTTTGGAGTGAGCGCTGATATCTTAAAAGGACTCGGAACTTTGACCCCAATCCTTGGAATTTGCTTAGGAATGCAAGGTATGGCGACTGTGTTTGGAGGAGAAGTGGTGCGTGCAAAAGTAGCCATGCATGGAAAACTTTCCCCAATTTCCCATGATGGGAAAGGCGTATTCTCTGGATTGACTCAAAATATTGAAATCATGCGTTACCATTCCCTCGTGGCAAAAGAAGAATCCTTACCAGATGAATTGGAAGTGACAGCACGGGTTTCTTCGGGAGAAGGAAAGGGAGAAATCATGGGACTACGCCACAAATCTTTGAAAATTGAAGGGGTGCAATTCCATCCTGAATCCTTTGGCTCAGAAGAAGGGAAGGAATTACTACGTAATTTTATCTATCGGTAAATAGATTACAAAATCAAATGATCGAAATTCTCGACTCAAACGCATCTATTTCAAGTCACCTAACATTGCTTCTTCCCAAGCCGCAAAAAAATCAAAGTCATTACTTGCTTTTTGGGAATCATCGTTTCCAAATAATGAGAATTTTTTCCGTTTGATTTCGTTGTAAGTGGTGATGGTATTTAACTGCCCTTGTTTGGTTTTTTCAAATTTTGCATGGAGTTGAGAACCCCCACGGCCTTGTGTGCCTTGGATGAGTAAGGTAAAAAATTCATCGAAGTATTCATCCATGTTCCCTGGGATCATAAAATTGACTAAACCTTGTGGGATCACATAAAAAAAGTTTCCGTTAATTTCTTTTTTCCCAATGCGTAAAAAATTTCCATGAAGAGTATCGGTATTCTTTTCAAAAATTGTTTTTAATCGGTATTCTAGATTCTCAATTTTTAACGTAATTCCAAAGGATCGGATTTCAATATCTCCTAAAAAATGAATCTCTTTTGGATTCAGAAAATAATCCTTAGGTGGGTTCACTGGAAAATGGAAAACTAATGTTTTGCCTTGGTTTGCGATCTTCAATCGGTGAGTGGGATTTGCCTTGTCCCAAATCATAATATTCAGTTTCGACTTTTCTAACCGAGAGCCTGTCCTTTGGTAAAATCCAGGGAATTTTGATTTCGTTGTGTCATTCAAAGTAAATTCAAGAGTATGCCATTCCGCCGTTTCTGTGATGTGGCAATACATGACTCCACATAAGAATTGAAGATTTTTGGATTTGGATTTTAGAGTTTGGTAGGCATTATGATCATTCACCACGATCGCAAATTCATTGAGCCATTTAAAAAAATCGCGAGGTTGGTAACCATTGAGTTTATGAATGATCTTTCGTTCGACTGCATATATTTCTTTTTCAACCCATAACTTGGGAGTGAAAGTCACATTGGCAGAATAATCGTAATTTTTGGATTCAAATTCATACCAACGCATACTCCAATTTTGGTTTTGATCCTTTCTACCAGTTAGGGTCACAATCGGAAAACCATCAGAATTCTTTAAGAGTTGGGATTCGTTTTCTTCTGATAAAGTACCTGCAAGAGCTGAAAAATGGATTTCATTTTTTGCAGTAGATTTGATGGATTTTTGTAAATGATCATACCCAGTCCAAAAGAGATATTGATCCGAGTTTTGATGCAGGCAGTTTTGAGAACTGATCCAGAGAAAAATAAGAATAATGAAAAAGCTAAGATTAAATTTCTTTTTTAAGGATTTCATAAACTTCTTGGATGAGTGTTTCCTCTATTTCTGATTTGTAAATAGAAGATAAAAGTTTTCCCGATTTATTATAAATTCGGATGTATACTTCCCCTCGTGTCAAACCATTCGTCAATTGGCCTTTCCGATCTAATAAAATTGTTTCATACTGTTTGTGTTTAGACTCTTCGATGTATTCTTCCACGATTTTGTTCGATTCTTTTAGATCCAAGTACATTAAAAAATTAACTTTGTTACTTTCTTTCCATAACAAATTTTGCATTTTCCAATAGAGTTTGCGGCCTTGTTTTCGGCAAATTTCCACATCGCGTAAAAAACACCCCATGAGTACAATCGGTTTTCCTTTGACAGATGTATCAGAATACGATTGCCCATATTGGTCCTTCATTTGAAATTGTGGTATGGAATCGGCATTGAGTGGGGCAAAAAAACTAACCAAAACAATTAGTAACCATCGTCTTTGCACAAAAAAAACATCGTTCATCATTTCATTAACGGCAAGTTCAAAAATAACTTTTGTTTTGTTTTTTCTTTTTTTAAATGTTACCTGTCGTCATTTCCAGCCAAAAATCAAATTGATCGATTCCACTGCATCCATTGCTTTTTTCGAAATTGAAGAAGAGGTTTGGAAAGAATTGTTTCCCAAAAAATTGCGTGATTTACCTCTCAGCTCCAATCATTTAGAGGAACTTCCAAAAATTTTAGCATCGGTTCAATACAAACGAGGGATACTAGCTTATGAAGATTGGGACCAATTGGTTCCGGAATCGTATCTATTCGAAATCCAAAAATTTGTGGATAAAATCAAAGAGGGAAAAGAGACAAAGGTTTTTCTTTGTAGTTTTAAGATTGATGATCTTTTGGCACCCAATGTCAAAATATTAAAAACAAGTTTTTATGTTATGGGAACAGAAAATGGAATTGTGATTTTATTCCAAGAAATTAATACCAATATAAGTTTTTCGACACAGTATACGTTCGAAGATTGGGTATTGTTCCAACCAGTTCCTATCAAACCTATTTATAAACCAGAACTGTGGATCAAAAACAAAAATTCTTTGAGTTTGTATCAAGATCTTTCGCTTAGTAAAAATTCTATCTATGGAAATATAATTGTATATTTAGATAATGAACTTTTAGCAAAACCAGCGATCTATCGTTATCCAAAAGAAGATGACACTCCGACCCAACAGGAGCAGTGGAAATCTGTACCGGACAAATTAAAAGCTCTTGAGGAAATGAGAAAAAATCAACTCATCACTGATGAAGAATACCAAAAGAAAAAAACAGAACTTCTGAAAGAATTTTAAATTCCATCACCATGGATGAATTCTTGCAAAAACAAATCGTCTTCCGGTGGATTCGAATTTGATTTTTCTAATAACTGCTGTTTTTCATAGAGTTTATTAATGAGTTGTTGCTGCGTTTCCACTTTTTCTAATAAAACAGAAAATACTTTTGCAATTGGATCGGGCATTTGGTTGTGATCTAACATTTGTTCCATACTGTCCGAAGTACCATCACCAGCTTTTACAACCTTTCCTGGAATTCCTACCACCGTACAACCAGCTGGAACATTTCGCATGACAACGGATCCTGCTCCCACTCGCACATGGTCTTCGACAGTGATGTTTCCTAAAATTTTAGCACCAGCTCCAATCACGACATTTTTCCCGATGGTAGGGTGGCGTTTCCCTGTCTCTTTTCCAGTTCCTCCTAAGGTGACTCCTTGGAAAATCAGAGATCCCGTTCCAATGATGGCTGTCTCACCGATGACTACACCAGCGCCATGGTCGATAAACACACCAGGAGCGATTTTGGCGCCTGGGTGGATGTCGATGCCTGTTAGGAACCGGCTGAAATAATTGAAGAGGCGCGGAATAATGGGCAACCGAAGTTTATAGAGAAGGTGGGCCAATTTATGAAGCCATAAAGCATGCAATCCTGGGTAACAAAGGATGATTTCCAAATAGGATTTTGCTGCCGGGTCAAATTTTTTAATGATTTTTATATTTTCGAACATCGATTTGTTGGGAAATGGGTCTACCCTTAGACAGTTCTTTCTTTCCTAAAAGAAAGTGGAACAATATTTTTATAAGAGCAACCTACCTACTTGTAGCTAGGAATCGGCTTTTGACAAAACCCAGTCATTTTGGGAAGAATCCTCCCCAAAAAAAATAGGAATGTCAATCATCACCCGAATTGTAGGTATAATTCTAAAAATCAGGAATGGGAATCTAATTGATTCTTTTGGAAATTTCTATTTTATGAATCATACAATCATTTTCTAGGTTGCCCAACTTTGGAATCCAATAAAAGCACTCACATACTATTATTTTTTCTCACCTTTCTTACTTTGACTTATTCCGATATTTTCTTAAATCCGGAAGTACCACAAACATTAGAGAATTATAAACTCTATTTTTTTGAAAACTGGCCCTATTCTGTTTCCTTACTTTTCATTTTATTAGCCCATGAAATGGGTCATTATTTGCCTGCCCGTTATTACGGAGTGAAAGCGAGTTTACCATACTTTATCCCACTTCCTTTTGGACCCATTGGAACAATGGGAGCTGTGATCAAAATCAAAGACCAAATTCCGAATAAAAAGGTGTTATTTGATATTGGTGTGGGTGGCCCTGCGGCAAGTTTATTTTTATCTCTGATAGTATGGACTATAGGTATCTCTATGTCGAAGGTGATGGAGATTCCACCCAATTTTGACAGGTCAGGGTATTTGTTCTTTGGAGATAGTGCATTTACCTATTTGTCCACGCAGTGGATTCTAGGACCCATCGATTTCGCAACAATGGATATCCATGCTCACCCATTGGCAAAAGCTGGTTGGGTAGGATTACTCATCACCGCCATCAATTTACTTCCTTTTGGTCAATTGGATGGTGGACATGTCATTTATTCAATGTTCGGTGAATCATATCGCAAATGGATTCATTTCTTATTTGGAATGTTTCTGCTTTTGGCATTGGTACATTTTACATGGTTGATTTGGGGGTTTCTCATTTATTACATCATTAAAGTAGAACATCCGTTCATTAAAGATGTAATGTTTGGAATTGGTAAAACCCGATTTGTGTTTGGTTTATTTATGTTAGTATCATTCCTAATTATTTTTGTTCCCAAACCGATCATACTCGGCTCTGAATTTGATAATCCTACTTTACTTGATGATCTATTTCGTCTGATAGTAAAGGTAGTAGGTATCAGCGAATGAAACGTTTTTGGATATTATTATTCATTTTAACTTTTCCCATATTAGCACAAGAAAGTAAGGAATACAAACTTTCGGATAAGGCATATGGTCTCGCATGGGATGGAGTCAATTTCTGGTACATTGATACAAATCGACGCGCCATTATCAAAATTAACGAAATTGGCGAACAAGAGATTTTTAATCTTGGATTGGCGAATCTAAGGGGAATTAGTTTTGATTCACGTGAAGGAAAAATTTTAGTCGTTGCTCCCAAACAAATTCTGAAGTTAGATCCAAACTCTGGCGGGATTACCGATAAAATTTCGATTCCATTAGCAAATGTGGCAGGGATCGCGAGTGTCGGAAATTATTATTATATTTTAGATTTGGATTCAGGAAAAGTGCAGATATATGATCAATCCACCTCACTTCTGATTGGTGGATTTTTTACAGACCGTACAAGACCTAGAGATATTTGTTATGGACGGGATTCCCTTTGGATTTCCGATTCAGCCGATAACAGTATCTATCGTTATGATACAAAAACAGGTAAAATCACAGGATCGATCAAAACAAATTTGCGATCGGTCAGAGGTGTGTTACTCAGTGGATCCAAACTTTGGGTGGTAGACAGAGAAAATAAAGAAATCAAAAACATACCCTTCATTGAAACCGAAAGGTTCATCGCATCGGGTGAAGAAGAATTTAACTTAGAAGTAACTCTTAAGTTTAAATTGGATTCTGTTTCTTTGTCCAAAGCTCAAATCGCCATTTTACACCCACCGTCAAACGAACAACAAAGGATTCGCGGAGTTAAATTTACAGACCAATCATACGCACCTACATTCATCCAACGGAATCGAGTGCACTTAAAAAAATTATCAATCGAAGATTTACCTGGTGAACAAGTTGTGAAGTATAAATTTTCTTCAAAAAATCAGTTCATCAAATACTATGTAACTGATGATTATTTGGATAAAGAGGCAACCTATCCTGGTGATGTGATTCCGTTTTATGAAAAACCTCAAGAAGATATCAAATTATCTACTAGAGATTATCTTGAATTGATTTACCAAGCACGACAAACAAGTATTAGTATCAATGATTTTAAAGAAAAGATGAAACAAAATGGAGTTCCTGTTCAATCCTTTCGTATGATTCGATTTGAAAAAGGAAAACCAAAATCCATTCAAGATTCATTATCAGTTTTTTTATTAGGATATGGTTGGATTCCGATCGGAGATTTAGGTTTAGGGAGTAATACTGACAAACGATATTTTGAAAAGAAAGAAACCGATTTGATTTTGTATCAAAGTTTGAATCTGAAAAATTCGATTTCACCTGTCTACTTTCGAAAAGATGCCAATTCAGAATGGGAGAACTTACCTGCAGAAATTACTTATAAAATTAAGTAACGTTCTTTTCAGTTTACTTTTTTCTTGTTCGTTACTCCAGACTCCATTCCCTTTTTTTTCAAAAGGGAATGATCAAACGAAGGAAAAAAAATTTAAGGAATTGGTTGAAACAACTTGGATCCAATTTCCAAAAATTGCATTGTATTGTGATAAACAAGTATCCTATCATAAAATATTTTGTAAAATTCAAACTGTCGTTAGCTTACACAAACTTTCTGAATACTTGGGAATTCAGATTTTTTTATCGGGTCCACATTCCAAATACTATTTGGAATCAAATGACCTTTTGGACTTCGGACATTACAATCCTGAATTTCCGCAAAAACTTAGGGAATTTTTATTACCTGCTAAACACCATCCTAAACTATTACAGCTGACAAAACCCATATATAATGAGTGGTTACGACAAACCGCTAGGGATTTTTTTATCATCTATCAGAAACTAGATTCCAATCCAAAGTTTTTTAGGAAAGAAGCGGATCGTTATCTTCTGTTAGTGGAAGAATCTCGATTGGATCCTTATTACTTCGATCGATTCATACTTTTTTTATACCCAGCTTATACTGATAATGAAGATCCTGAAGAAGCTGCAAAGTTTTCGATGATTCCCGGAGATGAATCGATGGATGCACAAATTGTAAAGGAACTCGTAGGATTTTGGATACGTAGAAAAGCAGATGGAACTGATACTGAGTTTATCTTAGGACTTGTGGAATTACTTTCACTTTATGATCCAGAATTTTATGAATTCCGGATCAATTCTAGCCAAAGCCAAAGCCAAAGTAAGTAAGGTTTGATTAAGAAAGTAATTCTTTCATTGCATCAATGACATCTTTTTCATCTGTTTTTGTCATCCCGGCAAACAAGGGAAGAGAAACCGATCTGTCATACATCTGACATGCATTAGGGTAATCTTTTCTTTGGAATCCATAGGTTTTTTTGTAATAAGGATGTTCGAAGATAGGAATAAAATGTAAACTTGTGCCGATATTTCGTTCCTTTAATTCTTCTACTAAGGTATCCCTTCCAATCTTTGCAATTTTGGGATCAATTTCAATACGGTACAAATGCCAACTATGAATGCCATTTTCATCTTCTTTCGGAAGTTTCACTCCCTTCAATAGGGCAAATTCAGCATTATAGTGTTTGGCGATCTCTGTTCTACGTTCCCAAAAACCATGTGATTCTTTCAATTGAACAACACCAAGTGCTGCAGCAATATCAGTCATATTGTATTTGTAACCTGCATCCACAACTTCATAGTACCAACCAGGTCGATTAAAAGCATCACGATTGATTCCATGCAAACGCATTCTACGAATTCGTTCTGCAGCATCTTTATGAGGGGTGGTGATCATCCCTCCTTCGCCTGTTGTGATCCCTTTCGTTGCATAAAAACTAAAAACAGTAAAATCTCCCCAGGTTCCGATCATTTTATTTTTATGAACGGCCGGGAATGCATGTGCCGCATCTTCAATCACATAAAGTTTGTATTTTTTTGCGATCGATAAGATATTTTCCATATCACAGGTATAACCTGCTAGGTGGACGGGTAGGATGGCTTTGATATGTTTGCCTGTTTTTTTACTCGTGAGTTCATGCCCGTTCCATATACACTTTGTGTTGATGGTTGCCTCTAAGGTTTCCGGTGACATTAAGTTATGAATGGGATCCACATCCGTTAAAATTGGTTCGGCTCCAAAGTAACAGATGACTTCCGCTGTGGCAGTGAAGGTGATCGAACTTGTGATGGCCGCATCATTCGCTGTGAGTCCAATTGCCTCAAGTGATAAGTGAAGGCCAGCAGTGGCTGAGTTCACAGCAATGGTTTCCTTGCTACCGACAAAGTCTCCAAACTCCATCTCGAATTGTTTTACTTTTGGTCCAGAAGTCACCCAACCAGATCGAAGTACCTGGGCCACTTCTTCAATTGCATCTTCGGAAATGGAAGGAAGAGCAAACGGTAGAAAGGTTTTGCGAGATGTGAGCATATTCATTTATACGACATAATTCGGAAAAAATTTCCAGTCTTTTCCGCTCCCAAACATCCTATCGACGGGAAAATTCAAAGCTAAATAGGGATTTTCACCCAAGGTTTAAAAATCTACTTGTATGCACTTACCAAATTCAGCATTCTTTCCTGGAACATGGAAGTTCCTTTTTCTGAAATCCTAAGCCGTATATCCGTCATTGACCGTGACATTGCTGAACTCAATCGCTTAAAGAGTCGATTGCCAGCTGACAGGCCCTATTCGCCGACCATCCAACTTACCTTCGATAAACAAATCAACACCCTACTTAACGAAAGGGTGTCGCTCATGGAATTGCCTATCCTCCACCCACCGCTTTGGTTACTGCCCAAAGAAGGAGCGGAAGGTTTAGAGCAAACAACACTACTCAAAGAAAGAAAATCACTGCTTGCAGGAGACCTTTCTGTTGCCCATCCAAACGAACAGGATGTCATCAACTTTATCCGAGAAATTCCCAAAACGGAAGTGCATTTGCATTTAGAAGCCTGTGTAAACAAGGAAACTTTGAAATTCTTATACAAAAAAAATGGGATCGAAGTCACAGATCAGGAATTTGAAGATAAGTACAATTTCAAAGATTTAAATGGTTTCATCCAAGTTTTCTTTTTTGTCCAAGGTTCAGTCAAAGAAGCATCCGACTTAGGTTACTTCATTGATAGTTTAGCAGATTATTTGCGATCCAATCACATTGTGTATTGTGAAGCCTTCTTCGCTCCATCAAAGTTCATCCAAAATGGTTTGGATTTTGATGAGATGGTAGAAGTGATGGTGAATCGTATTCGCCAAATTGAAGTGAAAGATGGAATTTCTATTCGATTGTTAGTAGATGTTTCTCGTTCCTTTGGTCCAGAAAATGCAATGAACAACCTAAAACGTGTTTTAGGTTTAAAACAGAAAGAAGTGATTGGTATTGGACTTGGTGGTGCGGAATTAATGGGCCCAGCAAAAGACTATGCTGAAGTTTTTAAAATTGCAAGAGAGTCCGGTTTACGTTGTGTAGCTCACTCTGGTGAAGATGACGGCCCTTGGGCAATATGGGATGCAGTTAATTTATGTAAGGCGGAAAGAATTGGACATGGCACATCAGCCATCCAAGACCCTGAACTTGTCCGTTACATGAAAGAAAACAAAATTCCAATTGAAATCTGTGTCACATCAAATGTTTTCACTGGAAAGTATGTTAGAAAAGAACAAAACCATCCAGTTCGATATTACTATGACCAAGGATTGATGCTTTGTATCAACACGGACGATCCTGATATTTTCAACGTAAATTTAACGTATGAATACTTTAAGTTGTACCGCTTTTTAGATTTTTCCATTGATGAACTCATTGATTTAGTAAGACAAGGTGTCCTTTGCACCTTTCATCCAGAAAAAGAAACTCTTTGGAAATCAATGGAAGAAAAAATCGATTTAATTAAACTGAAGTATAACTTAAATTCTGAAAAACAAGTATTGTCTGTTTAATCAGATAGTATAAATTTGATTTTCTTTTGGTGAATTAAAATGTCACATATTTCAATAAGTTTGCTCGTATGGATTCTTTTTCTTTTTGGATGCCCTCTGTTTTCACAAGTTGTCCAAGAGGAAAAAATAGAAAACAAACCGGCTCACCCTGTCCTTGATCCCAATCACAAAAGAAAAATAATCAGCGTATTCAATGAACCATCTGGTGCGCGCTATTTTTCTATCAATCCTGGTGTACAATTCATCAGTTCTTCTGTTGATATTGTTGGTCCAAACGGAAAAGCTGTGATGGCCGAAGAAACAAACAGTGTATCTCGAAATACAAAACTGATGTATGATTTGAAAACAAAGGATTGGCAAATTGGAGAATATTGGGGTGTTTTTGTTTTAAATCGAAATGGATCTTTTCTGAATACAAGGCAAATTATAACGGTTACGCCGACTGTTGAAAATGAAAATGGAAGAGATAATGTGGATTTACAAACAGAAGTAAAAGGAACTTATTCCATGTTACTTCCAGTTTTATATTTAGGAAAAGGTGGAAATGATAATTTTCGAATTGGTATGGGGTTTGGTGTAGGTTCCGTCAACTTACAAGGAACAGCTGATTTTAATGATGGAATTGGATTATTTACCAATGCGGTTGTATTCAATTCAGGAAATACCTTCGACAATAAAATTGATAATTTGGGAAGATTTTCACTTTTGACAACTGGTAATATAGATGGAGATCCCTACAAAGCATATTTATTATCCAATTTATCAGCTGGTAACAACTTAGAATTATTGGGAGCCTATTCCTTGTTAACCGGAAAAAGTTCAGGTTCCATTGAACCAATTAGTTATTTAATGTTTGCTGCTGCCGCAAATGGTCAATTGAATCCTTTAGAAATTTATGCACTTTCAACTCTCAGCAGAGGAAAAGTAGATTCACGAACCAACTATGCAAAAAGTTATTATTTCTTTTATGAAATACCTATAGGACCAGTTACATGGAGACTTGGTTTTGGGGGACCATTCTATACACAAAATAATTATACAATTGATATTTCTGGGTTTGAAATGTCACTCTATACACCAATCGAAATCTAATCCTTTCCATTTCGATTGGTGTAGCGTTTTTGTTCTATTTTTGTTGAATCGATTCCTTCAAAGTTGTTATGTCAATTTTTTGCATTTGTAACATGGCTTGAGTAGCTTTTTCACGTTTGATTGGATCTTTATGTGATATTAGTTCTAATAAAATCTTAGGTGTCACTTGCCAAACCATACCAAATTTATCTTCAAGCCAACCGCACATCAATTCCTTTCCTCCGGCAGATAAGGCATTCCAATAATGGTCGACTTCCTTTTGTGTTTCCACTTGGATCATAAAGGAAACTCCCCAAGAAAATTTGAATTCAGGTCCACCATTATAAGCAGAAAACCTTTGGCCGTTGAGTCTGAACTCTGCTTGCATTGGATTCACAGAAAGGACTTTAAAATCTTTAAAGATTCCAGCGTAATACTTGGTTACCTCTTCCAAATTTGCATTGAACATTAAAAATGGAATGATGTTCTGCGACTTTTTTGGTTGGGATGTTACTTTGATTTTTGTCGTTTTCTTCTTTGCGATTATCTTTTTTTTCTTTTTGGGTGCTGCCATTCTATTCTCCTGAATGTTTTAATAAAATCTGAAATGAGTTGAAAAAAATCACTTGAATGAGAGATCTATAAGTCCTTTGTTTATTTTCCTTTTGGTAATAAGGCTCCTAAAAACTCACTCGTAATCCATTCTTCTTTGATAAGGTTTGATTGGAATTTTGACACTACCAACTCTTCCCATTTGATTGTTTTGCCAGGAGTTAGTTTTTTATTTTTAGAAGGTTTTATTTTGCCTTTGATCGTGCGTTTCCAAACCACAATGTCTTGGTTCTCATAAATGAATTCTAGTTTGATTACTTTTAAATCAGATAAAAAACCTTTTAAATTTTTGATCCATCGACTCACGATCTTCAAACCCACGTAATCTTTTTGGGAAGTGTGAGCAATGTAATCTGCGGAAAACACTTCTGGAATTGAAGTTGTTTTGGGATTCGTAAACAATTCATTTAATATCAATTCGATTCTTGCTTTGTGATTCATCTTCGTTTTCTTTCCCTATCCATCTAAATTATTTTTTTCATACAAAATGCAGAAGTAGGACAAACGTATTGAAATTCTGAAGAATTTTTTAGAAATTCGGGAGCATTGGTTCGATCGATAGTCAGAAATCCTCGCTTTAAAAAAAAGGATTCGGCTGTGGAAGTTAATAAATAGAGTTCTTTGATTCCATTCGATTTACATTCATTTTCCAGCATACTATAGATAGTTTTTCCAATTCCTAAATTACGATATGAGTTCTGAATACAGAACGATCGTAATAGTGCGAATTCAGCATCACGTTGAATTCCGATACATCCGATAATCAAATTCTTTTCCTTTGCAATTCTATACTCTTGCAACATACTATCGGAAATATCTTCATAAGGTAGATGGTTTTCTTTTAATAATTGAAGGATGATCGGTTTATCATCTATGACTGCGGTATGGAATGTGAAGGATTTCATTCTATTCATTTCGTGAGCAATTAAATTTCCATGTACAATGTGCACAGGAAAGTTCTTTCTAAGACATATACCTTAAATTTTTTTGGAAATCAGAAAATCATAACAATTTGAAAAAATGAATCGAAGCAGAGAAAATAGATTGACAATAAATAGTTTGATATTAAACTAATAAAATCAGGGAGTCCGAGAGTGGAAACACTTACGAAACCAAATGAACGAATCTAAGTTTACTTCCAAATCAGACCAAAATAATGACAAAACCATCTATCCTTCCTTTTTTTTGGGACATGGCAGTCCTATGAATGCCATTGAGGAAAATGAATTTGTCGAAGGTCTTCGTGGACTAACAAAGACCATCCCAAAACCGAAGGCAATTCTAGCAATTTCAGCTCACTGGTTAACGGATGGAACATTTGTCACGGCGATGGAACATCCGCCCACCATACATGATTTTGGCGGATTTCCAAAGGCTTTATTTGATGTTCAATACCCTGCACCTGGGGATCCTAATTTAGCAAAGCAGATCCAAACGCTTGTAAAATCTCAATTGGTGCAATTGGATTACGAATGGGGTTTGGATCACGGAACTTGGAGCGTGTTAAAACATATTTATCCAGATGCAAACATACCTGTTGTCCAATTGAGTTTGGATTATAAACTTCCTCCGGAAAAACACTTACAAATCGCAAAGGAACTTTTGCCATTAAGGAAACAAGGTATCCTCATCGTTGCAAGTGGAAACATTGTGCATAACTTACGTATGGTGGCCTGGGATCGATTGAATGAAGTGTATGGATTTGATTGGGTTATGAATGTAAACCAAAAGGTGAAAGATTGGATTGTATCAAGTGATACTGAATCTTTACTCACTATTCAATCGAAAGGTAAAGAATTTGAATGGGCGATTCCCACAGCAGAACACTTCTTACCACTTTTATATACAATCGGGACACAATTGGAATCTGATTCAATTTCGTTTTTTAATGATAAACCAGTTGCTGGAGCATTGACGATGACTTCCGTACGTTTGGACTCTGACTTACATGAATCATAATTGTCGCTATAAATCTCCATATAAAGGTATCTAACGAATTTTTATGAATCCACCATTAACTTACTTAATCCGAAAGCCAAAAGTTTCGATCAAAAATCCTCCACTACTTCTTTTGTTACACGGTGTGGGTAGCAATGAAAAAGATTTATTTTCCCTAACAGATGATTTACCAGATCCCCTTCTCATTGTTTCCCTTCGAGGACCCATCACTCTTGGTCGGGATCGATTCGGTTGGTATGAGATCTCATTCACTGGAGGAACTCCTAAGATCAATGCCGACCAACAGATGAAGAGTCAAAAAATATTAATCGATTTTTTGAATTATCTACAAACAAAATACCAATTTGATGCCAATCGTGTTTGGATTGGTGGTTTTAGCCAAGGGGCAGTGATGTCTTATTCAGTCGGTTTATTACATCCAGACCAATTTACTGGAATCATTGCGCTCAGTGGACGTCTGTTAGAGGAAACAAAACATCAATTTCAAATAGAAAGTTCTTCCAACTTTCCAAAAGTTTACATCGCCCACGGAACAAACGACAATGTGATCGCTGTTTCAAAAGCAAGAGACTCGAAAGAATTTTTAGAGTCGGTAGGAATCATTCCTCATTACAAAGAATATTCGGAAGGGCATACGATTAGTGCAGAAATGTTGAAAGATTTGATAGTTTGGTTGGAAAAGGAAATGGAATAAAAAAAGTTTTTGTTATGTGACGAATCCCATTCTCAATAATAGTTGAAAGGATACTTTTCTCTCTTTTTGATTTTCGAAAAACGGTTTCATTAACGATTGAAATTCGATGACAGGATTTCTTCCATTTAGTTTTGTAAAATGTTTAACCGCTGACCATGTATTCAAATATCCAATTAATTGTTCCTCATTCCAATTGCATTCGATCTTAAATTCAGGTGTTTTGATTTCCTTAAATGGAAATGGAATGGTTTTATAGTGTTCGTCGATGTACTTCCGCTCCTTGTCCCAAAAGTTTCCAATCACATTAAAATAAAAATCATCAATGATTCTGTCTAAATCTTCTGAAATTTGGATTCTTCCATATCCGATAGCAGCAATCAGTGCCTTCTTTTTCGCCGTTCTCATTACTTCTTTATAAAATAAATCAAAATCAAACCAATGGATCGCTTGTGCGATTGTAATACAGTCAAAGCGATTCTCTACAAAATTAGTCTTTTCTGCTGGTTGTAAGGAATATTCAATATTCTCCGCTTGAATTGTTTGATTCAGTTGGGACGCACTGATATCGGTAGCATACACATTTGAGAAAATTTTGGAAAGCTCTTTGGCTACTTGTCCATTCCCGGTTCCACAATCCCAAGCAATGTCTTTATTTTTCACAACTGATATTAAATATTCAAAAAACTCTTTCGGGTAATGAGGACGATACTTGGCATATAGGTCAGATTGGGATGAAAAATTATCCTTCATAATTTAATTAGTGAATCGCATAGAATAAAAAATTCAAATCGAAAATGATCCGCTAATATATACATAATTCAATTGATATCCTGTGATTGAGAGGGTGGGGAAAAGTAAGGCAATTATGATTTTGTTATTCGAAAATTTCAATCGAAGTTTGGATTAAAGAGATTTCGAAAGCTTTTTGGAAATCTCCTTTCGATGTGAAAGAAAAATGCAGAAATGCTAATTTCGTTAAGGATATTAGAATCGTTTTCAATATATATGGAAACAAATACAGATTAATGTTAAGGTTTACATTAATCTTCATACCGAACTTTTAAGTTTTATCGGAACTCACGAACAATATGATAAAATCAATGCTGAGGTCATTGAAATGAATATTAAACCTATTAAGAGTCAAAAAGATCACTTAGATGTTCTCTCCGAGATTAAAATCCATTATGAATGATATGAACATGAAAAGTGTTGATATAGGAAATCTCATTGGGGGCCGAAGTCGTGCCTCTGAAATTCTAAATCGAAAAAGAAAGCTTAATTAGGAAATGATTAGAAAGATTAGTCAAAATCGTGGAATTCCTACCGACATTCTTGTTAAAGAATATAAAATCAAAACTTCAAAGTCAGGTTGCTATAAAGAACGACGTCCGTGGCGTAATTACTTTGGTAGGTTCAAGAATCTAGCGCACCAGCGCCCGTATTTCTTCTTCAGGTGTATTCCAATTCAAAGTTTTTCTAGGTCTTTGATTGAGTAAAGTTTGAACCTTTTTAATTTGGCTTTTTTTGAGTTTTGAAAAGTCAGTTCCCTTTGGAAAGAAGTCTCTGATAAGCATATTAGTATTTTCACATGTTCCCCTTTCCCATGGAGAAGCTGGATGACAGAAATAAACTTTCATTTTTGTATTTTTAGTAAATAATCTATGTTCTGACATTTCTTTTCCTTGGTCATAAGTCATAGAAAGTTTTAATTGTTTTGGAAACTGTTTTAACTCTTGTTCAAAGGCCTTTCTGACAGATTCAGCATCCATGGCTTTCAAAGGTACTAGTATGACAGTTCTTGTAACTCTTTCTACAATTGTACCAAGAGCACTTGAATGGTTATTTCCTATGAGTAAATCGCCTTCCCAATGACCTGGAACAGACCTATCAGCGACTTCCTTTGGTCGTTCTTCAATGCTGATCATATCTGGAATTTTACCTATATTGGCCTTGATTCCCGCAGGTTTAGCTTTTTTGCCTTTTCTTCTAAGGTAAGTATTGATTTCTTTTTTAAGCTCTCCTCTCGGAAGCAAATAGATAAAGGTATAAATTGATTGGTGAGAAATATTCATATATTTTTCATTTGGAAACGAACGAGATAGATTTTTTGATATTTGTACTGGTGACCATTTGAGTTCAAGACGATTTTTAAACTCCCTATACAACTTGTTGTTAGTTAATAATTTACTTTTTCCAAGCTTTCTAGATGAGGCAGCCATTCTTGATTTATACCCAGAAATAATTGCGGAGTATTGATAATATCTATCGGAAATTTTTCCTTTTTCTAATTCTCTACTAATTGTAGATCGGTGACGACCCATCATTTCTGCAATCGCACCTTTAGAGTATCCTTGATGAATCAACACGGACAAGGTTTCCCTTTCCTTCGGACTAATTCTAGAGTATTTTTCCATTTTTTCTCCGATTTACATTATCGGGTTTTGTTGCATTAGATTCTTGAACCTACCTTTTTTAATCCCGAAAACATCGCATAATAGCGACTTATCTCTAGGTTTCGGGACTAACCTTCGTTCAGGCATATAACGAGATACTAAATAAAATACGTTTAGGCATGCAGAATTAAATCTGCAAAAGCTTATAATCGATAATTGCTATTCGGATATTCGCCGAGATATCAATGATTTGATAATTGTATAACAGATATAATCCGAAGAAATAATTGTGCAGATAATTGCAATACGTATATAATCCAGGCAGAAAACTGCGGATAAATGCACCTTGTTTACCAACGAGAACTTTTATACGACAACACCTGATGATACAAAAAAGGTTAGGTTTTGTATTGTACACATAACCTAACCTATCTGAAATTTTTAAGAAATTGATTCTCTAATGTTTGTTAATCTATGATTCCCAATCGTTTGAAAATCAGTGGGATCCGCTCTAAATATGGTTTGATTTGAAAAATTTCATCCAAGTCAGAATCTTTGAGAATTGATGAACATCTTGGATCTTGTTTCAAAAGGTCTCTCAAATTTTTAGATTGGTCTGCCCAGACAGCCATCGCATTTTCTTGGACAATCAAGTAGGCATCTTCTCTTGTGATCCCACCTTTTTCAATGAGCCACAATAATACTTTTTGAGAGAAAATGAGTCCGCGAGTTACATTTAATGTGCGTTCGGTGGCATCAGGATACACATGAAGACCTTTCAATACAAAATTCATTTTTTCCAAAATGTAATCCAGAGCAATGGTGGAATCAGGAAGCACAATTCGCTCCGCTGAGGAATGGGAGATATCTCGTTCATGCCAAAGACCCACGTTCTGTAATCCCACGTTTACGTTAGAACGAATGACTCGAGAGATTCCAGAGATACGCTCACAAACAACGGGGTTCCGTTTGTGAGGCATTGCGGATGATCCCTTTTGGCCTTTTGCAAACGGTTCTTCAACTTCACGCCCTTCCGTTTTTTGTAACAATCGAATCTCGGTTGCCATTCGGTCTAAACTCGCAGCGACAACACCAAGCACTGACATATAAAAAGCATGTCGGTCTCTTGAGATCACCTGTGTTGCAATGGGATCTACTTTTAATCCAAGTTTGTTCAATACATATTCTTCAATTTCTAAATCGATATTGGAATATGTTCCGACCGCACCAGATAGTTTTCCGACAGCCACTTGTTCCCGTGCGTCTTTCATCCTTTCTAAATTGCGAGTCATCTCTGCAAAAAAGAGTGCAAACTTAAGACCAAGGGTCATCGGTTCTGCATGGATCCCGTGAGACCGGCCGATACAAGGAAGGTCTTTGTACTCTTTTGCTTTTTGTTTTGTGGTTTCTAAAAGTGTTTCTGTGCGTTGGATGAGAAGATCCATTGCTTGCACCATTTGCACACAAAGTGCAGTATCACCCACATCACTGGAAGTAAGACCAAAGTGAACATGACGGCCAGCTGGTCCTATATAAGAGTTTAAATTGGTTAAATAAGCAATCACATCATGATGGACTTTCGATTCGATTTCTAAAATCTCATCCACGTTGAATTTTGCTTTTTGTTTAATGGTCTCGAGGTCTTCTTTTGGGACTTCTCCTCGATTGGCGCGAGCTTCGCAGGCATAAATTTCAATATCTGTCCAAATTTTAAATTTGTTCTCTAATTCCCAAATGGCGGAAATTTCAGGATGGCTATAACGATCGATCATAAGGGCAGTCTTTCATTGCAAACTTCCGTTTCAACTGGGAATTTTACGATTGCCGAACGATGTTCGAGTTTCATGTTTAGAAACTAGTAATAAATCCTAGGGGGGCATATGTCCAAAGAATTCGAAGGAAAAGTAGCACTGGTAACGGGAGCTGCCTCTCCCATTGGTTTGGGAAGAGCAATCGCAAACCGAATCGCATCGCATGGTGCAAGTTTGGTGCTTGTTGATTTGAATCAGGAAAAAATTGAAGAAGCTGCAAGAGAAGTAGAAGCAAAATTTGGTGTGAAGGCAATTGGAGTTGCTTGTAACGTAACAAAACCAGAAGACTGTGACGCTGCTATCAGCAAAACAAAAGAAGCATTTGGAAAACTTGATTTTCTTGTGAACAACGCTGGTGTTTTGAAAGACAATCTACTCATTCGTATGTCAGAACAAGAATATGACTTTGTCATGGATGTAAACTGTAAGGGTGTTTTTCTAATGACTAAGTCAGCAAGTAAACTCATCCTCAAATCTGATTCTGGAAGGATTGTGAATATTTCTTCTGTTTCTGGATTAACAGGCCAACCAGGCCAAGCAAACTACTCTACTTCTAAAGCGGGTGTGATTGCATTAACGAAAGTATCGGCTCGTGAATTTTCTGGAAGAAACGTACTCGTGAATGCAGTATGTCCAGGATATGTACAAACTGAGATGACTGGGACACTTTCTAAAGAAGTTCAAGAAAAGTTAACGGATCCTTCTGTGATCCCACTCAAACGCCCTGGAAAACAAGAAGAGATTGCTTCCGCAGTTAAGTTTTTCTTAAGTAACGATGCATCTTACATCACAGGAACATACCTCCGCGTTGACGGTGGTGCTGCTATCGGGATGTAGACTTTTTATCCTTTGCCTTTGGTGCGTTAGTGATCGGTTTCACCACCTTTTGCACCTTAGGCGAAGATTGTTTGATTTTATTCTCTTTAGTTGATTTTTTCTCTTTGTTAGTTTCGATCACAGGTGGATCGGAAATTGGTTTTTTCTTTTCTTCTGAAACTGGTGGAGTTTGGATTTCATAATCGTATCTGACAGTTGAGCTCCAATTCCCTGCATAATCTCTCACACTAGCAAGCACAGTGTGTTTCCCGGGTTCGTATAAACTCTCGGGTTCAAAGATTTCAAGTCGCCCATCTTTTGGAAAAAATTCTGCCTTTCCTGGAATTCCATCGACTGTGATATCAAAACCATCTGGCATAATCCCCGAGCCAACATCAACCGCCTTTAAATACAAAGCGAAGTCTTCCCTTGGATAAACCGTTTTGTTCATTAATTCATGCAAATAGATATTAGGTGGTGTTTGGTCAGATAATACAACAAATAGGCCAGTTTTCCGTAGCCGAACTTTAAAAAATTGTCCCCAAGAACTAAAGGAGGATCCATTGATTTTTTTCACATTCCCATCAGGCAACACTTCGTACAAATCTGCAGAATTAATATCTTTAGTTTTGGGAACTTTTACATAAAGGTCATAACCTAAATTAAAATCTTTAAAATCAGGGCCAATTTTGTAAACACTCGATAGTTGGTTTAAACCTTGTGTATTGATTTTGATTTGTTCTTGGGCTTCAATTTCAAAGAATGCTTTGGAATACACTGCGTTAACAGGAAAAAACAACTCAACCTTAGTGTCTTTTGATTTAAAAGTTGTATAACGATCATAGTAGACATTGTATTTCCATTCTTTAGTGACAATGTGGCTATAATCCCCTTGGTCTTTTAGAACATAGAACGAAGCAAGAGACATTTGCCCACCCATACCAGTGGCGCGAATGGTGACTTCTTTAGGTTCTCCCATTTTCATTTGTTCGCTGTCAAGGATCCCTTGTTCACGGCCATTACTGCGCATACCAAGCAAATCATTTCCATCTCTCGTATGTAAATAATACGAAAATGGATTCCCATTTGGTTTGCTGACAGAACTGTCATACAACAAAACATTTTTTCTCGTATGTTCTTTTAAGATTTTAGATAATTGGAATCCTTGTAAAACATTATCACCAATTAACATATCTAAGGTGAAAATGCCGAGACGATTGCTGTTTGATTTTTGATGGATTGCAATTTGAATTCCAACTTTTCCTTGGATAAAAAGTGTTGGTGTTTCTGATAACTCAAATCGATTTCCACTCGATTCATAAAATGGAATTTCCACGGTTTCATTTCGACCATTGATAAACGTACGAGGAGTTTGTGGAGTGATGCGTAAGGCATTAAAAACGATTGGTTCCGCAGCATTATAACCCAATCCAAAATGCATAGGATTGTAGTACACATTGTCCTTAAACAATTCAAAGTGTAAGTGCGGAGGACCTACTCCCGTATCTCCAGAGTATGCAATGGTTTCCCCAGCTTCCACTTCGACGGCTTCGGGAAGTGCGATATCAAAATCAGTCCTATCTTTGAAACGTCTCGCTTGTTTTGATTTTAAGATTTGTTTGACTACTTTGGGAGCAAATTTGTGTAGGTGACCATAACGAGAAGTCATCCCATCATCATGTTGCAAAAATATCGCATAACCAATGCTCGACCATTTTCTTTGCACTCGAGTGACTTTTCCTTTTGCAACAGCGAGGATGGGGATACCAATCCTTCCTCCTGTCGAAAAATCCTGTCCCATATGGAAGTGCCCGGTTCTAAATTCACCAAAAGCACCTGTGATGGAATCAAAACCTTTTACAGGCCATACATATGGATTTTTTAAAACAAAACCTGGTGGGTAATCAGAAGACGATATTGCAAATAGAGCGAAAAAACTGGGAATGAGGACTAAGATCAAAAAACGCAACATCAGATTTCACTATAATTTTCGGCAATTATGGTGAAAAGACTTATAAGAATTCAGGGAATAGAATTCTTATCCCCTGAATTTAAATGAAGAAAAGTTATTGGAAAACAGGTCTTCTTTTTTCTTTTAAAGCCGTCATTGCTTCGAGTAAATTATCAACAACACCTGGTTGTTCGAATGATTTGGTCGTGTCGATTTTATACTGTTCCAAATTTCGAAGGAGTGAAGCGTTTAAGGTGTTTTTTGTCGCACGGTAAGCGGAGGAAGGTACCTTGGAAAGTGTTTCTAATTTTTTTACTGAGAGTTTTCTTACTTCTTCAGGTGTGGAAGCAATTTCATCAATGAGACCAATTTTTTTCGCTTCAGGAGCTTTATAGATTGTACCTTCTAAACAAACTTCTGCCCAATACCTTGGTTCAACACACATTTTGATCCGATCGATAAAACTTCCAGGAAGTGGGAGTCCAACATTTACCTCTGTAAAACCAATTCGACATTTCCCATCTAACATGAATTTGAAATCGGATGCAACAGTGATCACGGCACCACCACCCATCGCATAACCAGTCACTTCTGTGATGAGAGGTTTATCAAATTTCACAAGTTCTCCAAAGAGAATGACAATACCGCCTACTTCTTCAATGAGTTTGTCTTTCGGTGTAGAAAGAAGGTTTTCTGCATCCAATCCGTTACAGAAAAATTTTGGATTGTCTGTTCCTAAGATGACACCTCGTTTGGTAGGGTCATCCTTGATTTCTTTTAAGATCTCACCAAGGTCTCTCATGTTTTGGCCAGTCAGTGAGTTTTGTTCATTCATTTGAAAACGAATGATTTCTCCTTTTCCATTAGGTAAATCGATTACTTCTCTTTTGTAGTTCATAGGTTACTTCTTTTGGTTTAAATTTCTATCGGTTTGAATTTGTTATTTTTCGCTTGGATGGATACTGTATTTTGATTGGAAGATTATGATTCTATCTCTTCAGGACTATCAACTAGTTATGTATTTTCTTCACTTGATTTCGTTTCAGTTGGATTTGTTTGCATAGGATCAGTCTTCAAAGCTTCGTTTGTCAGAGAAGGATTGGAGTCTGGATTCGAATTTATTTCTATTTTGACATCACCTAAATTGGTTGGAGAAACCGTTGTATTTTGTGATGGTTCTTTATTGGTATCCTTAGCAAATTTTTCTTTTTTCTCTTTCTTACGTTGTTCTTCTTTTTTTAACTCTTCCATCTTGACGTATTCGTCAAATTCGTTTGGAGCCATGAACACCAACATTTTTTCATCGTCCGTTGCATGTTCGATAAATGCACCCATATGCCGCCCAGCGATGAAAATGATTTTGTCTTGGTTTTGAAAAATTTTCATCACTCTTTCAAATACTTCAACTTCTTCTTTTCCTAGTTCAGGTACAACACGAACATCAAAACAAATTCTTTCTGCATGAATGGATTTCAAAAAATTGAGAGTGAATATTTTTTTAAATTCTGGAAACACATATCGTTTCAAATTGGCTCGGCATTGGAATAAAACTCGACCATGTCCCCTGTCCACAACCACAAACGATACATTATCTCTGGTTTTGGAAGATTCACTAAATTTATATTCTTCAATATGAGAATGAATTCTATCAAGTAGTGCCTGTTTGGCGAGAGGTTTTATCATGTAATCGGTGAAACCGAGTTTTTTATGATTTGCGATGAAGTTTGTATCTTCTTTTGGAATCATCGCAAGAATGGGAATGTTATGAGTGATCACATCACGACGTAGTTCTAAAATGAATTCTAATTCTTTTTTATCTTTAAAAGTTAATCCCATAAGAATGATATCTGGGTTAGAGGATTTTACATATTCCTGGACCGTTTGTGAAAACTTCGTGATGACAACTCTTTGTCTTAATCCTAAAAAGATATTTTCCAAATCCTGAGCTGAATTTGGATCATTTTCGATGGTCATGATAAAATGCATAAAAACTTTAAATGAGTCCTTCTTCGGATGCGACTAAAAACAAGTTCCCGACTTTCTTTTGTTTTTCCGATAAAATTTTGTCTGTTAATACTTCTTTCACAACATCCTCGTGAATGGAATGGAGTAAATCAAAATCCCGTTTGTAATCTGTCACTGTCATTTTTCCAAATAAGATATTGGCTTGGAATTGATAAATTTGATGTTCCATCAGGAAGTTTAATGTATCAAAATCTTCTACCGCTTCTGCAGTGATCACTGCTTCTCGGTTGTCTGCCAATCGTTTGCAATAGTCAATGAACGCTAAATTGTCCAAAAATTTAATTTGGTCCTCTTCAATTTTGAATTTAAAACTAATCGGATCCAATTTGAATTCTTTGATCATAATGCCGAGATCGAGTACTATTTGATGAGACTGACTTTTGACTCCAAAGTCATCAGCGGCAAAACTCATTCCGTGCGAATAAAAAGCGTGGCATACGTCTTTTAAATGGTATTTTGATTCGTCGTATGGTTTTTCAACGAGCTCAAAACGAACGTTTTCTGGTGATAGATCCTTGCTTTCGATGAGTTTTTTCAATCGATCCACACGTTCATTATGTGAAAATGTATCAATCAAGGATTGGGGAGAAATATTAAATTTTAATAACCCAGGTGCACCTTCGCAAGCAATGATCAGTTTCTCTAAAATCAAAAGTTCAATACGATTGAGATCCTGGTCGGAAGGAATATCATTGATGAGATCTTTGTATCCAATATAGGCACCCCCGCCTAAAAACACTTCTCCCCCTTTCACAGAATAAGTTTTGTCTTTGGGATTAAAAATGACTGTGGGTTGGATCATCGCTTCATGAACTGATCCTGAGATATATGTATTGGCTTTGTTGTAATAGGTCCAACTCCATCGAACCAAATTGTCGTTCAGGTTTTTTTCGGATGATCGAAACAGTTCGACAAAAATTTCTTCGTTATCGGAGATAAAATTAGATTGGGTTCGAGAGACTCCAAAATGAAAGGAAACGATTTTATTTTGTAAACATTGTTGTTGGAATTTTCCAACGGAATTTTCAATATTTGGAAATTTTTCAATATCCCATTCAAATAAAGGAGAGATCCCCATTAACAAAATATTTTGTTTTTCCAAATAATGAAATCCAAAAGAGATATCTTCCAAATCCAAACAGGAGTAAAATTCTGTTCGTAATAAATCTAAAAACTCGGTGAGTTCAATGCCTGCAATATTTTCAAAACGAATGAGAAAGAGAGGTTTTCCTTTATTCTCTTGGATGAAATGTTTTTTGAAAACTTCCAAATCTTTCATTCCAAAATAATAGGGACCTGTTAATAGCTGATTTTTCAAATGGTGCCTTCGTATATGATTTGATTCTTTAACGACGTCCTGTAATTTTATGAGAATTCAATAGAAAAGGCAACAAGGATAGTCACTTATGTATAGTTTTATTTGGTTTTTACTCATTGGACTTGCGGCAGGTTGGCTTGCAGGTAGAATCCTGCGAGGGAAAGGTTTTGGGATCATTGCCAATTTAGTGATTGGTGTGGTTGGATCGTTTTTAGGTGGGATTGTGTTTGGACTTCTTGGATTTCGTACTTACGGAATTGTTGCCGAACTCATCGTTGCTGTCATTGGAGCGATTTTACTCATTTTCATCGCGGGGATGATCAAAAAGAAATAATCCAATCGGTAGGAGCCTTACGTTTCAATCCAAACGTATTGTATTAAGTTTGATCGTTTTGACAGGGAGACATAAATCCCTGTCAGTTCGCTATGAATTTACAAAATGAATCGATCAATCGAGTTCAACACCTTCGCCTAACTCAAAGTTGGAACTCACACCTTGCACATCATCATTGGCTTCTAAGTTTTCAATGAGTTTCATCACTTTTTCGGCCGTCTCTTTCTCATTCACTTCCACAGTTGTCATTGGAATGTATTTGATTTCCGATTCTTCCATATTCAAACCTTTGGAAGAGAGTGCCGATTGCACTGCTTCATATTCTGAAGGTGATGTGAGGACCACATACATTCCGTCGTTCACTTGGATGTCCTCTGCTCCAGCCCCAAGTGCTAAATCAAACAAAGCCTCTTCCGAAATTTGATCCGCCTTTAGAGTCAGTTGGCCTTTGCGTTCAAACAAACGTGAAACAGCTCCCGCATTGGCAAGGGAACCACCAAGTTTTGTTAAAATACTTTTGATTTCAGGAGTTGTACGGGATTTTTTATCGGTGAGGACGTCTACCATGATGGCTACACCACCTGGTGCATAACATTCGTACAGACACTCTTCATACACCATACCTTCCAGACCACCCGTTCCCTTTTTGATGGCACGTTCGATATTGTCTTTTGGCATATTGGCGGCTTTGGCTTTTGTCACCGCTAAGCGAAGTCTTGGGTTCCCTTCTTGGTCACCTCCACCTTCTTTGGCTGCCACAGAAATTTCTTTGGCTATCCTTGTAAAGATGGCGCCTCTTTTGGCATCAATGGCTCCCTTTTTTCTTCGAATCGTCGCCCATTTCGAGTGTCCTGACATTGTAGTCTCCCATGGCTAGGATTTTGGATTCAAAAGATTTTTCAACAGATTTAAGTCGCCCTAGTTTCTTGACTCATAGAGAAAATTCCAAAGTACTGTAAAAAAACATCCATAAGGCAACCCATGATCGACTTTTCAATCACCGATGAACAAAAAGCCCTCCGCGATTTAGCCAGAGATTTCGCAAAAAATGAAATGATTCCCAAAGCGGAACACCATGACCACACAGGTGAATATCCAAAAGAAATTTTGAAAAAAGCATTTGATGTAGGCCTCATGAACATGCACATACCTGCCGAATACGGTGGAGCAGGACTCGGAGTTCTAGACGAACTCATCGCCTCAGAAGAGTTATTTTATGGATGTTCAGGGATGGCAACAGCGATCCTTGCCAATAACTTAGCACTCGCACCAGTTCTTCTCGGTGCTGACGATTACGTCATGAAAAAATTCATCCAACCAATGTCGGAAACGTTCACTCTTGCTGCCTATGCAGTGACAGAACCAGGTGCTGGATCCGATGTTGCAGGAATTCGCACAACAGCAAAACGTGTGGGTGATGAATACATCGTCAATGGATCCAAAATGTGGATCACAAACGCAGGTCATGCGGATTGGTTTTTTGTTTTAGCAAAAACAGATCCAAATGCAGGCCACAAAGGGATGACCGGTTTCATTGTGGATGCAAAAACTCCAGGGATCATCATAGGCAAAAAAGAAAAGAATATGGGACAACGCTGTTCCGACACACGCGGTGTGACGTTTGAAGATGTCAAAGTTCCAAAAGAAAATATGATTGGGAAAGAAGGCGAAGGTTTCAAAATTGCAATGGGTGCTTTTGACAAAACTCGCCCCGCAGTTGCCATTGGTGCCGTTGGGGTTGCTCGCGCAGCACTTGACCATTCGATTCGTTATGCAAACACTCGTAATGCGTTCGGAAAACCAATTTCCGTAAATCAAGGTGTTAGTTTTATGATCGCAGAAATGGCCCGTGATATTGAAGCTGGCCGACTCCTTTGCTGGCAATCAGCATGGCTCATCGATAATGGTTTCCGTAACACATACCAAGCATCGATTGCAAAAGTATTCTGTGCTGACATGGCAATGCGTGTGACAACGGATGCCGTTCAAATTTTTGGCGGATACGGATTCAACGAAGAATACCCAGTGGAAAAATTAATGCGTGATGCAAAAATTTTCCAAATTTACGAAGGAACTTCACAAATCCAAAGAGTGATCATTTCGAAATTCCTCAACGACGGAGTTGGGATCGAAACTCCGAACGCTTAAAAGTTGGAATTGGGATCAGTGGATTTGAGATTCCACTCCACTGATCCTATCCGAATATGTTTTTACTCATCGATAACTACGATTCATTCACTTATATTTTATACCAATACCTGAACAAAATCGCACCTACAACTGTAATGCGAAATGACGAAAACCTTCCATTGGATACCATTCAAAAATACCAAGCCGTTGTTTTATCACCAGGACCAGGATTACCCAAAACTTCAGGCAAACTCGTGTCACATTTTTTTGAACTATATCCAAAAATGCCTGTGTTAGGAATTTGTCTCGGCCACCAAACCATTGCAGAATCATTTGGTGCAAAACTAGAACAAACTGAAGACATTTATCATGGTAGACCTTCTCAAATCCAACATAATGGCGAAGGAATCTTTAAAAAGATTCCAAATCATTTTTTAGCCAATCGTTACCACTCCTGGGCCGTTTCAAAAGTGAATTTTCCGGATGAATTGGAAGTGACAGCAGAAACGAAAGATGGTGTGATCATGGGAATTCGTCACAGAAAATGGAAAAAGGTTTTTGGGGTTCAGTTCCATCCCGAATCCATCCTCACTGAATATGGGGAAACCTTACTTCGTAACTTCTTTGAGGAAGTTCATTCATGAAATATTTTTTAAGACTACTGAGTTATAGCGTTCATTATAGACAACGATTTGTTTTAGGACTGGTCTTTGCTCTATTAACAGCTGTACTCAATGGTATCTCTCTCACAGCTCTCATTCCTCTTTTTGATTCTCTTGGAAGTGATAAAAACAATCGTTTCCACCTGGACTTAACTTTACCTGAAAAAACCATCCTAGTCCAAGAAGTACTGCTTGGTGATGATAGTTTGGATGGATTGGAACGTATCAAACGTTTGATCATTTCGGCCAAACTACAAATCAACGCATACACAGACGACATGGAACCAAAAGAAGTGGTTTGGGCTGTTTGTATTGCCGTGTTCCCACTTTATCTCTTGAAATTGGGCACGTATTTACTCTCTGTCTATTGTATAGCAACAGCTGGTTACAAAGCTGTACGTGACATTCGACAAGAATTATTCCAAAAGGTGCAGAAATTACCACTCACGTATTTTTATAAAGAAAAAACAGGACTCATTATGAGTCGGGTCATCAATGATGCAGAAATTGTTGCAGCCGTAATCTCGAGTAACTTACGTGATGCGGTCATAAACTTTTTTTATGTTCTCACTCATTTGGTCATATTAATTTATTTGAATTCTGATCTTTTGATCTTAGCTTGTTTGACTGTCCCTGTTGTGATATTGCCAGTCACTTTATTTACTCGTAAAATTTCGTCATCAACGGCAAGGTTCCAAGAAAAAATTGCTGATCTGAATGGTCATATCCAAGAGTTTATTTCGGGGATTAAGGTCATCCGTACATTTCGACAAGAGAAGCAAGACCTCAAAAAATTTGATAACATCAACCAAAAGGTATATCGCAGGACATTCAAAGGCCAGTTTTACCTGCAAATGGCACCGAGCCTTGTGGAGTTAACGTCTTCTATTGTTGTTCTTGGTTACTTTGCGTTAGGTGCAAAATTCATTTATTCAGGTAAATTCACCCAAGGTGAGTTTATGGCATTCCTTCTAACATTATTGTTTTTAATGCGACCTCTCACTCAACTTTCCCAAATGGTCGGAAAAATCACCCAAGCCAATTCCGCAGGGAAACGAATTTTTGAAATCATCGACCGTGACCCCGAAGTCATCGAACACGGAGATGAAATGGTTTTGGAAAAAATCAATGAAGGAATCAAATTCGAAAACATTCATTTTTCCTATCCAGGTACAAACCAAGAAGTTTTAAAAGGTATCAATTTGGACATCAAATTGGGAGAGACCTATGCATTTGTAGGAACAAGTGGATCTGGAAAATCGACACTTATGGATTTGATTCCAAGGTTCTTTGATCCAACTTCTGGTTTGATCAAAATCGATGGAATCGATATCAAACAATACTCCCTCAAATCACTTCGTAAAAAAATAGGAATCGTTACCCAGGAAATTTTTCTCTTCCATGGAACCATTGCTGAGAACATTGCTTATGGAACGGGAGCAGCCTCGAGAAAAGAAGTTGTGCGAGCCGCAAGATTGGCCAATGCCCATGACTTTATCACCAAAATGGAAAATGGTTACGACACCATGATTGGGGTACGAGGTTTGGATTTGAGTGGTGGCCAAAGGCAAAGGCTTGTCATTGCTCGCGCTTTGTTACGTAATGCTGAGATCATGATCCTAGATGAAGCAACTAGTGCTCTAGACGCAGAATCAGAACGGCTTGTAAGCCGTGCATTGGAGCGATTGTTTCAAAATCGAACCACCTTTATCATTGCTCATAGGTTGTCGACTGTTAGGCGAATCAAAAACATAGTTGTGATCGAAGAGGGTGAAATCAAAGAACAAGGGGATCACGATTCCTTACTTCAACAAAATGGTATTTATAAAAAACTGTATGATAGCCAATTTGCAGATGCGGAGATCCAAGTATGAAAAAAGTCTTGATTGTGGACGATAATGACCGTTATGCGAATCATCTAAAGGTCTATTTTGACCAAAAGAATATCAAATCTGACCGTGCCTATGATGCCAAACAAGGTTGGGATATGTTTCAGAAATCCAACGATTACGATATGATTGTTTCGGATGTCACCATGGAAACCCAAACGTCTGGACTTTGGATGATGCGTAGGATTTACCAATCTGGATACAAAGGTGTGATGGTGATTGCATCCACAGGATTTGATGTTTGGGGAGTGATGCCATTTTCATCCTATTTTTTGACTTGGTTTTGTGGACTCCATTGGATGATCCCCAAAGTCCCTCTCAAACAAGGGACGGTGGAATGGGTTCCCACCATCCTTTCCAAAGGTAAAACTAATCCTTTTTAGGAATATTAGTCCTTTCGTCTGGGTTAAATAGGTTTTTGTGTTTCCCTTTTTTTAACTGTGAGTATTTCCCCGAGTTTCCATCACTTCCAAGCGATTTTACTTCAATGATGTCAATTTTTGGATAAAATATCCAGCCTGTGACAAATGCACTCCTTGCTCCAGGTAAAGTGGATTCCATTTTCACTTGGATGTATTTGTCGGTGACGATGTTTTCTCCCATTCGCACTGCAAATTCTTTTTTGGTTTCAGACAATATCAAACCAATCTCTTTATTTTTTATATAGGAAATTGGGGTAGAACGTTCGTTTGGTTCTGCTCTTAAATAATCATCTTCAATCAGGATGATGGCATATTTTCCAAAGGCTTTTCTGCGTAATAGAGATTCTCCAATCCGTTTGGTGAATCTTTCTTCGGTTAGAGATTCGTTTAAACGGATTAAGGCAAATGTCGCAGATAACGATGGATTTTTACTGATTTCGTCAATGGCCATCATGGTAAGTGTAGGTTCTTCTTGTGCCACACGTTCCAAAATTCGTAAACTTTCACGACTGCCATGGATCGCAAGTGCTTCAATGGTCGCTTCCTTGATCTCTTGTTCGTTTGATTTCAAAAATTTGGCAAAAATTTCTACATCTGCATCTAATTTATGATACGCGAGTCCTCTTAAAGCTCCCGATACGATCACAACATATTCAGATGATATCCCTTGCGTTAATATAAGTTCTCTTCCTGCGGGGTCTTTCGTTTTACCAAGCCCTTCAAAACTCACTGCAATTACTTCTGGGTCCTCTGCTTTGGTTCCAGCAATAAAGTATGAGAGTGATCGTTTGTCACCAATATCGGATAGGGCTTTGAATGCCGCCGGCCTTACTTGGTAACCATCTTTATCGATCGCTGTTTGTAAGGTAACCCGACCTGCTTTCAAACGTCCTAATGCTAATGCTGCTGCGGAACGGACTCTTGGAATGGGATGTGTTGCTAATATTTTTTCTAAATTTTTTGGCTTACGATAGTATTCCCAACGGAATACCTGCACGAGTCCATTTCTGATTTGTTCTGTGTATTCTTTGTCTTTTTTTTCTTCATCGGAGAGGACTTCTTCCTCTTCCTTTTTTACCATTTCGTTGATTTGTTCCGTTGCTTTCCCAGTAACTTTTGTTTTGCGATTTAATCGTTTAATGGAAATTTTATTTGTTTGGTCTTCTTTTTTAACTACAATCTTTTCTGGTTTTTTGGGAGGTTCTGGATCAGTGTTGATGAGGACTGGATCTTCCGACCCTGGTTTGGTATCAGGTTCTGCAATGTCTCGACCTTTACTGTAATTATTGGAATCCGATCTTAGATTACGAATTGCATTTTGGATTCCAATTGCTTTAGGACTGTATTGGCGTAACGATTCTAATATATTTCCTAACTCATATGAAACACGACCGATGGATGGGCCATCAAAATCATTCGGAGTGCTATCGATGAGAGTTTGGTTTATTTGGATGAGCTCAGGAAGGCGAGTGATGACTGTGGGTAAATCTTCTTCTAAATAAGCAGCCGCTTGCATTTCCTTTTCAACTGGTTCCCCAACTGTTTTTTTGCTATCAGCGCGAAGAGCAATGTTTTCACCAAATTCTAATAATGCAATGGTTCGGTGTGCCTCTTCAATAAAGGAATCGTACTTCCTATTTTTTGTAACTGGAATGACAACATCTTTTGATTTATGAGGATCTAAATCACTCCCCTGGTATTCACGATACTTAGGTGAAACATCTGTTAATTGGAAGGGTTTGGAACTGGAACAACTCACAAGGAGGATAAGGACCACCCACAAACTGCCTTTCCAAATTATGTCTTGACCCTTTTGAAACATATGATAGCCTACTTCCATACTTTGAATATCGGATACGTACTATAAGTAAAATTAGCGGCAACCTCGCTGGTCTCAAGCCAAACCAGCTAAAAAAGTTAAAATCTCTCTCAGAAAGGCGACTTCGAGAGGATTCTATCATCTCCATGGAGCTTGCAAGGCTTGTCGGAGAGATATCTGTCGAAATGGGAAGGCAGGTAGGCCTCCTCATAGAGAGGACGGGTTATGTCACTCATCTCATTGTCGGTAATGACCATTCCATCGAAATTCCCCATTTAGACCGCTATCGTGTCGCACATTCCAGGCTTCGTGGCCTTCGTTTGTTTCATACTCATCTCAAAGAACAGCCGTTAAACCAAGAAGACTTGATGGACCTTGTCCTCAACCGATTTGATTCCATCACGGCCGCTTGTGTGGACAAAGAGGGAATCCCAAAATTCTTTTTTTCTGCCTTCATCAATCCAGACCCAGATGCAAAAGAACCCTGGATCTTATCACCCAAACAATACCCTGGACAAATTAAGTATGGGTATTCAGAACAAGTAGACGCACTCGAATCCGAATTCACTAAAAAGACATCCAACCTCAAAGAATCTCAAAAAGAAAATAGAGCTTTCCTTGTGGGAGTGTATGATGTGAGAAAAATGAAACGTTCTCCCGAACATTCTATGGATGAATTAAAAGAACTCTGTAGGACGGCTGGTATTCATGTTGTGGATACCTATGTACAAAAAAGAGATCCTGATCCTAGGACAGTTGTGGGAAAAGGGAAATTACAAGAAATCATTCTCACTTCGGTTCATAAAGACATAGAACATTTGATTTTTGATTTGGAACTCACTCCTTCCCAAGCTAAAAAAATCTCGGATGCAAGTGACTTAAAAATCATCGACCGAACCCAACTCATATTAGATATCTTTTCCAAAAATGCCAAGTCACGAGATGGAAAGTTACAAGTAGAACTTGCTCAGTTGAAATACCTTAAAAATCGACTCTCCGAGTTGGATGATAATATGAGTCGTCTAACGGGTGGAATCGGTGGAAGGGGACCTGGGGAAACCAAATTAGAAATTGGAAACAGACGTGTTGAAGAAAAAATCAATCGTTTGGAAAATGAACTAAAGGATCTCAAACGAAGAAGGGAACTCAATCGTAAGTCTCGTTCTCGTAATGAAATTCCGATCGTGGGGATTGTGGGTTACACCAATGCAGGCAAATCAACCTTACTCAACGCCCTAACCAATTCCACAGTCATTGCCGAAGACAAACTTTTTGCCACTCTTGATCCCACTACGAGAAGGATCCGGTTTCCTGAGGAAAGAGAAATCATCATTTCCGATACGGTAGGATTCATCCATGATCTTCCTCCCGATCTGTCGCAAGCATTCAAAGCCACTTTAGAAGAATTAGGTGATGCCGACTTACTCTTACATGTAGTCGATGTCACCAATCCAAATTATACAGAACAAATGGATGCTGTTGATACCATTTTGAATTCACTTCATTTGAACGAGATTCCAAGAATGGTGGTGTTTAATAAAGCCGATGGACTGGATGAAGAAACACACGATATCTTACAAAAAAATGGCGCCTTACTTGTGTCTGCTGTGACGAGAGAAGGCCTTTCCAAATTGTTAGATTTGATCGAGTATGAGATTTGGAAAAAGAAGGAACAAAAATTATTGGAAGTTACGTCCAGTTGAGGATGGCTTCCTCTTTTGTATGGTAAATCTGCACTTTTTTTGGAAGGTCCATCAGTTGGATCACATTTTCCAAAAAATGATTTAGACCTCCAATCTTAATTTTTCCCTTTTGGGTTTCAACGGTTTTGATAATCCCGATGAGGGTCGCCACACCAATGCTATTGATGTATTCCAATTTCTTTAAATCTAAAATGATTTGATAAATCCCTTCTTCAAAAACGGATGTGATGTTACGGTTGATTTCATATGCATTGGTATTTGTGATTTGGCCTACAAACGATACCAATTGCACCACTTCCCCTTTGATCTCGATTGAAGTTGTTTCAATGACAAGGGAAGGGAATTCAAACTTTGCCATAATTCTAAAGGTTCTCCAAGAGACGGATAGCGACTGTCTTTTGTTTGATGATATTTGTCATGGTATCAATTTCCATTAATGATTTTTGGAATTCCCCTTCCGTTGCCGCATGGGTGACCACAATGACGGAAACTGGTTCTGAAGTGGATTCCTTTTGTTGGACGGATGCAATGGAAATATTATGACGGCCAAGGACTTGGGAAATTTCTGCAAGCACCCCAGGTTTGTCTACAGTAGAGAAACGAAGGTAATAACGAACTAAATTCTCAGGTTCAGGGAAGCGTTTTCCTTCAGGGAACAAATTGTTTTCTTTTGCAATGTTTTGACTGCCAAGTCGAGAAGCGTAGTAGATGATATCAGAAAGTACCGCACTTGCTGTTGGCAAACCACCAGCTCCTTTGCCCGTGATCATTCCTGAATCCGCTTCTTTGGTTTTATAAAAAACCGCATTGGATTCATTCATGACATTTGCAAGTGGATGGTCGAGTGGGACAAGAGTTGGGTGCACCTTGGTCAGAATTCCCGCCGAACTTCGTTTAGAGATTCCTAAAAGTTTGATCCGGTAACCGAGAGAGAGGGCTGCCTGGATGTCCATGGATTGTAATTCAGAGATCCCTTTGACCGAGACAGTTTGAAAGGAGACGGATTCACGAAACGCGAGGCTTGCGAGTAAGCTGATTTTATGACCGGCATCAATGCCTTCTACGTCAAAGGTAGGATCTGCCTCGGCAAATCCGAGTTCTTGGGCTTTTTTTAAGGCGGTGGCATAGTCCCAAGATTCTTGCTCCATTTTGGTCAAAATAAAGTTGGTGGTTCCATTCAGAATCCCACAGATCACTTCAAATTCACAAGAAGCAAGTCCATCACGTAAGGTCCGAATGATTGGAATCGAACCGGCAACAGCAGCCTCATATCCAATCTCAACACCTGATGTCTCGGCAATGGCGTAGAGTTCGCGGCCTTTTTCAGATAACAATGCCTTGTTGGCTGTAATCACTGTTTTGCCATGTTCCAGTGCGGAACGAACGGCTGTATAGGCTGTGTCAGTTCCGCCCATCAATTCGACAATCATATCAATATCCGAACGTTTCGTAACGGAAAGTACATCGTCACTCACAGGAACGTTCGTTTTTCCTTGGAGTTTTCCCGGGCTACGGGTGGCGATGGCTGTTAGTTGTAAGTTGATTCCATACTGACGTTGGATTTTTTCTCGGTTTTTGTCCAAGAGTTGGAGTAGACTTGTGCCGACAACTCCGGCACCCAATAGACCAATACGAACTTCTTTCATCTAGGATCATGATTTCTTAGGAGAAACGGAAACACACTTAAAAAAATTTTAAAAAAAAACAAATTTGAGAAGAAGTTCTTCAGCTTTTTCTGATTTTATGTGATAACTATAATTAGAATTGTCTCGGCAATAAGGATTATCATTATGGCAACGAAAAAATCATCATCTGCCGCTAAGAAGAAGGCTGTTAAAAAAGCGGCCAAGAAAACAAATACGGTTAAGAAACAATCTACAAGAAATGAGAGCGCTTCGCTTTTCGGAAACGACGAGTCGGCACAAGCTTCCCTACAATCACCTGTTTCCCATTCCGAAGGTTCTTCTCATGCATCAAAAGAATCTGGAAATGGTGTGTATCTATTTCTAGTGCTCGCGGGAATCCTCGCAATCGGTTACTTGGGTTATGTCAAATATCTAAAACCAAAAGCACCTACTGCGACAACACAAACAGATGCTACAAAAGTACCTGCCGATGCACAAACCAAACCGGTGGCAGATTCTGCTGAGAAAAAAGTAGAAGAAACTAGCAAAGAAGGTTCGAGCACTGGATTTCTCACAGACAAAATTGCTTCTAAAAAATTCACAGAAGCATCTGCGTATTGTAAGTCTGTCGGAGGAGTAGTTCCTTCCAAAGATGATTTGGTTAAATTTGCAGCAACAGCTCCAACTGAGATCAAAACAAGCGAAGACAAGTTTTGGACAAAAACAGAAATTGATAAAAAATCTGGTTTGGCTTATCGGTTTTCCAATGGAAAGGCACCAAAAGTCGACAAGGCAACTTCACTCAAAGTTCTTTGTAAAAACTAATCTCTAACGAGTGTTTGATTGGATCGGGGCAAGGATTTCTCTTCTGATTTTGAGAGCAAGGTCAGTGGAGGCAAACATCTGCCCCGAACCATTTGTTAGAAAAAAACTATCCTTCGCTCTTCCGGTTTCAAAATCCGTTTCAATGGTTGCACTGTGAATGTTGATTTGGTTTTGCATGAGAATCCGAGAAACATAATACAACAAACCTCGTCCTGCACTACTTTCTAAGTACAAACAAGTTTGGTTTCTTTCGGGTAGGTCTGAAAAGATAAACTCTGGAGTTTCTTTGAAGAAGGTAGCGATTGCTGGTTCCTGAATTTGTAGTTTTTCGAGAATCTCTTCAAATTTTGTATTTTTAGAAAAAACCGAATCCATCATCATTCCCAATTTGAATGCGGCTTGGGTTGTGTCCCCGTCATCTGCTTGCAAAATAAACGAATCGATCGTATATTCATTCCCTTGTTCAATGACTGTGCTGAGTTCTCCAGAGAGAATGTCCATTTTTAACGCATAAATGATGGTCGCGATCCGATGGAAGGTTCCAATTTGTGTGGAATCCGTTTTTAAGGAAATGAGGATGTTTTCTTTTTCCCGTTTGTATTGAAACTCAATCAATTTGGCATTTCCTTTTCCCACTGATTGTATACAGGCACAGGAAATTTCAATCAAAAGGTTTCGGCTGAATCGGCCGATGATGATAAAAGACAGTATGAAAAAATTACTAATGATTCTATTCGTTTTGGGATTTTTAATGAATCCCCTTGTTTCAGAAGAGGAAACGTCGGAAGAATCACCTTTCGCAACGACAAAAAAGAAAGTGCAACTTTGGAAAGGGGAAGTAACTGGAGTTTATAAAAATAGACTTTGGATCAAAGTGCGCATTTATCGAAATCAAAAGATTTCGAAGTATTCCCTTTCAGAATTAAAAACACTTTTTTCCGAAACCAAAGAGTTTCCCGTATACCAAAAACTCACCCACCTGAAACAAGGAATCCTCGTTGTGAGGGACACCATCTGGGAAGAAAAAAACATCAATAAAAACAATCAATTCACGGAAGTCGTGTTAGTTGGAGATTTTAAACCGGATCCAACTTCTAAAATGAAAGAAATCACAACGGATGCTTATATCGCTAGTTTCGTGGAAGAAGATTTTTTTACAGAACCAGATGCTTTTTTTAAAGGAAGATTTACTCCACCACGGAAAACAGTGTTTCATCCCAAAGATCGTAAGGAGATGGTTCTTGTTTCCAGAGGATTATTTTTGTACGGCCAAGGAACGGATCCTTCTGCAGATAGTTTTAATCCTTATTTTTTAGAACCAAAAGCTTCCAATCTGAAAGAAATCCCTTCCTTTTACATTGATCGTTATGAAGTGACAAATGCCGAATATGATTTCTTTTTAAAACAAACCAATACCAAATCACCACCACATTGGATTGGTGGGAAATACCCAGAGGGAGAAGGGGACCATCCTGTCATCCACCTCACTTACCGTGAAGTGGAACGTTATGCGGCCTGGGCAGGAAAACGCATTCCGAACGAATGGGAATGGGAAAAAGCCGCACGGGGACCAGGGGTTGTCGAATACACCAATCGTGACGAAACATTAGGATACCAAATCACGGCCACCAAATATCCATTCGGTGATGAGTATGACAGTTTGTATTGTAATACGCGAGAATCAAAAATTGGAAAAACACAATCTGTTTATGAACTTTCCACGGAAGGAGCAAGTCCATATGGAGCACTTGGTATGTGTGGGAATGCTCCTGAGTGGACATCCAGTGACTACCAATTGTATCCAGGCCATCATATTAAAAACTTTTCGTTTGGGAAAATTTACAAAGTGGTGAGAGGTGGTTCGTACTCGGACTCGGCAAAAAATGCAACTGCCAGTGCGAGATCGTATGGTGGGATTCCTAATCTAAGCGAAGATAGACGAGCTGGTTTTCGTTTGGTGATGGATTACCGCGACTAATTGAGACATTACTTGGCAGTGGGTTCGTTTTTTTTGCCAAGTTTTTTACAAATTTTGCCAAGCACATCTTGTTCTTCAGGCGAAAGGACAGAAAACTCAGAAGTGATTCGTTTCACGTGGTCAGGAAAAATTTGTTCGATTAGTTTTTTCCCTTCTGTCGTTAGGTGGACGGAGATAAACCGTCGGTCTTCCACACCACGCACTCGTTCCACCAAACTTCGTTTTTCCAAGTTATCGATGACGAGTGTGATGTTTCCTGTACTTTTGAGGATTTTATCCCCTAAGTCTTTTTGGCAAAGGGGACCTAAATGGTACAAAGTTTCCAATACGCCAAACTGACTTTCTGATATATTCCATTTTGTGAATTCAGAAATGAGGCGAGAAGACAAGGATTCCGAGGCACGTTTGAGTTTGATAAACGAGTCTAGAGCTTGTACTTCTTTTTTAGATCCTTTGAATTTAGTTCCCATTGGTTTAATATCAAACTATCAAACTTTAAACCATTTGTCAAACGGTTTCTTGGCTCTTTTGGAAAAGTTCCTTCATGAGACGTAGAGTCCCTGTGAGACCTAATACAACAGATGATGTTGCTACACCACCCATGAGAGCCCCAGCCACGCCTGGAGAACAGGCATCTGCACCCGTGAGATAAAGGTTTTTGACAGTCGTCCTTACTCCTAACCATTCTTGACGGAAGCGTTCTGGTGTACAGGAAAGTCCGTAAATGGAACCTTCTTTGTGGCCCGTAAAGGTTTCGGTTGTGATCGGTGTGGAAAGTTCGGTAAACTCGATGAGATCTCGGAATCCGGGGAATCGTGTTTCCAAAAATTGTAACATTCCTTCTGTGATCGTTGCCTTCAATTGGTTGTAATCCTCTCCCCTTTTTTTCCAGGGTTCGTCTTTCCATTTCGCAAAATTTGCATAATCGGCAAAACTAATGGCTTCGGCTGTGTGGCCCTCGGCTTCTGGGTTTTTTAAAGAGGGAAAGGACAAATACATCATGGGTGGTTTTCCATGGATTAAGTCATTTCGTTTCGCATAACTGTCGTCATGGTTGCCTCTAGGGAAAATCCAATGGTTTTCACCATGAAATCCAAGTTTAGTAGGAGACTCTTTGAATCCTATATAAAGTGTGATGGAAGTTGTTCCTTGGGTGCTAAGTGATTCCAATGGTGTTTGGAAATCTTTTGAAAATTCCTTTGGCAATAGTTTGTTGTATGTGGTGTAGGCACCGGCATCCGAGATGATCACATCCGCAAAAAAACTTTGTTCTGAAATGGTTTTTCCTTTTTGGACATCTACTTTCACACCAATGGCCTTGTCTCCTTCCAGAATGATTTCTTTGACTGTATGGAGGATCTTCATTGCCCCACCATTTTTTTCGACGATGGGTTCAATCGAATCCACAATTTTAGAAGATCCACCGATCGGAAAGTAACCTCCGTTAAAGTAATGTGCGACAATCATCGAATGGATGGCAAACGATGAATCTTTGGGAGGCAGTCCATAATCCCCCCATTGAGAACAAAGTAGTGCCTTGAGACTCTCATCTTGGAAATGTGTGTCCATGTATTCTTTTGTGGTGATGTAAGGAGTAGGGATATGCCCAAGCCCAAGTAGTTTGGCTGCTTTTTCGAAAAAAGCTGGAAGAGCTTTCAGTGTGAAATGCCTACCAAACCACTGAGTGAAAGTTTCTACATCTTTGAAGTATTGGTCGATGGCGACGGATTCATTTGGGAATTTGGATTTTAAATCGTTACGGAATCGTTCTTTTTCCCCATAAACGGGAAAACTAAACTCTGGATAATCAAAGACTTCAAATGGTTCTTCCATTTTTTGCCATTGGACACCACGTTTCGTAATCGAATCAAATAAGGTTCGTAACATCGAACCTTCTGCCAAATCTCCAATGTAATGGATACCCACATCCCATTCAAATTTTCCCAATCGTTTGAATGTGTGCGTAAAGCCACCTAACTTAAAATGACGTTCTAATACTAAAACTTTTTTGTTAGCGACTTGTGACAAAATGGAAGCGGCAGTGAGCCCGCCGATTCCCGATCCAATGATGATGGCATCGTACTTTGTTTCCATGTTTAGTACTTGGTTTCAACCGTGTATTCTAAAGTGACCACTTCATTTGCTTTCAGTGGAACATCAGCATATGTTTTGGTTGAGGATTCTTTTGTGAATTTATGAGATGATTTGGTAATGTTCCAATCTCCCCATAAACTTGCATAAAATCGAATTTCAATCGGTTCTTTTTTTCTATTACGTATTTCAACCGAATAGGAAGACTTTTCACCCCGTGAGAGTTTGAATACTTCATAGGCGAGTCGTTTTCCATTTGCCACAACATCAAACGCTTGGCCCGTTTTGATTTTGACTTCTTCATTCTCTGGAGTGTGATCGATGGTGTCCTCACCTAACAATTGTTGACGGCCTTTGGAATCTGCTTTGAACACACGGATGGTGCCTTGCGGAAGTGGTCGGCCTAAGTTATTCTTTTTAGCATTTTTAAAAATGTATTTAATGGTAGCGTTGTTGAAATTTTTTTCATTTCCTTCGTACATCGGAAGGTTTTCAAATACAAAGTATTTTTTGATTTCGATCCCTTCAGATTGGAAAAGTTGCACTTGTTTGGTTTGGTTATAACCAATGGTTGTTGGTTGGTCCAAGGTATATAAATAATACTCGGAAAGATTTTCTTGGTTAAACTCAGGTGCAGCTTCTGACACTTCATCATATTCCTTTACCATGGTTTTTTTCGCATAACGAGGTTGTGGTGAGTAAGCGGGGCGGTTGGAGAGTAAATTGACCTTTCCTGCCACCAATTGCAAAACTGCATTTTTAAATTCGGCTCCTGAATTGTTATTCAAAGTGACCCAAGAATTGAGTCCACATTCATTTTCGTCTTTATCCAAAACAAGAATGTAATCGGCAGACCAACCGAGGCCATTGGTTTGATAGGATACTTCGAGAGATTGTTCTTTTTCCGTATCGTTTTTTAATTTCCAAACTAATGTTGGTTTAGCGAATAAATTTTCAGGAATTGTAGGAACTGTGACCCGTCCATTGTATCCCAGTGATACTTCGTTTCCTATTTGGTAAACAGGACTGCCGTTATTGGCGATGAGTTTTGCTTTGACTGAAGTAGTTTTTTCTTTTCCGTCTTGGTAAAGGGTCACTTCTTTTCCAATGTATTTGTCCATCAAACGTTCAGGCGAAATCAAATCGTATTCGTAGTTTTGTTCAAACACTGTTAGTTTTTTTGGGTCTTCTCCTTTCACTCGAACCGTTTGAGGAATGATTTGTGAAGGGACATCTTCAAAACGTAAGGTGCGGATCCCTTTGGCTAAATTGAGAACACGTGTTTCTCTTACGAGGCCAATGCCTCCGTTATAGATGGTAACACTCACTGATTTTCGATCGGAATCTGTGGATAGATCGAAGGAACTATCAGAGGTGATGCTGGCTGTGACAAAAAAGAGAAGGGTAAAACTTGTGATAGATACGATTTTGGATTTCATGTACTCTCCCATGAGCATTCTACAGTCTGGAGACTTAAAAAACGAATGCAACCAAAATCGTTAGGGGAAAACTGCACTTTAAGAGGATTCATATGGCAAATGTAGTGAAAATCGGGGTGATTGGCGGAACAGGTTTGTATTCAATCGACGGGATGGAAATTCTAAAAGAAATCCACCCTGATACTCCGTGGGGAAAACCTTCTGATACCATCACCATTGGTCGATTCAAAGGAAAAGAAATTGCCTTTTTACCAAGGCATGGAAAGGGACATTTTTTAAATCCTAGCGAAGTCCCTGCTCGTGCGAACATTGCCGCATTAAAGCAGTTAGGTGTAGAAGAAATCATTGCCTTTAGTTCTGTGGGAAGTCTCCGACAAGAAATTGCACCACGAGATTTTGTGATTCCGTCACAGATCATTGATCGAACGAAATCGAGACATGCAACATTTTTTGAAAATGGTATGGTGGCCCATGCTCCGTTTGCTGATCCGTTTTCTTCCGGTCTTGCAAAAAAAGTAGAAGAAGCCGCAAAACAAATCAACCTTCCCATCCATACCAACAAAACTTTGATTTGTATGGAAGGACCTCTATTTTCAACAAGAGCCGAATCTCACATGTATCGTTCTTGGGGTGCTGATATCATCAACATGACAGTGTTGCCAGAAGCAAAACTTGCCAGAGAAGCAGAAATTCTATACCAAATGGTTTGTATGTCCACAGACTATGACTGTTGGAAAGAAGACGAAGCCCACGTCACTTTGGAGATGGTCCTTGCGAACTTGAGCACCAATGCAGATACTGCAAAAAAACTTTTGTCCACTCTGATTGACTTATTAGGAAAGTCGGATGATACGAGTTTGGTGGGAAGCACGAAGTTTTCTTTGGTGACGGCTCCGGAAAAAAGAAACCCAGAACAAATCAACAAACTTAAATTTTTATTCCCAAGTTATTTTTAAGTATGTGCAATTGCTTGCTCCAGTGTTGGAAAAATCTGGAGTAGGCTTTTTAGTTTTGTGAGTTCTAAAACATAACGTACTTTTTCAGAAGGGGATACAATCCGTATGTATCCCTGTTGTTTGACAAGCCGGGAGTGGATTCCCAAACAAACACCAAGTCCTGAACTATCAATATAACTCACTTGTTCAAAGTTTAAAAAAAGATGATGGATTCCCTTTGAAATTAAAATTTCCAAATTTTCTTTCATCACTTGGGAATTGTATAAATTGATTTCGCCAGATAACTCGAAATAAACGGCTGATTCAGGGAGTGGGACAAATCTCTGTTGTAGGACTTCCATTTTGAAATCCCCACTTTCTACGGTATAATCATCCCAATTTTCAATCATATGGAAATTTCCCTCACGCCATCCGAGATTTGAAACTTGTAGAAGTCTAACGCAAGGTTAAATTTTTGTTGATAACTTTTTTTCATTTCCGGGTTTATTTTGACAAAATGCTCTTTTTTGTCTAGTACGAGTACGCACCCACCAAACCCACCTCCAATCATTCTGGCACCCATGACTCCCAATCCTTTTAAGGTAGAAACGATGAAGTCCGTTTCTTCGCAAGACACTTCAAAATTTTTTGACAAGGATTCATGTGCGCCATACAAAGCTTCCCCCACTTGGGCAAACTGGTTTGTTTCCAAACCTTGGATGACAAGTTTTGTTCTCTCTCGTTCTGTCACAACATGAAGGGTTCGTTTTAGTTCTTCTGAGTTTAATCCACAATCTCTGATTTCTTCTTCAGAGAGAGCGACATCATACAATTGTTTGATATTTGGGTGTTTGATTTGAATTTTCGCCAATGCGGATTCACATTCTTGCCTACGTTTGTTATACGCACTGTCTTTGAGGTTGTGTTTTACGTTTGAATTGACGAGATAAAATTCATGATCACCTAATTCAAAATGGTGGTATGAGTATTTCAGACTTTCTGTATTGAGTGAGATACAATCATTTTCTTTTCCTACCGCAATGATGAATTGGTCCATGATCCCACATTTGGTACCGACAAAATTGTTTTCGGCTTTCTGTCCAATCACGGCAATTTGTTCTTTTGGAATACCAAGTCTGAATGTTTCGGAAATCGCAAAGCCAGTTACCACTTCTAATGCAGCTGAGGAAGAGAGCCCAGATCCTTGTGGGATATTTCCATCCACTAACACATCAAACCCAGGAACTTGATAACCTAGGGCTTCTATTTCTACGATGACACCTGTGATATAGTCAGTCCAAGGAGAAGTTGGATTGGGTCGGAAAGGTTTTTCCACCTTAATGGTTTCATGATAAGTAATGGAATGGAATTGATAGAATGGAGATTGGTTGGGACGCAAAAACAACTGAACCGAAAAATCAATTGCGGCTGGTAGGACAATTCCACCCAAATAGTCAACATGTTCTCCAATGATATTGATCCTTGCGGGTGCAACAAACATTCGTGGTTTGGAATTTGTTTTTCCAAATATATGTTCAAATTGATTCAAATTTTCTTTACTTCTCAATGAATCCACTTCATCTTCCTTTCGATGCTATACTTTATTTTAGGACAGGTGCTATGTCGAATCTAAAAATTTCAGATCGCTTTGTGAAACCCTTTCTTGACCAATCCAAATTGGAGAAAGAATTGGAAAGAGCGGAAATGGCTCGGCAAACCGTACTCAATGGATCCGGATTAGGAAATGAATTTTTAGGATGGGTAAACCTTCCTAGCCAAACAAAAGCAGAAGATTTACAAAACATCCGAAAGGCGGCTGAGTTGATTCAGTCCCATTCTCAATACCTAGTGGTAGTTGGAATCGGTGGCAGTTACCTAGGTGCTCGCGCTGTCATCGAAGCTCTCACCCCTGAGTTTAGCACTCCTGAAACACAAAAGAAAACGGTTAAAATTTTATACGCTGGGCATCATTTGGATGCGGATTATCATTTTCGACTGCTTGCTTTTTTAGAAAACAAAGAGTTTTCTGTGAATGTCATTTCAAAGTCTGGTACCACGACGGAGCCGGCAATCGCCTTTCGGTTGTTACTTTCTTTGCTCGAAAGAAAGTATGGAAAAGAAAATATCAAACATCGTGTGTTTGCCACTACCGATAGGTCCAAAGGGGCACTCAAACACCTAGCAGATGAGTATAAATTTCCTACTTTTGTGATCCCTGATGATGTGGGGGGAAGGTACTCTGTCTTCACACCCGTTGGACTGCTTCCCATTGCTGCCGCAGGTTTTAGTATCAATAAATTGATGGATGGAGCCAAACAAATGGAATCCGAATTAAAATCCACTGCATCCAAAGATGGGAACTTAGCGTGTTTTTACGCTGCCATTCGGAATGGTTTGTATTCCTTGGGCAAAACAACTGAAATTTTTGTGTCATATAACCCTTCGTTTGGTTATGTCTCTGAGTGGTGGAAACAATTGTTTGGAGAAAGTGAAGGTAAAAATGGAAAAGGTATTTTCCCTGCTTCTGTTCAATTCACGACGGACTTACACTCGATGGGCCAGTACATCCAGGATGGAGAAAGGAAATTGATGGAGACAGTCATCAAAGTGGAAGCACCTAAACAAGATGTCTATCTTACCGAAAAAACAGATGATAATGATGGATTGAATTATTTAGCAGGGAAAAAACTTTCTGAAGTCAATCAAAGTGCAATGCTTGGAACGTTGATTGCACATAAAGATGGTGGAGTTCCCTGTTTGGAAATTACTTTACCATCGATCAATGAGGAAACATTGGGGGAATTGTTGTATTTTTATGAATTCTCCTGTGCTGTTTCAGGTTATATGTTAGGTGTTAATCCTTTTGACCAACCCGGTGTCGAAGATTATAAAAATAATATGTTTGCTCTGTTGGGTAAAAAAGGATATGAAAAACGAAAGGAAGAAATCCTAAGCCATCTTGGATTTAGCTAAAAAACTTTTTATCTGTTCGAGTGATTTTCCAAACACATCTTTTGTTTGGTAAGTTTCCCAAAGTTCTTTTGTTCCTAAATCTAACACTTCGCCGGGGAAAATTTCTCCGGTGATCTCACCTCGTTTGGCAAGGTCTTTAAATATATCTGACAAATCGTAATACTGATTTTTTTCCAAACTAGATAGACAAATTGGATCCAAAACAGCAAGTCCAATATAATAATAATTACCTTTTCCAAATTCCAAAGTTTGATCCTTGCCAATGGATATTTTTGTATAAGATTCACCTTCGGGAATTGGTAACAGATAGAGATGTATTTTCGAATGTTTCGCTAAACCTAACTTAGGTGTAAATTGAGGATTCGGAAAGAGAAGGGTATCAGGATTAATGAGTAAGATAGGTTCGAAAACAGAATCATCTGGTAATGCAGTTCGAATGCCACCTGCCGTTCCTAAAATTTCCTTCCTTTCAAAAGAAACTTCAATTTGTAAGTTTTTAAAGTTTTGTAAATGCCTTCTGATTTGTTCGCCTAAATAATGTGTGTTGACCCATATTTTTTCAATATTCCAAAGGTGTAATAGATACAAGGCATAATCAAGTAAGGCAATGGATTGTATTTTTAAGAGAGGTTTCGGGGTATTTTCTGTAAGTGAACCCATTCGTTTGCCAAATCCTGCTGCGAGAACAAATGCATTCATAGATTTAAGTTTCGAAAGTCCTTATGGTGGTTTAGTTCATCTCTCAAACTTCTGACAAAAATAAAAAGTGAATCAGCAAACATTCCTAATTGGATAATTTCCTCTAATTGATTTAAACAAGAAAGAATCGAAGGTTTGAATTTTTCCTTATCGAGATCCACAACCATTCGGAAATAGGTACCTAATGCTTTAAAGGATCTTTGTAAGGCTTGTAGGTAAAATGTATCTTTAAATTTTTTGGATTGGTCCACATTCCTTTCTTGGAAATACTGAAGCATTTTCAATCGGAATTCTCGTGGAAGTGGATAATAGGCATCATATAAAATTGATGCCAAGTCATACTGAGGAACACCCATACGCGCATCCTGGTAATCTATTAAAACATAACTATGGTTTGGTGATCGCAATAAATTTCGACAATGAAAATCTCGGTGTGTGAATACATTGATGGCATATTTGTCTAAATAACCAATCGTTTCTTCCATAAAAGCTCGTGCTTCAGCAGTGATGGAAGTTTTGAGTTGGTATTTGGCTTGAAAGGTATCAAATTTTTCTAACGTAAGATTGGTTTCGAAACTTAATTTTTCCAAATCAAACCTACGATTTTTGACAAAACTAGGTGACTCTAAAGATTGTAATTTGAGAATCAAATCCACAATTTTGGGAAATTGTGACATGTAATCAGAAAGTTGATACGAACTAAAATCTAACTTCCCTTCGAATGACATACAAAGGATTCCTAACGATTTGTTTGTTTCATAAATTTTGGGAACATGGAATCCGTTTTGGTCCAAGTATAAACTCAATTGGACAAAATCTTCGTTTATGGTTTCATCTACACAAACCACTTCTTCTCGATTATGGGTTGTGGTGATGTGAAAGTATCGCCGACTTGAAGCTTCTTCTTGTAAGGGAGTCACTGTACAAGTTTTACCATAACGAGTATGGATAAATTCTAATTGAGATTCATTGATTCCAGAATTCACGTTACCAACTAGGATTCGGAAACCTCAGGAAAAATAAAATGAAATTTAGATCCTTTTCCAGGATTAGAATCGATTTGCAGATCAATTTCGAAATTATCGACTATTTGTTTGACGACAAACATTCCAAGACCGGTTCCTTTTCCTAATTCCTTTGTTGTGAAATATGGTTCATAAATTTTTTCTAAGGTCTCAGGAGACATCCCCTCACCATCATCTGTAATGATTAGGTGAGCCTTATGATTCTGAAGGTATGCCTTAATTTCAATAGTTCCAATGTTATTTGTCGCATCGGCCGCGTTTAACAAAATATTAGAAAGTAAAAGTGCAAATTGGTCTGAGTTCATGCGGAATGGAATGGTTTCATTCGCTTCATCGCGTTTGATTTGGCAGTATTTTAATTTTGCCGTTTCTTTAAATACTTGTAATACAGCAGTGATTTCTCCATTCAAATTGAGAATTTCAGTTTTTTCATGATTGGATTTTACCGACTTACCAAGTTGCAACAAATTGGAAGTTAATGCTCTGAGTTTCTCAGTTTGGTTGAGTGTGACTTTTAGGGCACGATCCTTCAGCATTAGGTCAGCATTTTCACGCGAAGCCATTTCCACAAATCCTTGGATGGCCGTAAGTGAATTGTTAATTTCGTGACCAATGCTTGCCGCTACGACTGATAAAAATGCTCTCCTTTCAGAATGGATGAGTTGTTCCACCATCAATTTCTTTTGTGTGACATCGCGGATCACACCAGTATAATAAGAATCTCCATCCAAACTATAAGAACAAATGGCAATATCAGCAAGGAAAGTAGTTGAATCGGATCTTTGTAATGTCACATCAGAAAGTTGTAAGGTCGATTTATTTGGCTCCTGACTCAATACACTCGAAACTTGATTCATGTATTTTTGCATCTTGTTTTCTGTAAATAAGAGCCGAACATTTTGTCCGATTAAATCAAGTGGGGAATGAAATCGAAACATATCAAAACTTGCTTTGTTTGCCGAAACAATCACCAATTTATGATTGATAGTGATGACAGCATCAGATGTGGCATTTAATATAGCCGCGTTTTGTCTATTTAAGTCTAAGTTTTGAGTACGGAGTGCCTTCTCAAGTTTTTCGGATAACAATAATTTTTCTAAGTCAGAATCTTTTTGATTTTTGACTTCTAATGCTCGTTTTACGACAGAGAGTAATTGTGTCCTGTCTACAGGTTTGGAAATATATTCATATGCATGATATCGGATGGCAGCTTCCGCTGAAGATAGATTTGGATTTCCTGTAATCAAGATCACAGGTAGGTTGATATTTTTTTCCGCAATGAATTTGGTAAAATCAATCCCAGACATGCCGGACATTAATATATCAGATATGACTAGGGAAAACGTTTCGCCCGTCTCAATTCTTTTCACAGCATCCGAAGCAGATTCCGAAAGTTCGATTTGGTAACCTTCACGTGATAATACACGTTTCAAAGCGATACGAATGTCTTCTTCATCATCGATGATTAAAATTTTATCCATTTTCATCCGTATGAGCAGGGAGGAATATTTCTACCTTTGTTCCCACTCCATTTTTTGTTTTGATATAAATTTCCCCGCCATGTTCGGCGATGATTTTTTTAGAGATTGATAGTCCCAAACCCGTTCCTTGTTTGTTACGCCTAGTGGTAAACAGGGGTAAAAAAACTTTTTCTAAGGTGTCATCATCGATCCCTGGTCCATTGTCTTCTACTGAAAATACAACCCAGTCCTTTTTTTGACTCCGAACAAGGTCAATTCCCAACTCTATTTTTGGATTCATTCTAGCTGTTTCCATTTCAGACAATGCGTTAATCGAATTCACCACACAATTGATCAACACTTGTTCGATCTCCTGCCATCGTACAAAAATCCCAGGTAAATTGGGGCCAGCATGCCGAGTGAAATGTATATTCTTTTTTCGACAACTGACTTCCACCAATTCACTTGTTCTCACCAAAATATAATAAGGTGATACAAAATCTCGATTTGGACTTTCCATCCTTCCTAAATCAAGCAAAGCTTTTACTAAATCACGAATTCGTAAATTGGCAGCTTCAATTTTTTGTAAAATATTTTTCCTTTCATTTGCATCCGTTTCATCAACTGTAATCAAATCTTCCAAATATAGCAGTGCACTTTGTAATGGATTATTAATTTCATGGGCAAGACCTGCCGCTATCTCACCAATACTTGCGAATTTCATGGATTCTATCAATTGTCGATCCAAACGTTTGGCTTCAGTAATATCGGAGAAAACTAACATCACTTTTTTATCATTAGGATTGAGTCTTCTTACGGGTATATATTTGATTTCAAAAGTTTTATCTTCACCTAATAAGGTATAATCGAATTCTGCTCTTTGTGTGGTTTGAGTTTCAATGGAATTCTGTAAAACTTCTGTCAGTTTGGACTTAATCTCTTTTGCAAAAAAGTGAAATATATTTTCGCCTGTTTCAAATGCCAATAGTTGAAACAATAAAAACTTAAAAATAGGAGCCACCTCAAGGATAACAGCATCTTGGTTTACGATCACAAAACCATTATTGATCGTTGCAAAAAAAGTTTTTAATTTATCTTCTCCATATTTGATTGAGTTTTCAGCATTTTGAATTGAAGACAAATTCAATAACAAAATTGTGATTTCGTTTGTGTTAGAAAGTATGGTTGGCGTTAAAAAACTCTGAAGTTGGAATTTTTGTTTTTCTCCGAACCCAGATTGAATTTCAATGTCGTGTTTGATGTTTTGAATCAACAAATCGTTTTTAATTTTTTCTGGTAAGGAAAGGATTTCAAAAATCGATTTTTTCCGAACCTGTTCCAAACTGAGTGAAAAAAATTCTAAAAACCGAGTGTTTGCAAATTGAATCTTTCCGACAGAATCTGTCCTTAAAAAAGGAATTTCTAATGCATCACCATTGAGGTAAGGAAGATTTTCTATCTGGGATTGCCATTCGATAGAAACAATATATACATCCTCATCTTCTTCAAAAAAATCAGCGAGTGATGAAAACTGAACAATGACTGGTATTTTTTCTCGTTTTTGATTGAGTAAATGAATGGGAAACGTTTCCGATTGTTTCCGTTTATTTTCCTCATAAAAAACGGATTTTGAAGTTTCATCGATGATATAATCCATAGAAAATGGAAATTTTTCCAAAACTCCCAATCGTTCTTTGATTTGATCATGACAATACAAAATCTTTTGGGATTTAAGATCGACGAATAGAAAAGTTTTCGAGGAATGGGATAGTAGCTGCGATAACCTGAGAATTTTTCTTTCTAACATTATGATTAAACTTTTTTACCGAAGCCTTTATCGAAATTATCAGTCCCAGAGACGTAAATCAATGAAAAATATGGGTGGAATTCCCTCTTATGTCAACATGGGAGGACACCGTATTTTTTACTGGAAGTTTGGCAATGGTAACCAAAAACCGATTGTTTTTTTCCATGGTTTGCTGGATGAAAGTTTCGGTTTTCGCCGGGTCGTGAAAGAATTGTTAAACGACGGCCATCCTCTCTATGTTTTTGATTTACCTGGTTATGGAAAAAGTAAATTACCTCAAGTGAAATACCTATTCCAAATCGATGTTTGGGCAAACTTACTTTTAGAATGTATTGAAAAATTGAATTTAAAGAACATTTGTTTGGTAGGTCATTCCATGGGTGGACTTGTCTCCCAACATCTGGTCCTAGGAGATCAGCACAAACGTGTTGAAAAATTAATCCTCCTTGCCCCGGGAGGGATTCCTCACCCAGAACGAGAAAAAATGCGTAAGATTTTATTCCCCAAAACAGAATCACAAGTCGTTTTACTTTTACGTTATTTGTATGGGGAAGAATTTCCTGAACCAGGTTATTTGTTTCGTCATACGCTTGTTACCATTTGGAATGACAAACCAAATGAATATTTGCAAGAGAATACCTTACGCAGGGAAGATGAGATTTTTTTTGGACCCAAAATGAAAGGTATCAAAATTCCAACTTTAATCCTTGCGGGAGCTGAGGATGAAATCACTCCTCCGTTTATGATGAACCAAATGAAGTCGTATATTAAAAAAAGTAAAGTGGTTTGGATCCCAAAAATTAGACATGCCATCCATTTAGAGAGACCCGATGTAGTCGCAAAGAATATTAGAGAATTCTATTATTCTTAATTATTCCCCATCGTCGCCAATCGCATCGACGGGACACATTGCCATTGCTGCTTTTGCTTGTTTTTCTTCTGCCTGGTTTTTAGGCTGATTTTTGAAAAAAATGTGCGTTTCGTCCGCACTGTATTCTAGCAGGTTTGGTGCCTCTTTGACACAGTCATTACAGGGAACACAAGTCTGGTCGACATAGTATTTTCCTGGTACATTCTCGGGTTGTTTGATACTTTTATCAGCCATATCGTATTTTTACTTTTTAACAGACCCCCCCTTATAAAATAAAGCATATATGACGAAAAAGAACATCCTCATCGTCGAGGATGAACCATTCCTCGGACTCAATATCAAACAGAAAATTGAATCCTTCGGTTTTCATGTGATTGCAGTTGTGCCATCCGGGGATGAGGCATTCCAAATTGTTTCTGAAAAGGTACCTGATTTGATCCTTATGGATATCAATTTAGAGGGTTCTCTCGATGGGATTGAAACAGCGGAATCTTTACGGGAACAGTTTTCAGTTCCAGTTTTATTTTTGACTGGATTTCTCGATGAAACGTCAAAACAACGAATCAATCAAAATTCATCTTATGCCTATCTTATGAAACCATTTTCAACTGACCAATTGAAAGAAGCGGTCACTGGATTTATGGTTTAACTTTCTGACCTTCTTTCCCATCGAATCAAAAACTCACGATTGCCATCCGCACCTTGGATAGGAGATTCACCTAACCCAAGGAATTCAAGTTTTGGATCATTTTTTTTGATCTTTAACCAAACATTTTTAATCGTTTTACCGATATTATGCGAATCAATTAAAATCCCTTTTTCTAACTTTGAAGGATGGACCTCAAATTGAGGTTTGAAAAGTGATATCCCTTGCCAATGGATGTCTGGGTATTTTTGAAACAATGGTAATAGATGGCTAAAGACAGGAACTAACGAAATAAAACTCAAATCCATCGTGATCCAAGTTTCTTTTGTCAGGGCTCCGAGTGGCAACTTTGGTAACTCTCGTAGGTGAGTTCGATCCAATACAAAAACTTTTGGATCATTGGCAATCTTTTGAGCCAATTGTCCGTAACCGACATCCACGGCGATGACACGAATGGCTCCTTTTTCCAATAATACTTGGCAGAACCCACCAGTCGAAGCACCCAAATCAATACAAGTTTTACCTTCAACTTGGATTGTTTTCCAACGGTCAAAGGCACCAAGGAGTTTGTAAGCACCTCGCGAAACATATGTTTTGATTTTTTCTTTGGTTCTCACTTTATCTTTGTTTGAGATAAGTGTTCCTACTTTGGAGACGATAGTATCATTGACGAGTACCGATCCTGATAGGATTAATGATTGTGCTAATTTTAAATCTTTCGCATAACCTTCGCGAACGAGATAATCATCGAGTCTAATTTTTTCTTTCAGCAATGTACTTAGGCAATCCTAAAAAGAATTCATTGTGTAAAGAGGGAAGTTCCGCTGCCAAAGAAATGGCCTTACCAAGCGTTTGGTCGCGAAGTAATTTTGATTTTTCCAAACCATACAAACTTGGATAGGTCAATTTTCCAGCTTTTGCATCTTTTCCAGGTGTTTTTCCAAGTTCTGCTAAATTCCCTTCCACATCGAGAATATCGTCTGTGATTTGGAAAAGGAGTCCGATTTCTTTCGCATAACGAGTGAGTACGAATTCTCTCTCTTTCCAATCCGCTCGTAATCGGTTTCCCAAAAGAAATGAAGATGTGATGAGGGCGCCTGTCTTTTTTTCATGAATGGATTCGAGTTTGGATTCACGAGCATTGGAACTCGGATTTTTTTCTTCCTCGATGTCTTCCATCTGTCCGAGGATCATTCCAGTCATCCCGGCCCCTTGGTGTAAGATCTGAATGGAGTCACGAAGGAGGTTCGGATCGTTTGCATCCATCATGGATAATAATTGAAAACTCAATGAATTGAGAGTGTCACCAGCAAGGATTGCAGTGGCTTCATCAAATTGTTTGTGGCAAGTTGGTTTTCCGCGACGAGTGTCGTCATTGTCCATCGCAGGTAAATCATCATGGATGAGTGAATATGTATGGATACATTCTACAGCGAGTGCAGCTAAAAAAACGGATTGGTGAGTATCAAAAGGTTCTGAACTAAACAAATCATTTGGTTCAAAAAAGGAATTGATTACAAAGATGGGTCTGACTCGTTTTCCACCTGCATGTAAACTATATAAGCATGCTTCTGTTATGCGAGTTTTGGGAGAAAATAGTTTAGCTGTGTAGGATTCAAAAAAGGAATCAAAAACTTGTTTGGATTTTAGTAGGATTGATTCGAACGAATTTGGCACGATGGGTGAGACCGGTTCTGAATTAAGAACCGATCTGAGTGTAAATCAAAAGCTTAGTTAAGCTCATACCCTTTGAAGAAAAATGCAATTTCTTGTAATGCATTTGCGACTGAGTCAGAACCGTGTACTGCGTTCGCTTCCTTACTTTCTGCAAAAAGAGCGCGGATAGTTCCCGCTTTTGCTTCTTTCGGGTCAGTGGCGCCAATCACGTCTCTCCAGTGTGCCACCGCGTTGTCACGCTCCAAAGCACAAGCAACGATAGGACCGGATGCCATGTATGTGCATAGGTCGTTGTAAAAAGGACGAGCCGCATGGACTGCGTAAAATTGTTTTGCGTCTTCTAGGCTGAGTTTTAGGAATTTCATTCCTAGGATTTTAAATCCTTCTTTTTCAATTCTTTGAAGGATGTCACCGATGTGTTTGTTTTTCACTGCATCGGGTTTAAGCATGATAAAAGTTCTTTCCATATCTCCAGTTGCTTGGAGAAACCGAAAAAAGCAATCGAATCTTTAGGTGGTTAAAAATCGGACCAAAAGAAAAGAGGTGGGGAGAAGATCCATTTTTTCAAAACCCAATTCTTCCCAAACATTGAGATCGATGAGAATGAGTGAATACCCTGTGATTTGGCTTAAGGCAATTGGGAATGGATTGAGATCTGTTTCAGGTTGGATGAGGTTTTCCACTTTGATTTTGTTAAATTTCATTCCCTTTAAGGAGGTGAGTTTTTGTGCAAAACCTAGGATGGGGTCTTTTTCCCCTTTGTAAAGAATGGCAACTCTTTCAATGGATTCTAGGCCATTGTCAATGAGGACACCTACTGTTGCCGGGCAATAATTGAGAATCCCTTTGATTTTTCCGCCAGTATAACTACGAGAAAAAAGTGGTTTTGCAGCTCCAATGAGAAGGATGTCCGTATGTTTGATTTTGGCAAAATTCACAATTTCATATGTGACATTGTCTGTGATGCGGTATTCGGTTTGGACTTGGATACCTAAGCTGGATCCTGTTTGGCGGATCGCTTCGAAACTGGCATCCCGATACTTTCTGATTTCTTCGTTGGACAATGAGTCGTTAGGCGAAATGTGTAATGCAATGAGTTCTAAATTTTTCTTTTGGTTACCGGATAAAGAGAAGGCAAAACGAACCAAACTTTTTCCCATTTTCTCTTGGGCAAAAGCAACAAGGACTCGGAGTTTGCTGTCGGATGGTTTTTCTGGATATGTTGCATTTGCTGTTCTCGCAAAAAACTTTTGGATCCCATCAAGGAGAGGTCCCGTGGAAAGAGTGGTCACGAGTGCCATGAGGACAAAGACTGCAAAAATTTCTGGACTTAGGATTCCTAAATCATAACCAATATTGAGGACAACGAGTTCCATAAGGCCTCGTGTATTCATGAGGGCACCAATCGATAAAGAGTCTTCCCAATTGGACCCAGAGACTCTTGCGGCCAAAGCACTTCCTAAAAACTTACCGACGACTGCCACAAAGAGAACCAGTCCAAACACCAACCAAAGATGAGAGCCATTGAGGAGAGTCACTTCTGTCCTAAGGCCAGTGATGACAAAGAAAATCGGAAGGAACAAAATGACCGCGATGTCTTCGATTTTTTCCGCGATGAGTTTTTTAAGATTTCCTTCAGAAGGCATAATGACACCGGCAAGGAAAGCTCCAAACAGGGCATGGATTCCAATCACTTCTGTAGTGAGAGATGATAAGAATAGAATCATTAAGATGAGCGCAACAGCTGTCCTTGTGAGATTCTCACGAGAAATGTAAATGGAACCCAATCGTTTGAGAAACGGGGCCACCAAATAAATCATAGTAAGGATGTACGCAAACGAAAGTCCGATCGTAAATAAGGCAGTGTTTAAGTTTCCTGCTTTGGAAATGGTAACAATAATCGCAAGAAGGATCCAAGCTGTGATATCATCGGCTGCGGCACATGTGAGAACCATTGCACCGAGCGGAGTACGTGTGAGATTCCGTTCTTGTAAGATTCGTGCAAGCACCGGAAAAGCAGTGATACTCATCGCAATTCCCATAAATAAAGAGAATGATAAAAAACCTACATTCTCGGGAGCATAGTCTGTGTAAAAATAATAAGCCAAAGTCATTCCCAAAAAGAAAGGAAAGATGATACTCGCATGACTGATGATAATTGCAGAATGGGCTTTGTTTTTCAGAACAGAAAGATCAAGTTCCATCCCGATGATGAACATAAATAAAACAAGACCGATTTGGCTTAATGTTCCGAGTGTAGGAAGACTTGAAGGAGGGAAGAGGAAACTCATTGTCTCTGGAAAATAATAACCGAGTAGGGACGGTCCAAGTAAGATCCCCGCTACAATTTCTCCCATCACAGATGGTTGTTTGAGTTTTCTTGTGAATAGATAACCAACAAACCGAGCTGATCCACATACCACGATGATCTGTAAAAATAATAAAGCTAAAGGATGGTGGAACCGATTGAAAAAATTTTCTGTATCTAAGTGACCGTTCGTTGCGATGGTAAGGTTTTTCGTAGATTCTAAAACACCACCTGCTTGGAGTAAGTAATATCCTAAGGATCCAAACAATAATAGTGTAAAACCGTAAAAAACAGTAGAACGAGTTTTCATAGATCCTCAAAGTCCGATCAAACGGAGAATTTTTTCACAAGGGCTTCCCCTACAACATCAGGGACTTGATTGGATACAGCTCTACCATGCCTTGCTACTTCTTTGACGATAGTGGAAGACACAAAAGAGTACTCATTGTCTGCCATTAAGAAATAAGTTTCAATTTCTGGGGCTAATTTTTTGTTCATCAAGGAAATTGCATATTCATAATCAAAATCGGTCACAGCACGTAGGCCTCTGAGAATGACTCGCGAATTTTTTTCCTTACAGTAATCAACCGTAAGGCCTTCAAACGTATCAATTTTGATTTTGTCCCATCCGTGGAACACCTTTCCAATCATCTCCACTCGTTCTTCAGGAGAGAAAAGTGAGGTTTTCTTTGAATTGATCGCAACTGCAATGATGATTTCTTCAAACAGTGGATGGGCTCGCCGTATGATATCTAAATGTCCATTGGTGAATGGATCAAAGGAACCAGGGTATACGGCGATACTTTTCATCTTATTGGTTTACCCTTGCCCATTCTTTCATTGGAAGGCCATACAAATTGATGAAACCTTCTGCATCGTACTGGTTGTACAATTCTTCTTTTTCAAATGTAGAAAGTCCAGCGTTGTACAATGATTTGTTGGATTTTCGACCAACCACAGTACAATTACCTTTGTACAATTTGATACGAACGGTTCCATTCACATACTTTTGAGTGTAGTCCATATAGGCTCTGAGTGCATTCATTTGGTTGGAATACCATTGGCCATTGTAAATGTATCGAGCAAACTCTTGGGAGAGTTCGTCTTTTTTGTGTTGGGTGTCGCGGTCAAGAGTGATGGACTCAAGGTCACGATGAGCAATATGAAGAATGGTTCCACCAGGAGTTTCATAGACTCCACGAGATTTAATCCCAACAAGTCTGTTTTCCACGATGTCCACACGACCCACTCCATTCTTTCCGCCTAAATCATTCAAGGTTTCCATCACTTCGAGAGGATTCATTTTTTTTCCATCAATGGCAACACAGTCTCCATTTTCAAAATCCAATTCTAAATACGTTGGTTTGTCAGGTGCTTTTTCAGGTGAAACGGTGAGGATAAACATATCTTCTTTTGGTTCGTTGTATGGGTCTTCTAAAATTCCACCTTCAAAGGAAAGGTGCATCAGGTTTCTATCCATACTATATGGTTTAGCAGCTGTTACTGGAACTGGGATTCCTTTTTTCTTTGCATATTCTATGAGATCAGCTCGACCACCAAAATCCCATGTCCTCCATGGAGCAATGATTTGTAAGTTAGGCGAAAGAGCTTTGAAAGTGAGTTCAAATCGTACTTGGTCGTTTCCTTTTCCAGTGGCACCATGAGAAAAAGCATCAGCGCCTTCTTTTTTGGCTACATCCGCCATTGCCTTTGCAATGAGTGGTCTCGCAAGCGAGGTGCCGAGTAAATATCGCATTTCATAAATGGCGTTTCCGCGGATCGCAGGGTAAATAAAATCACGTGCAAATTCCAAACGTAGGTCTTGGATGTAAACTTTGGAGGCACCCGTGTTTTTTCCTTTTTCTTCTAAGCCTGTTAATTCTTCTTTTTGACCCACATCGGCACAAAAAGCGATGACTTCACAACCATAGGTATCTTTCAACCAAGCAAGGATCACGGAGGTGTCGAGTCCACCTGAGTAAGCGAGAACGATTTTTTTGGGAGCAGGTTTCTCTTTCATAGAATAAGGTCAAAATAAAAGAAAAAACTAAGAACACAATTAAATATTGTCTGAAACGAAGTTGTGTAGTAGATTTGGTGGATGCGTTTTTTTGTCGCCTTGTCTCTCTTTTTATCCATCGGTTTGATGACGATCCAATGCAAAAAACAACAGTTGGAATCATCTGTCCTATCTGAATCACTACCCAAACCAAAACTATATCTCCAAAGGGAAGGGAAAGGCAAACGTGGGACGATCGTCGGATTAGAACCTTTCCTAAACCAATTCAGTTACGCCACAGAGGAAAGTTTTTATTCGAGTTTGCGGTTGTACTTCCAAGAAGCAAAAGACAACGAAGCAATCTTTGTCGACCGAACCATCTTTGTTTTGCCTGAGTACATCGGAACTTGGCTTGTTGTCACGGCAGAAGACAAGTCAATCTTTGGCACAAAGACGATGTTAGAAGCGATGGAAGAATTGGTGAAACAAAACCTAGGTTCCTTTCTTTGGCACTATGGATTCAGTCCTTCCTATTCCACAGACCATTTAAAGGAAACACTCTTCCGAATGAAGGCCTGGCAAATGACGGATCGATACCAGTCGGTATTTTCCAGGTTGGCTCGGGAATATAGAGTGGGAATCGTGGCAGGTTCCATTGTACTGCCCCACCCCAAAGTGGTAGAAGGAAAGATCACACCGACAGATGGGCCACTTCAAAATGTGAGTTTTTATTTTCATCCCGACGGCCGAGTCGATGACCAAATTGTTCGTAAACTCTTTCCGATTGAAGAGGAGAAACAATTTTTAGTCGAAGGAAAGTTCAATGAAAATCCAATCTATCGCACCCCTCTTGGAAAATTATATACCATGGTTTGTGCTGATTCTTGGTTCCCGGAAGTGTACAAGGAAATGGAAGAATCGGAAGCAGAAATTGTAGTGGTCCCTTCTTTTGTCGCACCGAAAGATGCCTGGGGTCAAAAATGGAATGGTTACAACGGTTATGCGAATCCAAAAGATATAAATCCAAAGGATATTGGAACCATCACGGAGAAAATGGCTTGGAAAAAATATGCATTACTCGGCCGACTCAAAGACCCAGATGTAAAATTAGGAATCAATGTATTCTTTCGCGGAGAGATTTGGGATCTCACAGCAGGTGGTGATGCCTTTTTCCAAATGATGGGAAAACCAGTGAACAATTTGGTCAAAGAAGAAAAAATCCAAGGTAGGTTGTATGTATTCTCTCTCTAGAAAATCGTTTTTGGCACTCCTTCTCTTCTGTGCTGGGATCAAATCCAAAATCAAATACTTCTATTTTAGTGACTCAGAGATCAAAACAGTGACTTCTTTTGCAGAAGTGGTGTTACCTATAAACGAACCAGATATGCCAAATCTGGAAGAAGCAAATGTTATGCGAAGATTAGATGAAGAATTATATTTTGTATCTGACGAAATCCAAGAAGACTTCCACTCCGCTGTGATGGTCCTTACCTATCTGCCATTTTTGTATGGGAAGTTTCGCTTATTCTCCCAATTAGAAAAAGAAGAGCGGATACGGCTCCTTCAGATTTGGTCTGATACAGATTCGGATATTGTTCGGGCTGTGGTGGGCAACTTAAAACTTTTGGTTTGTCTGGTTTACTACGGCCACAAATCCACTTGGGATTCGATATCTTACCCGGGACCTTTTGCTAGCCCTCCTGAAAAATGGAGCGAGGCTCGCCTCCACTATCAAAATTTACTGAAAGGGAATGGAGACTAAGATGAAAAAAACAGGTATTTATCGAGATTTCCAAACATACCATCCAGGGGAAGTGGTGAAAGTAGATGTGGTTGTGATTGGTTCTGGTTGTGGTGGGGCAACGATGGCCTACGAGTTGTCCAAAAAAGGGATAAAAGTCGCACTTCTGGAACAAGGTGGGAATTACCATACAGGTACTTTTGATAACAATGAATTGAATATGGCAGGGAAAGTATCTGCAGAAAGGAATTTTCATACAACAAGTGATGGTGGGATCAATTTGGTGTATGGAAACAATTTAGGTGGGGCGTCTGTGCATTACTGGGCGGATAGTTACCGTACACCTAACGACAGGCTTCTTTTATGGAATCGAAAGTATGGGATCGACCACCATTTGCCGGAAGACTTAGATCCGTATTGGAATGAATTGGAAACTGACTTACATGTGTCTCCCGCGACAGAAGAATACTTCAATCCGATGAACCGATTGTTTCGGAACGCATCACAACGATTAGGTTGGGAAGGACACGCCGTTCCGCAAGCCAGGAAAAATTGCCAAAAATCGGGTCATTGTATGCAAGGGTGTTTGTTTGGTGCCAAACAGTCTCAACTGATCACACACATTCCGAATGCCGTGCGCCTCGGAACAGATGTGTACACGGACCTCCGTGCCGAACAATTGGAAATTGTGGGAAACAAAGTGAAGGGTTTGAAAGCTGTGGTGATGGATAGAAGAACGCTTCGCCCCACCCAAACCAAAATTGAATTCCAATGTAAGGCGGTTTGTGTTTCAGCAGGTGGATTTGGGAGTAGCAAATTTTTATTAAAGAATGGTTTGAAAAAAAGGTATCCGGCTCTCGGTGAATTTTTGGCCATCAATCCATCTCCCATGGTACATGCGTTATATGAGGAACCCATTGTCCAATGGCGCAATATCCCAGCGGCATATGGAGTGGAAGGATTTCGTTTGGCAAAGTACCAAAATGGTTCTTACAAAGAAGGTGGGTACATGCTTATGCCAAACCAATTGCAGCCAGCGACCCTTGCCGCCTTACTCCCTAGTTTTGGTAACGACCATTTTGTTTATATGAAACAACTAGAATTTTTGGGTGGCACGATTGGTTGGATTGATGATGTGGAAGGGGAACTTGGTTCCATAGATGTGGATTTTTTTGGTAAAACAAAAGTGAATTATCCGTTTGGAAAGACCACCAAACAAATTTTTAGCGATCTTACTTACAAACAAATGAAACTCAATTTTGAAGCGGGTGCCAAAGAAGTGTTTCTTGCTGGTATGAAACTACGGAAGTTTACGAAATTACCAAAAAAAGAAGAAATTGATGCCCTCGCTTGGAGGCCAGCTGAGTTTCCCATGGCTGCCCCTCACCCTGCTGGAGGTTGTCGGATGGGTAAATCCATCGATCATTCGGTAGTGAATTCCAAACACCAAGTCCACGGGTTCCAAAATTTGTTTGTGGCCGATTCGTCTGTTTTTCCAACAGGAGTCAGTGTGGATCCAAGTTTTACCATTATGGCATTTAGTAAAAAAGCATCCGAGTTTGTTGCTGAGGTTATATGAGATTTTTATTTCGAAACACCGCGACCGTTTCTACGTGATCGGTTCTTGGAAACATATCCACAGGTTGTAAGGAATTTAAAAAATATTGTTTTGTGAGTAAAATGGAATCTTCTCGTAGGCTCATTGGATCACAAGAGACATACACAATTTTTTTGAACCCCATTGCCAAAATGGTTTCTGTCACTTCGGCCCCAAGGCCAGTCCTTGGTGGGTCGAGAACAATTGTATCGTAATTTTTTCCATAAAGAGTAGGTAACACTTCTGCCACCCTTCCTTTCCGAAATCGAACATTATGTACTTTGTTGTATTTTAATGATTCCAGAGCCGTTCTATGAGAATTTGGATTTTCCTCAATCCCAAGGACTTCTTTACTTTGTCCCGCAATCCAAAACGAAATGGTACCAATTCCCGAATAAGCATCAATGACACGGGAATCCTTCTCAATTTCATCCAATACTAAATTGTACAAACTGGGGGTTTGGATGGGGTTTACTTGTAAAAAGGTGGAAAGTCCAACACGGAATTTGTGTTTTCCAAAATGTTCGTGGATGTAGGGTCTACCCCATAACAGATGTTCTTCGCGACCAAGTGCCATGGTTGTGTGTTTGGTATTGATGTTATGAATGATACCGACGAGTTTTCCAAACTTACCTGTTTTTCCGATCCGATTTTGGATGGCAGTGTGTAACCGTTTGGATGCATCCTTTGCATGCGGAAGGTCTTCTTTAGCCGTCACAATTCCTACAATGATTTCACCTGTGGTGATGGATTTCCTTGCGACAAGATATTTCATCATACCCCGTTTTGATTTTTCATTATAGGGCAATAATCCTTCTCTTCTTGCCCATTGTTTGACGGCAAGGGCCACTTCCGTAAGACCTGGGTCTTGGATTTGGCATTCCGTTTGGTCTAGGACAAAGGAAGCTTCTTTATTGAAAAGTCCTAGGGTGAGTAAGGTTTTGTTCCCGACAATCCTTCGGCCAAAAGGAAGTTGGATTTTGTGACGGTAGTATTCGGGTGAGGGACTGGGAACAATGGTTTTAATTTCAACATGTCGATATGCTTTAAAGAGTTCTTTGATGTTTTGCTCTTTTTTGCGAAGTTCTTTCGTATAATCAATGTCGAGATAATTACATCCACCACAAGTGCCAAAGTGGGTACAGATCGAATTGCCAGTTTTTGTTGTCGTCATTTTGAATTCCCCGAGCCTACCAGTTCGCTGATCGTTTGGTATCCTCGATCTTTCACCACTTTGTCTAGGTAAGAACAAATTTGATACGGCAAAAACGGACCTTCATAGATATAACCAGTATAAATTTGAATTAAGTTAGCACCCATCTCCATCATTTGTAAGGCTTTTTCACCCGAATCGATTCCTCCGACACCGATGATCGGAATTTTTCCTTGTAAGGTTTGGTAAGCGAGAGAAACAAAACGTAAGGATTTTTGGAATAATGGTCCACCAGAAAGGCCACCTTCCTCGGGATTCAATTCACCTAAACTTTGTTTGTCGAGTGTTGTGTTTGTAAGGATGACACCACTGATTTTATACTCCAAACACACTTTCAGATTTTCGATGAGTTCTTCTTCTGTTAAATCAGGTGCAAATTTTAAATACAAGGGAATGGGAAACGAGTTTTGGAATTCCTTTTGAATGCCTTGGATGAGATCGATCAAACTTTGTTTGGTTTGTAACGATCGAAGACCAGGTGTATTCGGGGAACTGATATTGATGACTGCATAATCACCGAAAGGGACTAATTTTTTTAAAGTATAAACATAATCACCCACTGCGTCTTCCAAGGCTGTGACCTTGGATTTGCCAGCATTGATCCCACGCACACCCAACTTTTGTTGGTTCTTTAAATTGATTTCTGCTTGGTCAGCACCTGGGTTGTTGAATCCCATTCGATTGATGAGTGCTTTCACTTTGGGGTAACGAAAGAGTCTTGGTTTTTCATTCCCTGGTTGTGCTTTGGCTGTGATGGTTCCGATTTCGATAAAACCAAAACCCATATGGATCATGGTAGGGAAGAGTTCGGTCGTTTTGTCAAATCCAGCGGCAAGTCCCACAGGATTTGGGAAATGGATGCCTTGGATGGTTTGTTCCAATCGTTTGGATGAAAATTGAAAGATGGCAGAAAGTGTTTTATGGAAAAATGGGATTTTTTTGGATAAAGAAAGAAAGGTAGCGACTAAATGGTGAGCCGATTCAGGGTCTAAATGAAATAATATGGGTTTGATCAGTTGGTGGTAAAACAAGGGAAAAATCCTTACGTTGATTCTTTTTTCCCCATGATTTCTTACAATTTCTTTCCGAAAATGAGATTGTTTCCAATATTCCTAATGAGGTCAGTACTTGATGCCAACTAATTCTGCTATATCCCGTATTTGGCAAAACCCTTCTGCCTTCCCTCACGAAGAGGTACTTCGGGAATTAGAAAACTTACTCAGATCCAATCCAGATTTTTGGCTCAAAATCAACCGAGATGGAATCATCGTTGATTATAAAACCTCTCGGTTTGTGAACATTGGAGAAAAACCAGAGCATTTACTTGGCAAACACATAAATGAGGGACTTCCTCCTTATCTACGAGATATCACTTCAGAAGCCTTAGAATACTTAACTGACAAAAAAAGTTTGGTATTTTGGAAAGAGTATTCTTACGGAGTTGCACCTAATATTCGCCATGTGGAAGTTCGTTTTGTTGTTTTGTATGATGGATTTATCATGTCCAACCATCGTGACATTACAGAACGAAAACGACTAGAGAATGCGTTTTTAGAAAGTGAGTCCAGATTTTTATCCATGGCACAAAATGCTGCTGATTCCATCATCATTATCAATGACGAAGGGATCATTCAGTTTTTTAATAAAACTGCGGAGGATACATTTGGTTACAAACAAGAAGATGTGATTGGTAAAAATGTTACGATGATCATACCTCCTGAATACAAAGGAAAACACGATACCTTTTTAAAAAGGTATAAGGATACAGAAGAAAATCATATCATTGGGGTCGGTCGGGAAGTTTTCGCACAACGGATGTCAGGTGAAGTATTTCCATGTGAACTTTCAGTGGGTGAGTTCAAAACCAAAACAGGGAAAATGTTTACTGGCATTCTCCGAGATATCAGTCAAAGAAAACTCCAAGAAGAAGAACTTTACCAATATAGAAATCATTTAGAAGATCTGGTCGAAAGCCAAACCATGGACTTAAAAATGTCCAAAAATATTGCGGAAGAGGCTTCTTACATGAAATCTCTTTTTCTTGCAAATATTTCTCATGAGTTAAAAACACCCATCCATGCCATTTTGAGTTACGCTGAACTGGGTGCAGAGAAATCAGCGAGTGTTTCTCCTGAAAAAATAAAAGAATACTTTCAAATCATCGATTCTTCCGGCAAACGATTACTTTCTCTTTTAGAAAACCTACTCGATATCGCCAAACTAGAGTCAGGAAAGATGCGATATTTGTTTGAAAAGAATTGTTTAAAAGAAACAACTAAGTTTGTGATCAATGAAATGCGTGCAATTTTGGAAAAAAGAGGGATCACAGTTGTTTTACTGGATAAGGAAGAACGTTGGGAAGCGGAATTCGATTATGAGCGCATCCAACAAGTGATTCGAAATATCATCTCCAATGCATTAAAATTCATTCCAAATGATACTAATATAGAGATCAGTTTGATAAAAAGAGAATTTATTCCTAGAAAATCTCAGTCCTATGTCAAAGGGATTGGCATACAGATTCGAGATTTTGGACCAGGAATTCCAGCGGAAGACCTGGATAAAATTTTTGAAAAATTCATCCAATCCAAACAAGTGAAAGCGGGAACAAAAGGAACAGGACTCGGTTTGTCAATCTCAAGAGAAATAGTGAATGATCATAACGGCTTGTTGTATGCAGAAAATCATGAAGAAAAGGGAGCCGTATTTACCATGTTAATACCATGTTCCCGTGAAGGAATTCGATGATCAATTTACTTGCTGTTGATGATGAAATGATCAATTTGATGATCATTGATGAATCTTTGTCTGACAAGGGATTCACTGTTGTAAAGGCAAAAGACGGGGAAGAAGCCTTTCAAATTTTGAGTTCAGGAGTCATGTTATTCCATGCCATCATTTTGGATCGATTGATGCCAAAAATGGATGGAATCGAACTCTTAAAAAAAATCAAACGATCTGAAAAATACCGCGATATCCCTGTAATCTTCCAAACAGCCATGAGTTCCATCACAGATATGACGGAAGGACTCGATGCAGGCGCATTTTATTATTTAACCAAACCATATTCACGAGCTTTACTTGTTCGAATTGTCCAAACAGCAGTTGAACATTTTATCAAATTACAGAGGGCCAAAGAAGACTTACATAAAGGTATGGGAGCGCTTCGTCATATGGTCTCAGGTGAATTTCGGATTCGTTCGATTCGTGAATCACATGAACTAGCACCACTACTTGCGAATGCTTGTCCCGATCCTGAGCGTGTGTTAACTGGTATCATGGAAATTCTCAATAATGCGATTGAACACGGCAATTTAGGAATTTCTTACCAAGAAAAATCAGAACTCCATGATAATGATAAATTGATGGAAGAAATTTTCAGAAGACTTGATACTCCTGAATACAAAGACAAATTTGTAAAGGTTAGTTTTGAACGAAACGAAGAAAGAATCGAAATTCGCATCAGTGACCAAGGAAAAGGATTTGATTGGAAACGGTTTTTATCCATTGAAGCCATGACAAAAAATGCGTTCAAAACGCACGGCCGTGGAATCTTTATGGCCAAAAAATTATCATTTGATGATCTAACTTACATCGATGAAGGAAGAACTGCAATCATTCGCATCGACTTAACAAACAAAACGAGTAATTTGCTCACTGACTTCCAGGAATGATTTTATAAAGCAAACACCATAGGATCGGTAAAATCAAAAATAATTTGATTCACATGAGGTTTGAGTTCGTCCTTTGTATGCGAAGTGGCCACTCCCAAAATAGAACATCCTGCTGCTTTTCCAGATTGTAAGCCTGCAATCGAATCTTCAAACACAATACAATCTTTTGGACTTAAGTATAATTGTTTAGCGCAAAGTTCATATACCTCAGGATGTGGTTTCCCTTTTGTCACCATAGAACCATCCACAATCACATCAAAATATTCGCGGATCACTAAATGATCTAAGGTAAAATTCACATTCATAGTGGGTGCTGAGGTGCCCAAAGCAATTTTCACATTTTGCGATTTTAAATACTGGAAGTAATCTAAAATCCCATGATGAGGTTTCATTTCTTTTTTATATAAGGTTTGGTATAGGTTTTCTTTTTCAGCACCGTAGTTTTGGATCTCTCCTTCACTAATGTTACCAAAGATCATCTGAAACAAGTCCGCATTGGTTTTTCCATTGTACGTATCTCGATAGATTTGTGCATCCAAAGGAAATTTATATTTTTTTGAGAATTCCATCCAGGCTTGGAAATGGAATTTGTGATTGTCCACAACCACCCCATCCATATCAAAAATAAATCCTTTATGTTTCATTTGGGATCCTTTCATAACCTCCAACGAGGCCAGTGATGAAATTAGGAATTTTGGCGTTAAATGAGAGTGGTTTTTTCTGAAACGGATGGATCAAATCGATAGAGAAGGAATGTAATGCCATTCTTGGATACGATTTTGTTTCAGATCCATATTTGGTATCTCCGACAATGGGGTGTTTGTTTTCAGCAAAATGGACTCTGATTTGATTTTTCCTTCCTGTGATGAGATCAATTTCCAATAGGGAATACAAATTGGATTCTTTTAAAACCTTATATTTTGTTTCGGAATACTTACCTTCTTTTGGGTCATCCACTGAATACACTCGATGTGCTTTGGATTCCGTTAGATAGGATTTGATGGTTCCTTGTTTTTCTTTCCATTGTCCATGAGTGACCGCGATGTAATTTTTTTTGGTTTGATCCCAATTGTCCTGTAATGTTTGTTTTGCGATTTCTGTTTTTGCAAATACAAGTATCCCGGAAGTATCACGATCCAAACGATGTACGATAAAAATTCGATTTTTTGATCGTTCACTTCCCTTTTTTACATAGTCCATAAGGGATGCATATGCTGTTTTTGATTTTTCTGATTCAGTCGCGATGGTGAGAAGACCAGCAGGTTTGTCCACAACAAGAAGATCTCGGTCTTCGTAGATGATGGATAAACCTTTTGGTAAAAATCGAGTGTTTGTTTTTTGGTTCATTCTTTCAAAAGGAGTTTTAAAACTTTGGGATTGTTTTGCCTTTCTGCAAATTCAATCGCGGTTTTCCCCCATTTATCTTTTTTTTGCGGATTGGCGCCTGCGTCCAGTAGTAGTTGAATGAGTTCATATTTTTCATTTAAAATGGCACTATGTAGTTTCGTTGAACCATATGAATCCAATCCGTCGATATCCTTTTCGATGGTTAATAAAAGTTTTGTGGCCGACCAATTTTCATTGATGATGGCTTGTTCTAAGGCAGTGATACCTTTGGAATTTTTGAAACTGGAATCAACATTTTGTTTGGTAAGAATGGAAAGGATTTCCAATGAATCACCAATGACGCTGAGATGAAGAGCTGAATTCCCCTCACGATTTTGGTGGTTCACATTTGCCTTTGCATCCAGAAGAATTTGGAATAATTTAGGTTTATCCGAATGGTAATTACCCATATTGATCATCGCAAGCAGTGCTGTGTTTCCTTCCGATGTTTCTAATTCCAAATTGGCACCACGACGAATCAGTTCTTCGACTAAAACAAAGTTTTTACTGAATACAGCATTCATTAGGGAAGTGACGCCAAATTTGGTTTGGGCATCAATATTTGCTCCCGCATCAAGTAAAACTTTCGCGTGATCTATGAATTTAAATTCGGAAGAAGCAATGGTGAGGAGTGGAGTTTCTGAAAAAGAATCTTTGGATTCTAAATTGGCACCTTTCTCCAAGAACAACTGAAACAATGTGGGATCAAACTTTCTAACCTTTGTCATAAAAAAATGGAAATGGGTACGTTTATAGCTACTTTCACCTAACGCATAATTTGGATCTACACCTTGTTCCAATAGTAACCGAATGATTTCAGTTTTACTAAAACTGATGGCAGTGGCGAGAGGGGTATTTCCATCCTTCATTGGAACATTAAGATCTGCACCCTTTGTGATTAAAAATTTGGCGAGATCAACATTTCCCAGTTCCGCAGCATAATGGAGTAAGGTATAACCATCTTCATTCCTTTTTGTGTTTACATTGAATCCTTTATTCACTTTCTCTTTGATGGTTTTTGGATCTCTCATCACAGAAAGATTGAGATCGTTCGCATCCATTGTGTTCAGCGATAAGAATATGATTAGGACACTGATGAAAGTTTGGAAACGAATTGATGGGATTACCATGGAGTTGTCCCTCCTTGCGGACGTAGAATGACGATTTGATTGCCAGTGGAAAGTGCTAGGACTTCTTTTTGTTTGGGATGGACACTAAATAGATGGGGATGAATGTAATTGTCATCATCATTGGAAGCAAATAATAGTTCTCCTTTTTGTGTATCCACGATGTAAAATTTACCTGACGAATAGAGACCACCAATGATTAAAATTTGGTTGGATGGGGCATAAATTTCTCCTGCATCAAAAAATGTTGATCGAAACATTTCCTTTTTCGTCGCTAAATTGAATCCATAAAATTGTATGAATCCAGTTTCCACTCCTGCAGAACAATAGAGATAGTTTCCATCCGGTGTGATGGCAACCGATCGTATTGTTTGTCTATCTTTTGTTTCCAAATCTTCCGAATCACTTCGTGGAATGTATACGATGGGGCCTGCTGGTTTTTCTTCTACGATTTCCATACTCATGTTTTGATTCATGATTGATGGAGTGATTTCATGGATTCTGCCATGAGCATTTCCATAAATAATCGAATTACGTTTATTTACATATTGGTAAGGAAATTGGAGGTGAGCGATTTCAAATCCTGCAGGTTGGGTCCAATCGGCACTATTTGGATCCGCTGTTAATTGAAAGTCGTTTAATTTTTCTCCAGATATAGAATCATAGATGATGAGCCTACGGTCATAAAAATGGGGTCCTTCCATATTATGTTTGTAGGAAACTAATATCTTTTTTCCATTTTCAATGAATTTGGCATTGTCAATGGTGAGGATCCAGTTCGGTGAAAGTCCTGCTTCTTCTCTGTTTGTTTTACTCTCATCACCTGGGTATCGATAGTCGATGTCTGCTGTTATGGAATAAAAAAGAGAATTTTCGGCTGTGAAAGATTTGGTGATACTCCCGTTCGTTGAGGAACGCATCACTAAGTATCGTTCAGAAGATTGTGAGTTCGGATCGGTTTGACCAAAACTTAAAAAAGTTTTTCCATCAGGTGAAACATCGAAGATCTTTGGGCCATCAAATTCCTTTTGGTAATGCATCTTTGCTTCGGTTTTCCAAATCATACTCCCATCTAACAAACTAATTCGATAGATATAAAAATCAGTTGTCCCGATGAGAGCAGACCTTCCATCCGTGTGGTATTGGATGCTAAAAATATTTTGTCCATCTATGGAGGGAGAGATTCGGTTTTGGATTTGCCATGCAAGATTTGGATTTTTGACTTCGGAGTTTTGTGTAGAGAAGTTTGGAAATTTTGCACCCGATTGCGGATTTGCAGGAAGGATTGGTAACAAAAGGAAAAGTAGCAGGTAGGTGTATCGCATGCGCGAGAGTCTAAGGATGGGGATCACTTGGTCAAGACTTCCACAAAAAGGGAAAATTCACCTGAAATGGATTCCATCCTAGATGAAAAATGTATAATTTATTGAATTTATATCTGTTAAAACAGACACAGGAAAAGAAGTTAACATGGTAATGGCCCTGGAATCGAATAAGCGAAAAGAATATGTCCCATTATTGCAACCCATCTTCTCCGTTGAAGAACAAACAGTGGTTGCCTATGAGTCTCTCGGCCGAGTGAGAGACGCCAATGGAACACTGGGAAACGTTCCCGAATTTTCAGATCCCCATGTGACTCCACTCCGAATGTCAGTCATTGATCGAGAGTTACTTGGTCTTTCCTTACAAAAAATAAAAAACTCGAATGACCAACTCTTTGTCAATATGTCACCGGATCAGGTGATTTTAGAATATGAGGAGAGCAAAGGGAACCTACTTCCCATCGCAGAAATTGTCAAACATTACGGTGTCCCCATAGAACGGATTGTCGTTGAGATTACAGAAAAATCAGGTAGTTTTGGCACTGATGTTCTAGCTGCAGGTGTTGAATTACTCAGAGAACAAGGATTTGGTATCGCATTGGATGATGTTGGATCAGAATCTTCCAACTTAGAGAGGTTAGGTGCGATAAAACCAGATATCATTAAAATTGATTTAAATATATTAAAGAAGTCCATTGAAAAAAGGGAATACCAATCCATCCTCGAATATTTAAAACAAATTTCATTGAGTATCGGGTCACAGCTTTTATTTGAAGGAATTGAGTCTGAAGGTGAGTTGTACCAAGCGGTGAGTTCTGGTGCTAGTTTATTACAAGGTTATTTTTTAGGAAGACCAGTTGAGTTTAGTGAAGAGAAACAAAATATTTGTGATGTTGTTGTGCCTCATTTGCAAATTTATCATGAAAATAAACGAAAGGAAGTCGCAAAGGAAATCGAATTTGAAAAAATGATTAAGACGAAATTAATGTCATTACCATTAAAAACAATCAAACTTGATAACCGCGTGATCATTGACCCACAAAGTTTTTTTAAATTAGATCCTTTGATTCAAAGAGTTTATGTAACAGATTGGCAAGGTACCCAAGTATCACCTTATTATGAAAGAACGAACAACTCAGGATTCGCAGAAAATATGGCATTTTTGCAAAAAAACTGGTCGTATATGCCTTTCTTTTACAAACACGTGAAACAAGTGTTCCGCGATTCAGAGAATTGGCAAGTGAGTGATCCCTATTGGGACAAATCTTTGAAAAAGAAAGTCATTGTATTTTCTCGAGTGAACGAATTGGGATATTCATTTTTTGTAGATTTAGTTTTAGATGAAACAAAATAAAAAAAATCAATTTGGAAAACTTAATTTGGAAGTTTGATCGCATTCCAAAGTAAATCTTCTGATTCTTTCAAAAATTGATCATCCAATTTGATTTTGCCGTTCCTTGAACCTTTCACGAGTCCAACAAAAGCACCCCAAACAATCGCAATCAATGCATCTGGTGGAAACTTAATCAATATATCTCGATTATCATGTGCAAATCGTGTTAAGAATTTTAGTAGTAATGCTCGTTTTGCGAGACTTTTTTTATCTAAATAAGGAAGGTTGTATTGCATCTCCAAAAAATCGAAGGCGATTGGATTTTCCCTTTGGAATTCAGCCATTGATAACCAAATCCGATGGAATTGTTCCTTAGGTTCAACATTCTCTGGGAAGTTGTCCTTGATTTTATTGTAAAGACTCTCTTGCCATTTTTGAAAGAGTGAATTCACAAGTTCTTCTTTACTCGCAAAGTAACGATAGATGGTACCTGCAGCGACATTGGCACGTTCTGCAATCAAAGGAACTGCTGTTCCATCAAAACCTTTCGCCGTAAATAATTCTAACGCTGCCGTTAAGATTTCTTCGCTTTTATTCAATTTTGAAGCCTTTTCGACCAATGGGGATTCCTATCCAAATCCCTTTTGATAAGGGACGTTCATTTTTGGATAGGGGTCATAGATACCCCCAATCCAATTCTTTTCATTCTTTTTTTAAAAAAGTACTTGTAAAGTAAAAAAAGGAATGAATATTCATTCATTAATTTGTGAGTGGAAATACGGACTAAGAATGGCAATTTTGGATCAAAAGTTTATTTCAAGGCGAACTGTTGTCAAAACTTCATTGTTTGGGGCTGCCTTTTTGTACTTATCTACGAGCGGTTGTAAAACCGGTGGGACTGTCTCTTTATCCAACCGTGGCTTAGGATGTTCCTTTTTGGACCCAAAAGCCGAGGATTACTTTTTTTACTTATGTGAATCCTTGTTATTCACCTTTCTTCCGAAAGACCAAAAGGAAAAGGAGAAAGTTTTGGGCGAAGTTGTTCTCGGAATTGATTCCTATTTATCTGCTTTACCATCTCATACCCAGGCTGAAATCACCGAAGCAATCCAGTTTTTAAATTTAGGTATTGTTAGGTGGTATGTGTTTGGTTCAAGTTCGAATTGGGAAGATTCCAATCGCGAAAGTGTAATCAAATCTTTAAATCAATGGAAGATGTCATCGATCAGTCTACTTCGATCCATTTTCTTTTTATTACAATCGATGGTAACGATTGGATTTTTTGAAAACAGTTACTCATGGAAACATGTTGGTTACCCAGGGCCAAAACACGCATTAGGATTAAGACATGGATAAACTGATCGATGTATCATATTTAAAGAAAGATTTAGATTTAGAAGCGGACTTTGTGATTGTTGGGTCAGGTGCTGGTGGAGGAACCAGTGCTGAGATTTTAGCGAAAGCAGGTTACTCTGTCATCATTGTAGAGGAAGGAAATTATGAACGAAGTAAGGACTTTGATTTAAAAGAACTTTCCACATTCAATCGATTGTATTTTGAAGGTGCCACTCGGCCAACCAAAGATAAAGGGTTTACGGTTGTCCAAGGTAGAACCGTTGGAGGATCGACAGTTGTAAACTGGACAACTTGTATCAAAACTCCGAAGGAAACGTTACAATATTGGGAAAAGGATCTTGGCATTAATGGTTTTTCCGAGGAAGAAATGGAGACTTGGTTTGATGTCGCATCAAAACGATTTTCTATCCAACCATGGGAAGCACATAACCAAAACAATAATCTACTCAGTGTTGGTGCTAAAAAACTTGGTTGGAGGTATAGTTCCATACCTCGGAACGTAAAAAACTGCAATATGTTAGGTTATTGCGGATTGGGTTGCCCCATCGATGCAAAACAAAGCCAACTTGTCACAACGATTCCTTCTGCTTTGAAGGAAAAAACAAGCTTACTATATAATACAAAAGCTCTCCGTTATGTATGGAAAGACAACAAAATAGATCATTTGTACTGTTTGCCAAGTACCAAAGGCACTGATACTCAGCCCAAAATTCGTTTGTTTGCTAAACATTTTATCACAAGTGCGGGTGCGATTAACTCACCTGCCCTTTTATTACGATCTCAATTACCTGATCCTTATCAGCTCATTGGAAAACGAACTTTTGTTCAATTGCATAACTATTCGGTAGCAGAAATGCCAACTCCAGTTTATGGCTTTTTTGGTGCTCCTCAATCTGTTGCATCTGATGAATTCCTTTGGAAAGAAGGAGTCACAGGAAAAGCAGGATATAATATCGAAGCCGTAGGTGCACAACCGATTGTATTGATGAATTTAAGAAAATTGGTAGGCGAAGAATTTGAACAATATGTGAAGAGTTATCCCAACTTACATGTATTAGTTTCTCAGATTCGTGATGGATTTAGCGAAGAAAGTATTGGAGGAACTGTTCGATTGAATGAAGAAGGATATCCAATTTTAGATTATCCTTTAAACGATTTTATAGTAGATGGTATCCGAAGATCATATTTATCCATGGCAGAGTGCCAATTTGCAGCAGGTGCAAAGACAGTTGTTCCTGCCAACAATGCAGTGAATCCATTCTCTAGCTGGTCAGAAGCAAAAAAAGGAATCGAAAAAATGGTGATCCAATCACCAAATACAGTTGTCAACTCTACACATCCGTTAGGTGGAAATGCAATGGGTAATTCTCAGGAAACATCTGTTGTGGATCCAAATGGAAAGTTTCATCATCTGACTAACTTATCAGTGATTGATGGTTCCATTTTTCCAACAAGTTTAGGTGTAAATCCAAGTTTTACAATCTATGCCATAGCATCAAAATTAGCCACAAAATTGGCCAAGGAATTCAAATAAGATGTTAACGCGTACAGAAGAGATCTTATTTGCTGCGATGGTATTTTTTTTAATGGTGGCGATGGGAAGTACACTTACCATTGAGAATTTTAAAAAGGCAGTGCATTCTAAAAAACCTCTGATTGTTGGAGTCATATCTCAATTTGGTTTTATGCCACTCATAGCTTTTGGATTAGCAAAAAGTTTAGATTTATCACCTTTGTTTTCTATTGGACTCATTTTAGTTGGTTGTACACCAGGTGGGACAACTTCCAATTTGCTCACCTATTATGCGAAAGGTGATGTTGCTTTGAGTATCAGTATGACAATCACATCTACAATACTTGCAACCGTGATGATGCCATTTTTGTTTTGGTTGTATTGCTCTGGTTTTGCAGAAAATGACATTCAAATTCCATATAAAAGTATTGTCGGATCAATTTTCATATTAATCATTCCTGTTTTGATCGGGATTCAGATCAGATCGTATAATACAAGAATGGCGCTAAAAATTGAAAAAATAGGCAGTTATCTAGGAATATTAATGATTCTCTTTTTGTTAGGTGTTATGGTTCCCAAGAACTTAGATATCCTACAAATCACAACTTGGCAAATGTATTTGGCTGCGATCCTCATAACGGTGCTCGGGTACAGTTTTGGATATATTTTTAGCAGAATCTTAAATTTATCTGAAAAACAAGCACGTACTGTATCCTTAGAGACGGGGATTCAAAATGGACCATTGACGATAGCGGTCATTCTACTTAGTTTTTCCAATTCAATCAGTAATGAAATTCTTTGGATGCCACTTTTATATGCATTGTTTGTGCCCATTACCTCTTCAATCGCTACTTACTATTTTTATTTAAAATCAAAACAAGAATCAAAAGGACAAGTTTGAATGAATTTCTATTTTTCAGAAGAACAAAACAAATTAAGGGATGCCGTTGCTGCATATTCTAAAATCGCAGGAAGTGACCCGCAAAGAGACATCGAAGAAAGAGATAGTGAGTTTTCTTGGGATGTTTTACGCGCGCTAGGTGACAAAGGTTGGACTGGTGTAATCGTACCAGAAGAGTATGGTGGTATGGGTAAAGGTGCAATGGAATACACTATCATCATGGAAGAGACTGCCAAAGAATTAATTTATGGGCCACAAAATTTAATCCAAGCACAACAAGGACTTCTAGCTGTTGGAACAGAAGAACAAAAAAGGAAATGGTTACCGGAACTTGCCAAAGGAAAAATGATGGCGGCCCAAGCAATTTCAGAGCCAGATGCTGGATCATCATTCCAAAACATTCAAACGACTGCAGTGAAAGATGAGAACGAATGGGTCTTAAATGGTCTTAAAGTACACATCAACTTGGGAAAAGAAGCTCAATTGATGATGGTATTGGCAAAAACCGATAAGGGATTAACGGAATTTTTAGTCGATCGAGATTCAAAAGGGATTCGTTATGAAAAACAAGATCCGATTGGCTTACGATCTGCACCTATGTATGATGTTCACTTTGAAGATTGTCGAATCCCACTCGATAGTGTTTTGGGTAGAGAAGGTAGGGGGATCGAAACCTTTATGTCTATTTTTAAATTGAGTCGATTGGGAGTTGCATCGCAATTGATTGGAATTGCTAGAGGGTGTTTGGATCATGCTGTCTCGTTTACAAAGTCAAGAAAAGTCGGCGAAAACCGCGTTTCAGATTTTCAGGGGATACAATGGATCATTGCAAAGTTAACATCTGAATTAGAAGCAGCAAAATTAGCAAGAAACCAAGCCGCATGGTTGCATGATCAAAAGGTAAATCATAACTTAGAAACATCGATTGCAAAATATCTTGCTGGTGTGGTTGCAGATGAAGTTGTGAACAAAGCTTTTACTTTGACTGGATCCCATGCTTGTTATCGAAACAAGCCATATGATAGATATGTGCGTGAAGTAAAATCGTTATTAGCTGGCGGTGGAAGTTCGGAAGTGATGTTAAATAATGTCGCTAGAGAAATCCTTCGGCCTTCCTACCAATATTAAAATGAAATATACTGGAATCACTTTGATCACTGGAGCCAATGGATTCATTGGATTTGAACTTTTGAAAGAGCTCTCAAAAGATTCAAATCTAAAGATTCGTGTCACAGATATTCGAGATGATAAAATCAATTTATTAAAGAAACCTAATATTGAATTGATTAAGTCGGATATTCGAAATCAAAAAGAACTTAGCACCTTATTAAATGGTGTTGATCGTATTTTTCATGTTGCAGGAATTTGTAATCTGAGTACAGACTTCGATCGTCTAAAGCCGATCAATGTTGATGCTGTTGATAAGTTAACCAATATTGCAGTTCAAAATAGTGTAAAAGCATACGTTCATTTTAGTTCCTCAAGTGTTTATGGAACTTATAACGGAAATCCATTTAAAGAAACGGATGTTTGTAACCCGAAAGATTCGTACGCTAAAAGTAAATATGCAGGCGAACAGATTGTAACAGAAAGAATCAAAAATGGTTTAAAGGCAATCATCCTTCGCCCGTGCACTGTCTACGGTCCAGGTTGTAATGATGGTGCTGGAAAGGTATTTTCGAGACCAGGGCAGATCGCCGGAATTCCTGGTGATGGAAAAAAGAAATTGGCAAATGTTCGAGTAGAAGATGTAGCAAGGGCTGCCATTTATTTATCTGAGAAGGAAAACACTTTTGGTCAAATCTACAATATAGCAGATGATGACCATCCGAGTTTAGAAGAAGCACTGGAATTGGCTTCCAAAACATTTGGATCAAAGATCAACAAAATTCACATTCCATTGTTGTTATTGAAAATCATATCAAAACTAGAATCTCCAATTGCAAAACTGCAAGGTAGAATTCCCGATCTCGAATATGAAGCAATCAAATATCTATATGATGATTATTATATGGATAATGAGAAACTAAAATCAACTGGTTACAAGTTACTGTATCCAAATTTTGTTTCTTCAATGGAATCAATGAAATTAATTTAAAGAGGATAAAATGAGTAAGGTAATTGTAATTAGCGGAATTGCCCAAGGTATGGGTCGGGAAGTGTCATTGATGTTGGCATCACAAGGATATACTATTTGTGGATTTGATATTGAGAAAAAATATTTAGATAGTTTAGCAGATGAGTTAAATCAATTGAAGGCTAAGTTTCATCTCGAAACTTTAAGTGTTACTGATTCTGACAAAATTTTAAAATTTAAAGACACAGTATTAAAAAAGTTTGGATCAGTGGATACAGTTGTTTCTAATGTTGGGATTGGTTTTTTTGGCCCGTTTGAAGAAGTCAATTTAGTAAAAGCATTACAGTGTTTCGATATCAATGTTATTGGATGTGCAAGACTTTTACAGGCATTCATCCCTTCGATGCGTGAGAGAAAAAGTGGAAAGATAGTTGTGATGTCATCACTTGTCGGCCAAGTTCCATTTCCTTTCGAATCAATTTATTCGGCGACTAAGTTTGCCATCGAAGGTATGGTTTCATCATTTCGATATGAAGTGAAACCATTTGGAATTCAAGTCGCGATGATCCAACCGGCACAGGTATCCACAAATTTTGCTGCCAAAGCGCAACAGTTACCTGATAAAAATTCACCTTACTATGATCGATGTGTTCGATTTATTAACCGTGATAATGAATTAATTAAAAAGGCAACGAATCCAAAACAAGCTGCAGAAAAAATCGTGAAAGTGATACAGTCAAAGAATCCAAACTTATTCAATCAGGTAGATTTCATGAGTAGTTTCTTTTTGGGTTTGAATCGTTTTTTGCCTCAAAAATTAAAAGATAAAATTCTACTCGATCACATGAATATCAATGTATAGGAAGAAGAATGAAAGTTCCGAGTCTCAGTAAATTGACAATATTTCACTTGCTCCAAGAAGGAAGACGTCTTTACGGCGATCTTCCTGTGCAAAGTTTTAAAGATCATAAAAAAGAGTACCAAAACATTTCTTACGAAGAATTTGTTTCTAATGTTACTATCATTTCTAAGGCACTGATCCACTTAAATACAAATGCTGGTGATAGAATTGGAATCATAGCAGATGTAGGTCACCAATGGTTACAGGTTAGCATGGCAATCACTAGCATCGGGTGTGTTGATGTACCAAGAGGAACAGACGCTACACAAGATGACATAGGGTATATTCTAAATCATGCGAATTGTAAAATTGTTTTTATAGAGAATGAAAAGGCACTTAATAAATTTCTCCCTGAATTAAGAAAATTAAATCTACAAATCATTATTCTTTTTGGTGAATCGAAACCTGATTCGATGGAGATTCAGTGTCCTATTATAAATTTCACTGATTTAAAAATTTATTCGCAGGAAATAGAAGATAAAACCTATCAAGAAATTGGTGAAGAAATTCAAGAAGAAGATTTAGCAACGATTATTTATACTTCTGGAACCACAGGTAAACCAAAAGGTGTGATGTTAACACATGGAAGTATCCTTTTTGAGATCCAAGCCTTAGTTTCTGAGTTTAGAAAAACGGGCGTTAAAGTAGGTGAAGGTGATGTGACATTAGGTTTTTTGCCACCTTGGCATAGTGGTGAGAGAATTTTTGAAACCATTTGTTTTTATTCGGGGATAAAAATTGCTTTTACGAGTGTGCCAGAACTAGGGAAAGATTTGGCAAAGGCAAAACCTACGATTCTTTTTACTGTTCCTAGAGTTTGGGAAAGTTTTTATGATAAAATTAAAGATACCATTCAAAAAAGTCATTGGATCAAAAAATATTTTTTAAAGTTATTAGTCTGGAATTCAGTTCAATTTTCTATCACATATGATAAAGCATTTGATCGTATTCCAAGATTAATTACTCCAAAAACTTTTTCATTATACATACTTCAAATTTTCAATTGCATCAAATTGATGATTTATCTCCCATTATTACCCATCTCAAAATTTGTTTTATCAAAAATACTTTCTGTGTTAGGTGGGAGGCTACGGTATGCATTTGCTGGTGCAGGTGCCTTACAAGCAGAAGTGGATCGATTTATGTATGCGATTGGAATGCCAATCTTAGAAGTATATGGTATGACAGAAAATTCTGGTGTATCCACCATTCGTCACTACAATGATTTTTCTGTTGGAAATGTGGGAAAACCAATCCAAGGTGTTACGATCAAATTAATTGATGAATTTGGTAAAGAGATTAGAAAACCAGGAATCAAAGGTGTCGCTCTTCACCATGGTCGGCACAATATGAAAGGGTATTACTTAGAAGAAGAAAAAACGAAAGCAGTTTTAACGGATGATCGTTGGTTAAATTCTGGTGATCTATTGGTTTGGACTACACAAGGAAATTTGAAATTTGCAGGTAGAGCGAAAGATACCATTGTTTTATCGGGTGGTGAAAATGTGGAACCGGAACCAATTGAGATTTGCCTCAAACAGAGTGATTACATTGACCAAGCGGTTGTTGTCGGCCAAGATAAAAAAACTCTTTCAGCATTGATTATACTCAACTTAGAAAAAGTTGAAACTTATCTAAAAGAACAATCAATCAATATGAATTTAAAAAATTCTATTTATCAAGAAGTGGAGATCATTCAAAAATTAATCAGAAACGAAGTGAAACATTTTGTTTCGGATAAAAATGGATTTAAATCCTTTGAACGTATTTCAAATGTTTATATCTTACAAAATCCTTTTGTTGTCCATGACGAACTGACACAAACACAAAAAGTGAAACGAAACCGGGTGCAAGAAAAGTATCAGAAAGAAATAGAATCAATGTATCGGAAATAAAAGGATTTTAAATGAAAACCTATCATTCATGGAAATTGGATATCGAAGATCGTATTGCAACTTTGACTCTTCACACAAATGATTTGAATGTGATGGATATGCCATCTCTATTTGAATTAAAAGAAATCAGTAATGAATTGATTTCGAATGATGATGTTTGGGTGGTCATCTTACAAGGAAATGGTAAACATTTCTCTTCTGGTGTTAATTTTGATATTTTAAAGAAAATCAATGAGATTTCAAAAGATGAATTTAAGAACAACATGCGCGAAATGCAAAGTTGTTTTACATCATTCGAAACAATATCGAAACCAACGATTGCAAAGATCCAAGGCTTTTGTATGGGTGGTGGTTTTATGTTATCACAATGTTGTGATTTTAGAATTGCCAGCGAAAAAACTATTTTTTCAATTCCTCTCGTAAAACTAGGATTAACCGTATTGATGGGAACCAATCGGATCACACGGAATGCAGGGATTGGACCAACTAATGAACTAGTGATGTTAGGTGAAAAATTCAATCCTGAAAAAGCCTTACAATACAATTTGATCACAAAAATTGTATCCCCAGAAAATTTTGATGATGCTACAAAACAATTTGCAAAGAAATTTTTACAACTTCCTCCCAAAACAATTTCCATCACAAAGGAAATCATTAGACGTGGAGATAAGGTATCACTGGAAGAAAGTTTGGAATTAGAAATTGAATTACAATCAAGTTTGTTAGGTTCATCAGATTTGTTAGAAGCAATGGAGAGTTTTGTAAGTCAAAGAAAACCAAAGTTTACCGGTAATTAATCATGAGCATTGAAGAACTTTGGCAAAATGGAAAAGAAACTGTAAATCGAATTAGACTTGTGCTTTTCTTTATCTTTTTTGCCGCGTTATTCGGTACAAAGGATAGTATGCCAGAGGCGATGTTTTATATCCATCTTTCTGGAACGATCATTATGGGAATTTATGCTGTTATTTGCCAACTTTGGTTGCACTACGGAAAACCACCAGAATGGTTTCATAAACTACTCATTGTTATGGATATAGGAATCCACTTAATCAATACATCAATTGATTGTAGCATGGGCCCAATAGAAGCTAAGTCTGCCATCAATAATACAGCGGTATTACTCGTAGTTTATTTTTACTTAATTTACTCAGGATTTTTAGGAAATCCAAAATTTGTTTTATTCAATGGAGTGCTTGCGGGGACAGGTGTGATCATTTCTTATTTTGTATCGGTACATTTTGGAGGACTCGTTCCTACTGAAGATCCGAATCTTTATATTCAAACGGGTTATATTGGAACATCCGCCGAAATCATCAAAGGTGTATTTATCATTGTGAGTGGGGTATTGTTATCCAGACTCATTGCACTACTCATTCGCATAAGTGACAAAGGCATTGAAAAGGCAAAAGAATCTGAAAATTTATTGATTCAAAGTTTAAAACAAAAAAAAATAATCCAAGATGCAGCTAAAAATTTAGAATCTTCCATAAAAAATTTTGCAAATTATATTTCACACACATCTGAAAGATTAGAGTCACAAGCAGCTTCTTTAGAACAAGTCACTGCGATCAATACAGAATTGTTCTCGTCATTTGAATCGAATGCTTACATCATCAATGATCAAAATGTAAAAATTACTGATTTGTTTTCTGGATCAAATCATTTGAATCAAATGGTGGCAACGATTAGTGAAATTAACCAAGAGTTAATTTCAATTGCCAACGAAAATAAAAAAGACACAACAGAGATTGCAGCTGTTTCGAAGAAAACCAGTGAATATTTGGCTTCTATCAAATCTTCTTTTGATAAAGTAGACGAAATCAATCAAATTGTTGCAGAAATTGGAGAAAAAACCAACTTACTGGCATTAAATGCTTCTATTGAAGCCGCTCGGGCAGGGGATGTGGGAAGAGGTTTTGCCGTTGTTGCGAGTGAAGTGAGCAAATTAGCAGATTTTACTGCTAAAAATGCAAAGATAATATCTGAAGTTGTGAATCATTCTAGAAAATTCATTTATGATGCGGCAGAAGTTTCCATTCAAACTGGGAATTTGACTTCCAATCAGATTCATAAACTGGAAATCACCACAGAGAAAGTAAGTTATATGCACCAGTTGTTTGAGAAACAAAAGAGTATTATTTTTGATACTATCAACCAGTTAACAGAAATTAATGATCTTTCCTCTCAAATTTCCTTTAGTACAAAAGAACAAATTTCTGGCCAAACAGAAGTCAATAAAGGAATCATCGCATTAGAGAACGAAGTGAACCAAATTTCAAATGCTTCTAGAGATTTGGAGCAACATGTGGAAGAGATCCGTAACCAATCGCAAGAATTATTGACGTTAAGCGAATCATAATCAATTTATAGTATTTCTGGAGATTTCTATGTTTCAAAAACCATTTCAAAATTTGATAAGGATCGGAATTTTACTTTTGATGGCATTCCTATTCAATTGTTCCAACGATAATTTATTACCTGATCAAGTCATTGACCAACATGGAAAAACCATTCAAATGATTCCTGCACCGGATGTGAGTAAAACAATACAAAAAGAATTTACTTCTCCTGTTTCCTTATTGAAGCCAGATGGAACTTTGAATGTTACTGGTTGGTCAAGGTACCCAAACTTTCAAATCGATGAGTCGCTCATGAAAGTGGAACCAAAACGATACAAACGATGGGAACATTATACTTTCTATAATGAGGATTTTGGCGGTGCCATAACTATCACTGACATTGGAAACTTGGCAATGGGCAGTATCGAATTATTAGAATTCAAATCAGGAAAAACAATTTTTTCCAAAACGGAACTTGTGCGACCTGGTTCTATATTTTTTCCAACCAATACTACTGATCCAATTGAATTTACAAAAGGTAATCAATTCATCCGCATTCAAAAACAAAAGGGCAAACGAATCATTTCGTATTCGATTCAAGGCGATTCCGCAAATGATAAAATCGTTGGAAATTTCGAATTCATCGAAAAAGCAGATGAAGCACTCGCAATCATCACACCTTTTTCTGAATCTAATTTTTTCTATGAATACAAAATGCCAAGTTTGATTTGCAAAGGAACAATCGTTTACCAACAATCCATTTACGATTTTAAAGAAAATAGTTTTGCTGTATTGGATTGGGGAAGGGGGATTTGGCCAGAAAAAAATAAATGGCTTTGGGCGGCAGGTGCTGGAATGGTTGGGGGCGAACTCCTCAGTTTAAACTTAGGGTATGGATTTGGTGACCAATCAAATGCGACTGAAAATGGTATCGTATACAAAGGAAAAGTTCATAAGCTTGATAAAGTGATTTGGAAGTATGATGTCAAAGATTACAAAAAACCTTGGCAATTTGTGAGTAACGATGGTCGTTTGGAATTAAATTTTACTCCTGTTTATCTTTTATATTCTGACATTGATTTAATGGGTATGATCGGTTTTTTAAAACAATTGGTTCAGAATTTTTCTATATCTGAAATTTTTGAATTATTAAAAACAGAAGCCTATTTGAATAAAGCATTCGGTACATACAGTGGTTATGTGATATTAGACAATGGCACTAAATTAGAAGTCAAAAATCTATTTGGATTTGCAGAACAAATGTACCAACAGTGGTAAATCACATCGTATAATTTCGTAATGTTTTTAATCTGATTGTGGTCATCATCACAATCAGAGTTAAAATTATACCTGCGCTGATTACGGCTGTCGCAATCGATACTTTGACAAGAATGAGTCCTGAGAGTAGTCCTGCAAATGCAGGAACAACCTGACTTGTGATCGTATACAAACTCATTAACCTACCTCGGTATTCGGGACTCACCTCTGATTGTAAGATCGCGACAAGCAAACTAATACTGGCTCCAGCACCAAATCCACTTAAAAATAATAATCCAATCGAGATCCAAAAATGGGAGCTAATACCGATGCCAAGTAGGCCAAGACCACAAATGAATCCTGAAGTGAGTATCAATTTTCCATAGCCAAACGGTTTTGCTAATTTTAAAGAAGTACCACCACCAATAAGGAGAGCGAGTGCCAGTGCGCCTAAAAAGAACCCTCGTTCCATCTCTCCTAAATTTAAAACTCCTTTGGCATACCTTGGCATCATCACTTGCACAGGTCCCATTGAACAATAAATGACGATCGAAAAGAGGAGAGTTTGTTTGAGTAAGTTATGATTTTTAGCATACGATACTCCTCTAAGGATTCGATCCCATGCAGAAGAGGTTTTACCTTGTCCTTCTGTTTTGATTCCAATCAAAAGCCCCATCGCAATTAAAAACAAGAGAACGCCAGTTAAGTGGACCATCTTCCAAGACCCGATATTTTTGCAAAATGCTAAGATAGGAGGAGCTGACCCAAAACCTAACATCACTAAAACATTAAAAATAACGGCCATTTTTTTCTGTTTTTCTCCTGCAAGTCTTCCAAGAAGCGACATCCTTGCAGGCGCAAGTATGGACCAACCCACGCCAACAAAAAATGCACCAAGTAAAAACAGGGAAACGGAACTAATACCATCCAACTCTGAAGACAGATGCAAAAGTCCAAGTGCGATTAAAAAGGAAACATGGGCAAGTTGGGCTAAAATTTGTGGAGAATGCGAATCACACCATGCACCTGCAAACCATCCTAGAAACAAAGGAACACCAAAACATAACCCAAATCCGATTCCTGCCAATGCATCTTGGTTCCATACATCCTGTGCATATAAAATCACACTATAGTTTGTTAGGTGACCTGCTAAAAATCCTAAAAAGGAAGCAGTCAGAAATCGAAACATCTGTCCCTTATTGTAAACATTTGATTGGTTCATTTTGATTGTGTGACTTCCATTAACGTTGGTTGGCCGTCTTCAATGTGCCAACTTGGGAAGGCTCCATTTGAGGAATAAGCCTTTCCATCGAGAGAAAATTCAATATCACGTGTAAAGGTAACTTTACGACTCATTGGATACACTTTCCATGTTTCTGTATTGATATCCATCGCCATTAGATTGTCAGACGAAGTACCAGTGACCCAAACAAGATTTGATTTGCGGTCTACATTCAATGAGTATGGTGTTTCCACTCCATCAATGGCAGTGGGAAGTGGGTAAAGTTTAAACTTTCCATCTTCAGGAGTGTACCTCGCAATGGAACCTTCTGGAAATACAGATATCCAAACATGATTGTTTCGATCGACGCGGAGTCTACGTGGGCCTTGGAAAGGAGTTGTGATCAATTGGAACGAATCATCTTTTGGATCAATCACACCAATTGTATCCGCATGCAATCGGGTAAACCAAACTTTTCCATTCGGGGCAACATCAATCCCATAAGGAAGTGGCATTCCACTCACTCGTTCATCTACAGGCAATAAATGCATTGGGAAACCCCAGTTCATCAGTTTGATGATGAATCCACTGATCCATAAACTAAAACTTTCTTTTTTGGTTCGCGCGGGTAAATCATAATAATGAAATGTGTTATTTGTGCGATCAAACATCCCCACTTGATTGGAAAGAGCCAAGGTAAACCATACACGATCTTTTTCATCAATGCGGATGGTATGAGGATACAATCCATTTTGAAACATATGGTCTTTAAATTTTTTTGTAAAAGGATCAAACTCTGTAATGCGCTTTTGTAATGATGGTGTGATGAATATATGACCATCAATCGGTGATTCGGCAAGTGAATGTAACCCAACATAGGTTTCATGTTTTTGAAAGGAACGTAACCTACCTGGCAATAGTCCACCCAATTCATCTTCTGGTTGTTTGGGAACTTTATAAACTACCGTTTTACCAGTGTTAGGATTAATCTCCCAAAGTCTGTCTTGGATATTATCGCCGACATAGACCAATCCAGTTTTCTTATGAAATAATAGATCATGCATTTGGGAAAAACTATCTCCCATAGGCCATTCTCGAATCACAGCTCCATACAATTCTTTTCCCCAAGTTCGACCAGGTTTGACTCGTTCCGGGTGTTTGAGCAAATCAACATACGCATTTGCTAAAATACCCGGTAGTTTTTTCTTTGCTTTCCCGTGAGGCCTTGCTCCATATCCCATCATTCGGTTGATGATCTCTTCCCAGTCTCCCTCCGTGAAGGCACGTCTCATAAAAAAACTTCCTTGTTGGTGGCAAAAACCACACTGTTCCAAATAGGTTTTTCGAAGATCCTTATCTTCACCAAACTCAAGTGCGGCGACCCAACTATTTGATGGATACTGCCCTACCAATTGATTGGGATCAGTTATTTTCTCCATACGAAAAGAAACAGAACTACCATTGGAATATGACCTTAGATTCAGATCTTTATATCCAATTTTGCGAAGTCGAATGATTACCTGTGGAGCATAAGGAAACGGGATATTGACTTTCCCATTGGGACTTGTGAACATGGTCACTTCTGGTGTGATGAAAAATTCTAATCCTTCGGGAGGGTAACCATGGTCATCACGAGGTGGGACTTGTGGTTTTTCTGCTTTGATGGTTACCATCACGAGGTCCAAACTTTTACCCGTAATATCTTTTACATCCACTTGAATGGCAGATAACGAAGCATAGGTGCAAAAATAACTAAAAAATAAAACAAAAACAAATTTAGATTTCAACATAGGGAACTCCTTTGGCATTTAAGTAAGCAATGAATGTTTCTTTGGAAGTGTACTTGGGAATGTAACCAAACACGGATTTGAGTTGGTGGTTGGATAACACAGGCCTATAACGTAAAAAATCGATTTGGTCAGGTCCATATTGTGTCAATCGAAGGAGCCGAAGTACCCAAAGGATTGATTGTAAGAATAATGATGGGATAGGCACATAAGGTTTTCGGATCATCTGACTGATCTCCTTCAAACTAAGTGCTCCATCTCCCGCCAGGTTAAAAATTCCTTCTTTCTTTTCGGATATACCTTTTGCAATGATCGCAATCACGTCTTCGTCCCAAATGAATACAAAAGGACTTTTGTGTCCAAGAATTCCCATCACAAACGGTTTTTGGAACATATCAGTGATTAGGTTGTTCACAGTTTTTCCTAAAATCGTACCTGGGCGTAAGATCAATTGTTTGAGCTCTGGGAAAACGGTTCTATATTCGGCGAGTAATTCCTCTACTTCTCGTTTGTGCTTCGAATAAACAAAGGCAGAGTGGCCTCGAATCGGATCTGTTTCTTCGATCCATTCTTTATTTTCTTTATGATAGCCATAAGCAGCTCCCGAACTTGTGATTATGACTTGTTCCGTTTTAGAATAAACAGCACCATCTAACACGTTTTTGGTGCCATGAACATCAATTTTCCATTGGATTTCTTCACTCATTCCGGGTGGAGGATTCAGGATGGATGCTAAATGAACAATGGAATTTGGTTTCCATGATTGGATCAAATCGATGACCGCATTTCGGTCACTGATATCTAGAATTTGAAATTCAAACTGAGGAGATTTCAGCTCCACATTCATCGGTTTGATGTCCGTTGCCAAGATGGACCAATCGGGATGGATTTCTAATAAAGATTGGATGAGTGTGGATCCAATGTAACCTGCACCACCAGTGACTAAAACTTTCAAATTAATTTCCTTCTACTGGTGGGTGATTTTTCCAATACATCACCAAGATCAATCCAGAAATGATATGCCAAATCCCCCAAAAAGCAGCCACCAAAGCCATGTTTGGTTCCGCTTGAAACTGAGTGAGTATGAGTCCTAAAGCAAGTCCTGAGTTCTGCATTCCAACTTCAATTGTGATGGCACGTTTGTTTGATTCATTTTGTCGAAACAATCGGGCGATTAAATTTCCGATGATTAAAGCAATTAAATTATGAAAAACAACAATGATAAAAACAAATCCAAGATTCTCCAAAAAGATTTTCCAATTGCCACCAACGGCCACAATGAGAAAAACCAAAAAAGCAAATGAAGAAATTCTTTTAAAAAATGGAGTGATTTTATGAGCAAATTTGGTGAAAAAATTTCCAAGAATCATTCCGAGGAGAAGGGGAACGAGAAGTAAAACGATCATACTTTTGATGATCATCAAACTATCAATTCGTAATTCTCCTGATCCAGAGATCATCGCATGAGTGACTGGGTTTAAATTTGCCGTTAATGTAAAGTTAAGCGGTAACGTAATGATCGCAAATAAACTAGATACGGCTGTCATACTGACGGAGAGGGCAGTATTCCCTTTACCTAAATGTGTGATGATATTGGATAAGTTTCCACCAGGGCTTGCCGCAACTAATAACATCCCTAGTTCGATCCCTGCAGGAAGGTCTAACATGAGTGTGATGAGTAAAGTCATCCAAGGTAAAATAATCACTTGCCCAATGAGCCCAGACATTGCAGCAACAGGTCTTTGTAAGACGGCCTTAAACGCAATGAAACGAAGTTCCAATGCCACACCAAAAATCATCAGTGCCAACACCAAACCTAATACGATCTGATAATCATTGTTATAATTCATTATTAATTCTTCCTACAGTATCATGATAACCAAACATAAACCAGTTGTCTCGTGAATGATTGTTCATCGGAGTTATATTCTATGAAGGAAAGAAGAGATTCTATCTTTTTTTGTGATCGTAAGGGACCATTCCGAAGTTATTTCTGAACAGTTTGTTTTTATTTGGGGCGGATCCGCTTCTCGCGGACCGGGCTTTCCGTTCCAATCTTTCCTATCGGAAAGGATTTCCACTACAATCCCTTCCGCTTGTCGATTCAGACTCGATCGAATATGTATGGAACTGATTCCAAGAGTATTGATTTGAACTGAATTGAATTGAATTGAATTGAATTGAATTGAATTGAATCTAGATCCAACTCATCGATTGGATTTACGAATCACTAATTTGAGTCCAGACCAAATCTCATCAATGGCACAAACTTTAATGTCGACTAAACCTAATTCTAAAGCAAACTCACGGATCAAATTTTCGTTTAAGCCTGTAGGAACCTTTGAAGATTTTTTTGGCCACGAAACCCAAATCATTCCATTTCCCTTTAGATAAGGAATGAGAGTTGGCAATATGGTTTTGTATTCAGAGATTTGTTTGGTGAAAAAATGAATACAATCCAATTCCTTTTGTAATGATTTCACAATCCTTATGTTTCCAGGCATCTCTCCCCATTCCTTCAGATTTTGATCCTTCGGTAAATGGAGAAACAATAGAATCATATTTTCCTTAAATCCTAATTTTTGAATGACCGACTTTCCTGAGTAACCAACTTGTTGTGTTTTCATTCTAATAGGGATCCTTGGGGAAATTATGTAGGGTTTCATTCGAGAAGGACAAAATCCGATTCTTTGCTAAAAATTTCAAACTCGACAGTAAGAATCATTCGTTTTTTTTAGTAGACTATTGTTGGTCACTGAGAAATTTCTCATGACTGTCTTTTGGTTGAGTTAGTAGGAAATTTGAGGGTATAGAGTGTTAACAATCGCAGATCTTTGGAAACAAGGCAAAATCATCATCAACCGAATTCGATTCGGATTAGTTTTATTATTCCTACTTGCGATGATTGGCGCTAAAGACGAATTCCAACCTAAAATGTTCCTCATTCATATGATAGGGACAGGCACAATGGGATTTTATTGTGCAATTGCATACGTTCTCGAAAGAAAAACAAACCCACCCACTTGGTTTCACAAAATCCTCATCCTCATGGATACTCTTGTTCTCTCACTTACCATCATCTTGGATTGTTCCTTAAGTTTGCAAGAAGCGGAAGCGGCACTTGCCAACGCGGTTGTGTACTTTATCTTTTTCTTTAATGCAATCTATTCTGGGTTCTTAGGAGATCGTAAATTTGTTTTAATCAACTCATTTTTAGGATCCACATTAAGTGCAATTGCTTTGATCGTTGCTGTCAATATTGGTGGAGTCCAACTTTCCGTTGATCCTGAACAATCAAGACAGATCGGTTATGTTGGACTTGCTGGTGAAGTGATGAAACCAATATTTATCATGATCGCGGGATACATTGTAAGTTTACTTGTCCAGCTACTAACAAAGATTAGTTCACTTGCAGAAATCAAAGCAGACGAAGCAGAAGTTCTCTTAAATCAAACCAAAGAACGAAGTAAAGTTTCCGCAAACGCCGCCATCAAACTAGAAGGTTCCATCAGCAATTTTAGTAAATTTGTATCTGACACATCTGTAAAATTGGAATCACAAGCTGCTTCCTTAGAAGAAATCACTGCAGTCATTTCTGAACTATCTAGTTCTTTCGAATCCAATGGTGCCTCAATAGAAGAACAAAACAACAAAGTACAAAATATGGTCGCCGATACTGTGGAACTAAAGGAAACCGTTGATCAAATTTTGATCCAAAGTGAACAATTGGTGGAAATTGCAGAGATCAATAAAAAAGAAAGTATGTCAGTCACAGAAGTAGCAGACCAAACGGCATCCCATTTGGAATCCATCCAAGCATCTTTTGATCAAGTGAACGAAATCAATAACATTGTCGCAGAGATTGGCGAAAAGACCAACTTACTTGCATTAAATGCTTCGATTGAAGCCGCTCGTGCTGGAGATGTTGGGAAAGGATTCGCTGTTGTCGCCAATGAAGTGAGTAAACTAGCAGAATTTACAAAAAATAACGTAAAAAGAATTTCAACTGTTGTCAAAAGTTCAAAAGAAATTATCACCAATGCTCGGAATGCCTCCAAGAATACGGGTGAATTAGCAAAATCACAAATCGATAGACTGAATCAAACATTGGTCCAAATCCAAAATATGAACCAACTTTATATCGAACAAAGAAATACACTATCGTCCATTCTTACGGAACTTTCGCAAATCCGTGAATTATCGAATCAAATTGCCGGATCTACAAAAGAACAGTTGTTAGGTCAGAAAGAAGCATCCAAAGGGATCATCCAACTGGAAATGGAAGTCAATGAAATTAGTCGTGCTTCCAAAGACTTAGAAGAACACATCCAAATGATCAAAGACGAATCAAATAAACTGGCATCAATGAGCCAGAGTTAATTCAATCCCCTGCTTTCAGAAATTGAATGATCTCATCTTTGACACTCTCGGTTCGCAAGATCATTTTGTGGCCGAGGCCTTTTGTTTGCACTAGCTTAGAATGTTTCCATGCGTTCGAAACTGCAATCCCCATTTCCAATGGAATTTCCAAATCATCTTCATCGTGAATCACAAGGAGGGAATTGTGAAATTTTGGTCCCGATTTTCCTAAATCCAAACTACTCAGTGGTTTTTTCACTTTTCTTTCAATTAATAATCGCATCGACTCACTTTCTTCTTCACTCAGTTGGTAATACTCACTGAAATTTTCTCTAAGAATTTCCAATCGTAAGGGAGGGGCAATATAAACCAACTTCTCTGCAACAACACCTAATTCCTGTGCCACGGTTGATACTGCCGCTCCAAAAGAATGTGTGATGATATAATTTGGATTTCCAATGTCTTGGATGAGACGCCTCACCATCTTAGCAGACAATACAATATTGGAATACCTTCCTGAGGAAAATCCATGTCCCGGTAAATCAATGCCAAAAACATTATAACCTTCCGCGATGAGAGCGGGGATGATCCTTGAAAAATTTCCAGTATGTCCATTCCATCCATGTACAAGTAGGATCGTTTCTTTTTCTCCCTTCCAATGAAAGTATTGGATCCGGTGTTCCCTTTCTTGGAATTCTTTTTGTTCTGCAAGTGCCAAAACATCCATTTCCTTTCTGGAAGGTTTTTGCTTTTGGGTGGATAAGAAAACTTGAGCGGCCACATAACCAAAAAACATTGGTTTTTTTCTGGCAAATTCCCATTTTTCTTCCATCGTGATTGGATACGTTCTGTTAAAAGAACGAACGATCGTGCTATTTGATTCCATAGTAAAACCCTCTTTGTTTGATAAACATATTCTCATCTAACCTAATTTCAAAAATCGTATTTATGCCGTTTGATTAATTCGTTAAAACTTTGTTTGGTTCTTTTTTCAGAGTTTTTATCTTCTAATAGTCGATTGTAAAAATGAAAACCTAAAATAAGCCCCCAAATCTCTTGCACCATTTTATCGACATTTGTATTGGCATCTAACTCTAAACAGTCTTTCGCATCCTGGACAAATTGTTTTAATGTATTTTGCCAGGAGAGTTGGGTTTTTTTCAAATGGTCCCTGACAACTCCTGGACGATCGTCAAACTCCGAACTGGATGCCAAAAACAAACAACCACCAGGGAGACTTTCTGTGTTTGCCCAAGACAACCACATTTGGAATGCCATTTTGAGCCTAGCGAGTCCCGGTTTGGTTTTGAGAGCCGGATACACAACATTCCTTCGAAAGAGTTCACTTCCAACCCGAAGGACTTCGATTTGAAGGTTTTCTTTGGATGCGAATTTTGCAAAGAGACCACTTTTAGACATCCCTAATTCATCGGCAAGAGATCCAATGGTAAGCCCTTCCAAACCTTGGACACTTGCCATTTGGACTGCTTTGTCTAAAATCAGAGATTTTGTGTCCTCACCTTTGCCCATAAATAAAAGTACGATCGTTCGTTTAAATTTGTAAAGTATTTTTTTTTAACCTTTGGCCTCAATTCCATCTTTTTCAAATATTTTTTGACTTGAGTTTGGTGGGGTTTTGTTACAATCGTGCCCAATGCAACAGTACACATTTAACAAATATTTTGCTAAAAAAAGTTTTTTAAAAATTTTTGGCGGTGAAATTCGAATCTTTGATGAGAGTAAAAATAAACTTCTATTTTTTGTGAAACAAAAAGCCTTTAAGTTAAAAGAAGACATTACCGTTTATGCAGATGAATCCAAATCAAAAGAACTCTTAAAAATCAAAGCACGGAGTGTCATCGATTTTTCTGCCATCTATGATGTGGTGGATGTGACAACGAATGAGACACTTGGTTCCCTTCGTAGAAAAGGTTTTAAATCCATACTCAAAGATTCTTGGGAAATCCTAGATGTTAAAGATCAAGTGGTGGGTTCCATCGATGAAGATAGTATGTTCAAAGCAATTCTTCGCCGGTTTTTAACCAATTTAATCCCTCAAAAATTCTTCATTACATTCAACAAAAATCAAGTTGGCGTTTTGCAACAAACATTCAATCCATTTGTCCCTCAATTCAATATTGATTTTTCTTCTGATCCCTCCAATTCTCTTGATCGAAGGATGGGCATTGCGAGTGTGATTTTGTTACAAATCATTGAAGGAAGACAACAATAGGTTTAGGATTTGAACCATAGTAAACCAGACCTCCTAAAGGTTGTAATGGTTTATTCACCTGCCATCGTTAGATGGTAGGGATCAAAATCTTCTGCGGAATACATTCAGGTTTTATCGAGGGAGGGGATACTCGGATTTACTTTTTTTCTTGAGGTAGATAGGTTAGGAGTGCACCACCTGTCGAAAGGGGTTTTGATTCGATGAGTGTTAACTCTTGGTTTGGAATTCCTTCTAAAAACAATCGCCTTCCTTTTCCCAAAAAAACAGGAGCTATACAGAGACGGTATTCATCAAATAAACCTGCCTTCATGAACGAAGCTGAAAGGATCCCACTTCCAAACACATACAAATCTCCATTCCCTTCCTGTTTCAATTTAGAAACTTCACCGACTGCATCTTTTACAATGGTGGTATTGTTCCAGTCGGCGTTTTTGAGAGTGGTAGAACAGGCAAGTTTTGGAATTTGATTCATGTACTTCGCGACTTCCCCCTCATCCTCTGGTGCTTTGGTCCAATAAACAGCCATACCTTTGTAAGTTGTAGCACCAAATACCAAATAGTCGGCAGATTTAAGTTGTCTCAGACTGAACTCTTCCAGTTCTTTACCCCAGACAAGTCCATGAAAACTTAAGTCCCAGTTTGTTTGGCCTTCAAAGTATCCATCCAAAGTGATCACATTCCACATGATTAATTTTCTCATGGTTTTTCCTCTGTATTTGATTTTCCCAGTGAATGGACGTTCTGAAGATTAGTTTGGTTTTTTAGGAGATAATTCTGGTTTGATATCTCCTTCTGCCATTCGTAAATCACGGACATTTTTTTGGACAGCAACCGCTGCAAATAAACTTAAAACAAATGAAATTCCAAAGAATCCTTTTTCACTCAAGTTTAAAGTGGCATTCCATAACCCTATGAATAACAATAACAAGGTTAAGGCGACTGAAAACCAACAAAGACCGATGTAGATGTTTGTGACAAATAGTCCTTCTAATTGGTCCCTTACTGTTTTTTGTAAGGAAACGGCTGAAAACAATCCATACATTAAGATGGTGATGTAAAATCCTTTTTCGTTTAACATCATATCCGAATTCCAAATTCCAATGATGAAAGTGAACATTCCGATGAGAAGAGATAACCAAGAAGCTCCAATGAATGCTGCTGAGGGTTTTTGCGGTTGTGCGATCATTTCAGAAGTAGTAAGTATTATTTTAGATTCGTCAAGAATTTTGTATCACGATATTGAGTCTTTCTTTTGGATCATGTCACTTCTGATCATGATTGATTCAAAATACGAGTCTTGGAAACTTTGGTTATGGAATTTAACATCATCACATTGGAAAAAAAATGGATCATAGGAAAATCGGTGGAGATGTCATTGGTGGCAAATCAGACTCCCGATTTATGGAAATCGTTTTTACCAAATATCCAAGTCATACAAAATCGGACATCCCAGGAGTTTATATCAGCTTCAGTTTATCCGTTGGATTACTTTCAGCAATTTGATCCCAAATGCAAATTTCAAAAATGGGCGGGAGTGGAAGTGTCAGCTGTTACCAATGTCGATGGCTTCAACCAATTGGAGATTCCAAGTGGATTGTATAGTGTATTTCTCTACAAAGGATTGCCTAGTGAAGCAGGTGCTTTTTACCAGAATCTATTTATGAACTGGTTACCAAACTCAGGATACCAATTAGACAATCGTCCCCATTTTGAAGTGATGGGTGAACGGTATCGAAATGATGATCCAAGTTCTGAAGAGTTGGTATACATACCAATTAAACCGCGTTAAGGATACGGAGGGCTTGGTCACCTGCCCATGTTAGAGGGAAGGTGACGGGAGCGTGAGCGCACCCCGAAGTAGCCTGGCCCTTTTGGAAACCAATTTTGAAAGTGGATGGGATTGGGAACGCCAAAATCCGATTCTCTTTTTGAATCGAAACCAATGACTTAAGGAATTGATCATCAAACATTAAATGTCCACATAACATTACATAAATGATGAACAGTGATCATCTGAAATTTGCAGACGAGTGTCCACTTTCTTCTTTGGTTACATTCAAACTTTGTTTTCATTCCAAATTTTGAATTTACTAAAAATGATTCAGTACCAGCTGATTTATTGGTTGCTATGGATGCATAAGGGTTTATCATTCATGAATGCGTTTTCTGTTCTTTGCATTCGTTTTCCTTTGTTTCCAATGCTCACCTTCTGAACTCAATAATCCAAGTGATTTTAAATCCGACTCTTTCCGTGAAAGCGAAACGATCCTTTGCCTCACAGGGCAAACCTCTGCTTGCCAATTGGCGATTCCAGTTTGTACCACTTGTCGGTTTTTTTCCACAAGCATCGCCTATAATGGGAACCGAGGGGGGATTGTGGGAGCGGATGCCAAATGTATGAGTGATTCGAAAAAACCTACGGAGCCAGCAAGAGCCGTTTTCAAAGCATTCCTTGTGGATGATGTGAACCGGATTGCTTGTACGACATCGAATTGTAGTGGTGGCGTATCAGAACATACGGATTGGATTTTAAAGCCAAATACAACTTATAAAAGGGCAGTGGATGGAGTTACCATAGTGACTACGAATGGTGAGGGAATCTTTTCTACCCAACCAGGTGATGCAGAAGTTTCAACTGTTAATAATATCTTAACTGGATTCTTTGCAAGTGGTTGGACCACTCGTTCCAGTGGGCACTGTAGTCGATGGTCAGATGATTCAGTCGCAATCACGGGTCATTCTTCGAGTAATAATTTGTTTACCACTGGTGGTGGAGGTTGCAATATTTCTTCCGTCATCCTGTGTGTGGAACAGTAAAATCAGTTTTGTATTTCTTTTTTTAATTCTATTTTGTCTAACTTGGATTCTTTGTTTTATCCCCCAAATTCGAGTGTATCTTCCCAAGGGAAAACTTGTTACACTTCGTATTTTATATACAGAAGGAGCTAGTTTTCTCTGTTTTTGTTTTTTAAGTTGTTCTTATATCGATTACAAAAATAGAAAATACTGGCAAGGAATCGCCATACACGAGTTTGTTCATCAACGCCAACAAAGGTTGTATTCTCCTTTTGTCTTTGGAATTCTTTATTTTGGAGAATGGATGTTTCGAAAGATGTATGACAAACAAAGTTGGGGTGATGCCTATCGAAATCTTCGTTGGGAAAAAGAAGCAGAAGTGGCGCGCCGAGAGTTTGAAGAAAATATTTCTTAACAAATTTGCCCTCTATCACAATAGAGGGCAGTTATATTTTTTATCGAATCTTATAACAAATGTCCTCCTGACACTTCAATGTCTTGGGCTGTCATCCATCCAAAGTCATCAGAGAGTATATTTACGATCACCTTACCAATATCTTCTGGTAAACCAATACGACCAAAAGCAGTTTGGTCGACCAAAGGTTTGATGAATTCTGGGTATTTATCAAACGCTCCATCTCCAAAATTACTATGAGTTGGGCCAGGGGAAACAGCATTCACTCGAATTTTACGAGGTGCTAGCTCATTGGCAAGATAACGTGTCCATGAAGACAGCGCTGCTTTGAGGGATCCATAAATGGAATAACCCACAAAGGCTTTGGAACTGGAGGAACTGGAAGTGTTGACGATGGCACCATTATCTTCCATCAGAGTTACCAATTTTTGTGATAAGAAGATTGGGCCTTTGTAGTTGGTATTTAAAATTTGTTCAAAATACTCTTCCGTTAATTCAGTGAAAAGCATTGGACCACCAATTCCACCGTTATTCACTAAGTAATCAAAGCTTGATCGATTCCAAATTGTAGCGAGTTTGTTTTTGACTTCAGAGACAAAAGGTTCAAACGTTTCTTTTTTTGTGAGATCCAACTTCAGAGCGACTGCACGAACCCCTTTATTCTTTTCGATTTCATTCACAACTTTTTCTGCCCGGTCTTTGTAAGTATTGTAAGTGAGGATCACACCGATCCCTCGTTTGCCTAACTCCAGAGCCGTTGCTTTCCCAATACCATTGCTTCCACCTGTGATGATAGCTACTTTCATAAAATTCTCCTTGGACACTTGAGTGGCAGATGAATCGTCTTTTGAATCCAAACGAATGTTAGTTTTTTTACAAAAGTCGGTTCTTACCGTTTAAGTGACGTTAAAAAAAAATTTAACAGATTTACCTGTTTAGCACAAGATCCGATCTTACTTAATAATTGCCTAAAACTACCACATTGTATTTTTTTGATAATAAAATCGTTATAAAAAATGCATTTATTCTTTTTTTAAAGTGCTTAAAAGTATTATTTATGTTATCCTGGGAATATGCAAAAGTTGGTGAATGAGATCGCTGAATTATGTTGTAGTGCGACCACCAAACCTACATTAACGGGAATCCCACGTGTGTTAATGATCCAAGGTGAAGTTCCGGAACACCAACTTGCTGCTGTTTATGAACCTTTAGTTGGTCTTGTTGTCCAAGGTGGCAAAACGATTTCAATTGGCAGACAAATGGTTCCTATGGAAGGTCCATCTTATTTTGTGATCCCAACAGAAATGCCAGCCACTGGTTCTGTAAGACAGGCAAAGAATGGTCGTCCCTATTTATCTGTAGCACTCCAATTGGATCAAAAAGTGTTACTCGATTTGTTAAAAGATACACCAAACACAGTTGCTTTTAAAAATGATACGGATGAGTTTTCTGCCTGTCCGGCTACTCCAGAATTTTTGGAGGTTTGGTTACGAATGTTACGGTTGATGAAAACGCCAGAACACATTGCCGCATTAGCACCAGCTTATGAAAGGGAAATTTTATACCATGTATTGATTGGCCCAGAAGGATGGCGTCTTCGGCAATTGTTTCAATCCCACCAAAAAGGTTCGAGCATTCACCAATCGATCCAGTGGGTGAGACAACACTTTACTCATTCTTTTGAAATAGAGGATCTTGCAAACAAAGCTTGTATGGGAATCACTACGTTTCATCGACAATTCAAATCCATTACCGGACTTAGTCCCATCCAATTCCAAAAACAGCTAAGACTTCTCGAAGCACGCAAACTTCTAACTTATAGTGGTTATTCCGTCACCGATGCAGCGTTAGATGTTGGTTATGAAAGTACCTCACAATTCAACCGCGAATACACTCGGTTTTTTGGTGCCTCTCCTGCACGTGACACAAAAAGATTAAAAAATGATTCTAATTTCCATTGAAAATGGAAAAAATAAGTACAAATTCGCATCAAAAAGATTGAAGAAAAGTTATCGTTTCGTATGGTTCGCATTAGGTGTTTATAAGCATGCAAAATTTTGCATTTTTTAACATGTTCCTGCAATAAAAACACCAGTTGAGGAAATAGAAAATATGAAACGTAAGATAGCGATTCTCGCTACAATAGCAATTACATTTTTAACCATCGGATGTCCAGGCAAAGGTGGTGGTGGTGGGTTAGATACTAGCCTTCTGTTATTGGGTTTGGCAGTCGGGTCCAGTGCGAATAGCGGCAGTCAGCCGTGCATTCAAAAACGGGAATTAACGGTGCCTGTTGTCGGAAGTACACCCGATTTTTATGATGATGGAAAAACTTTATATTGGTCGGATATGTTGTCCTATACAGCGGGACCTAACAATCCAAATGCGATTGTTTATTTTGAACAGGATCATGGATTTACCGGCGCAGATTTTCGACCGACTCTCTATTTCTTTTATGGAAATGCGAGTTATTCGAATACTTTCAATAATCGAGAAGGCATTCTCGCTGGCCAACATGCGACTTCCATGCACTCTTATGGCTCCAACTCATTTTTTTACTTGGCTTCCGGATCTTTCATCACACCGAATCCTGCATTTTTGAACCAAAGAATCGGTTTGGATTTGAATGGTCCTGTGAATGCAAATTTTACCTATAAAGAAGCAATTTCGTGTAATGTGCCAGCGTCCGAGGATAGGAACTTTTTTACCAGTGGTGGGTCCAGTTCTACCAATGGGTTGAACAAAGTGTGGACCACTCGCAAGAAATTAAACGTAAACATTATCTTTTTACCGAATTCCTACGTAACACAAACTTTGGATGCCATCCAACCAGCCTTGGATCGATTTAAGGAAGTATATGCACAATCGACCGTTGGGATCGACTTGAATTTTAAGGTAACGATTTCCACGAACACAGAATTTTCTTCCATCACTGATGTTGCATCTGAAAATAAAAATCTCCCAGGAGGTTTGATTCGTTTGTACACATCTACTGGTGACTTACAAGATCCAAATGCTTTGAACATTTACTTTGCTTCTGAGGCTGATGGTATTGCTGGGCTTTTAGGGATTGCTGGTGGAATTCCAGGACTTCCTGGATTTGTGGGAACCAAAGCAAGTGGAATGGTTGTGTTTACAGAATCACATAGAAGTAGCGGTGCAGTAGGAACAGTGCTCTCAAATGCTGATTTAACGTTTATTGGAAACACGATTGCACATGAAGCTGGTCACTTTCTTGGTTTATTCCATGTGAATGAACGAACTGGAGCAACAAATGCCTCGGCAATCAACTATGTTGAAGATCCTTTAATTGAAACTCCAAAGTGTATGGCCGCTCATAATGTGAATGGGAATGGTGTCGTTGATATTTCAGAATGTTTAGGCACTGGATTTACAAATTCTGGAGCTTTAAACCTTATGTTTTGGGCTGGTGATGGAGTCACAAATCAAAGTCAATTGACTGGGGAACAAGGATGGGTATTGAGGAGAAACCCGTTAGCGTATTAAACTATGAAACGAATATTTATATTTCTATTAATTGTAACATCGATTGGAATCTACTCCGAAAGTTTGGATCCAATAAAACTGGAAAAAATCACTTCCTTTTTGACGCAAATACGTCATACGAATGATGTGGATTGGAAAAACGGATTGGAAAGTATTGATCCAAATCCAGTCCCTTATTTAGAAAATGTGATCGCATCCAATACTGTTAGAACATATGTCAAAGGGAATGCCATCGAAGCATTGAAAGCCCTACAATCGAATGAAGCCGATACTTTACTGATTAAAGTATTTGGAGATGCAAATGGATCGAAAAACCTTAGGAAGTCTGCGATTCGTGTGTATGCTGAAAAAAATGCAACAGTAAATGAATCAAAGACAAAAGCAGTTTTTTCTACTACCCTAAAGGAAAAAGAGTTTTTGGATTTTTCAACAAAACAGATCGATACTGCCAAAAGTAAAAAACAATTTCAAAAACAAGGGTCGCAACTTGGAAAAACAGATATGTTGTTAAAAAAGAAAACCGACTAAAATTCGTTCAATCGACTCAAAAGGCAAAACTAGAATAGAATTTATTCTAGTTTTGTCTCTATCATTCCTCCCTCTAAACTCACTTCACCTACCAAACAAATCCAACCTTTCGCCTGGGTCTTAGTGAAGGTTATAAGTCCTTTCAAATTCAAATATCGTTCGAGAATGTTTGGGAAATAGACTTCCTCTTCAATCCTACATTCATAAAACGTATGCGCATTGCAAAGATGAGAAATGATTCAGCCTTTATTTTTCTGTAAATGATATAAATTATAAATACCAAGAAATGCAAATGCTCCTGGTATCAGAGGTGGTTTAATCTTAAGTGGAAGGACATCACTTGGTACGGCTGGTTGCAAATGTACGTAGGTAGCGACTAACATAATCATGATGATACTGACGGAAGCTAGACTTAGTATGGTGCGTTTGTGTGGACCAATGATTGGATTTCCTTTCAGAAGGAAGGGAATCAAAAATGCCAATCCAACTAAGATTTCGGAAACAATCCCAAACCAATAGGCTGGCGTTGGCAAACCACTGAATGTGATTTGAGCCGAATACCATCCCTTAAAAGGGTCTACAAATTTCAAAACTCCAAATAAAAATATAGAGATTCCGAGAATCATCGAAACTGGTTTGATTTTCTTTTCCAAGTTTTGTTCTGGCATAGTTTAAATTCCTTTAATATAAAGATTCAGCTAACAAACTGTAGTTTAGACGGTATTGCAAACAGAAATCGAATCAATCTTAAATCAAATTGAAAGTAAATGGATAAAAAAGTTCTAATTCGATCCTTGTTTTTTTAAAATCACAGTTGCAAGTTTCATTTGGATTTCTAAATTTTACTCCATGTCCGCTTCATCAAAACAATCTTTCTTTCATTGGTTTTTAGGATTTTATTTTCGCCTTCTTTGTATCCTTGCTGTTGATTTGGTTGTCACATTGATCAACGGACATGTATTGAGTTTGGCGAGTACGTATCAAAAATCCATTGCGACTTTGATAGGTATGGGTGTCGTTCTATTACTTTTTTTCTTTTTGTTCTCAATCATAGATAGGTTAACAAAGATTGTTTTGAAAATGACCGTGGATATTGGAAATTTTTTGGTCTTTCGTAAAACGGCCGTATTTCTTATCTTATGTGGGATTACTGTTGGAATCTATATGCTTTATTATCATACATGGTTCGGCGTTTGGCCAAAGATTAAAATTGAATCCTTTCTGTGGATGAATCATTGAAGAACAAAATCTATCATTGATTTTGATCATTGGTCATTTCTTTGTATCTATTGGTTATCTCCCAGTCGCCTTTGCCATCAGGCTCCATCAGTAATGCTTCTCCACTTTTTGTCCACCAAACCAATGTTTTGTCATCGGTGTAACGAACTCCTGATGCGGCCATACCTTGATTTAAAGTAACAGAATTCCCATGTTTGAATTTTAGAGTAACAGAGAAGATACCTTTGTCATCGAAAGGATTGTGATACACAGCTGTTATTTTTTGATTGTTTTGGTCTTCATACACTGTTTCAATTTCTTCGTATTCAGGTTTACAATGAAGAGAGATTAGGCAAATCAAAGCTACGATAGAACTCTTAGAAATGAATTTGAATCGATAAGATGTTTTCAATATGATTAACCCTATTCTTTATGTATCTAACGGTAAAGACCAAGTAAAAAAATGAATTTCCAATTTGTTACCAGCCCGTCCCGCTCGAGGTCTCAGGCATCCCGCCTTCGCCACCCGTCGTAAATCATTTGTTATACGAAAATCTTAAAAAAAACCAATCAAACATTTATAAACTTTAGCGTGGTTACCTTAGTGGAGGTGTTTGCTTCGAAAAGCACCCAGGGATGGGTGCGGGCGAGAGCTCTGGCCACGGAGGGCCAGTTGAGCGCGAGAAGCGAATGCCGAAACTGTGGAGACGCCGGGAGTCGGCTTCCACGGTTCTCCCATCCAGGTCGAACACGTTCCAGCCCGTCCCGCTCGAGGTCTCAGGCATCCTGCCTTCGACAGAAACAGCTTCACGCTCCCTATGGGTCGCTACTGTTTCTGATTCTCGCGGTCGTTCGACTCCCGTCGTAAATCATTTGTTATATGAAAATGGGATTGTGATGCTTAAAATAGATTTTGGAGACGCCGGGAGTCGAACCCGGGTCCTATCGTCCTCAAATGCAGCTTCTACACGTTTAGTTTGCAAATGAATTTCGGAAAGACTTACCCTACAAACGGGGGACTCATTCCTATCCTACTTAGAGTTCAATTCGGCCCGAAGCGGGCGACAGATCCGAAAGGTCCTTAGAGAGGTGTCGGTTTCTTGGCCACCTAAGGAAACAGCCATGGAAACCGTAGAGCTTAAAATTAAGCTGCTAGAGCAAATTCGTTATTTGCAGTTATTGTTTTGAAGGTTTTTAAGAGGTCCCTCACCCCTACGTGCCACTGAATCCAAGCCAACAACAGTCGAAACCAATGTCGTCCCCAATTCTTACTACTTAGACGATGATAATCAATCGAATGGTTACGAAAAGCAAAAAAGGTTGAATTGGAGTTTTAGTGTGCTGGAATGTTTTTATCTTATGAATCATTCCCTTCGTCCCTTCCTTTTTGCCGTATTTGCCCTTGTATGCCTAGAATCCTTCGTTTCCTGTTCCCAAAAAGAACATCCTTCTGAACTCGAGATTCGGCTTGCGGTGTATGGCAAAGAAGCTGGGGATCCCATCCGCATCCTTGGTCAAAAACAAATCAATTTGGATGAAACTCCAGAAATGGAAACTTTGGTTCTCTTTCAATCCGGACAAAGCGAGGTTTTATCGGCATTTCGGAAAGAAGGATCTAGTTGGACGTTTTTATGGAAGTTGGAATTTTTTCTCAAAAATTTGGGGCCGATGTATTATGACGGCAAACAAAATGTTTGGCTTCCAGGATCTGTGTCAGGAAAAGAAAAACCGTTGTTTGCTGGCGATTGTTTCAGACGTATCGTTCTTGCTGAACTTCCTGGAGATAATTTTAATTCCGTGTTTGTTGAAGTAATGTCCGAAGAACCACCGTTAGGTTTGTTTTCGGTTCCTATGGGATATAGAAAAGGTAAAAAAATTTGGGACGGTTTCCAACTAAAAGAACATGAAGAATTAAAACGAAGTAAACGTGTAGATTTTGAATACAGCGCGAAGGAAAAATCGTTTCGAATCTTTCCAACCAATCCTAACTATTCGCAGGAATTTGTGTTCAATGGATGGGAAATGATTGCAAACCTACCAATGCAACCTGTGCCATCCTTTATCTCTTTAGATGTGGAACCAAAATTTCAAATTGGAAAAGAATCGCTTGTGACTTTGCAATTAAAGAATAGAGGGAATTATGTGAGTTTAACTTACCTTTCCGTGTCTTTCCCGGAAGTTGGTTCTGTTCGTTTGGTTAACGAAACACAAGGTGTCCGTCTTTATAAAAAAGGTGATATTGTTTACAATGTCGTTCAAAATAAAAAAATCCCGGCCGAATATCCATTACTGGAAGTAACAAAAGAAGGATGGGCCAATCATTTTCGTTATGGAATCAAATTTTATTACACACCAAAATCCACTGATGCTCCAAAAATTTTATTTCGTTCTACGTATAAATTTTACCAAGAAATTATTTCCATTCCCAATCAATATTCCATAGCACCGTATGAAAGAGACCAACAAGGATTTCCTTCGTATATTTTGAATCAAGTGACAGAAAAATGAAATCAGTCTGCCAATCAAATGTCTCAATGAATCAATATGTACTCTCACAAAGATTCGTTTTATTTTATGACGAATGTAAGTTGAAATCGTAATGAAACAAAAATTATCTGAAGAAATCCTCGCGGCCAGACGTGAAATTGTTCGCGCGCAAGTGGAACGATTTCATATATATTATTATGATTTTTTCCATCGGGCTGAAACCATTGAAATGGCGAAATTTTTCTTTGAAACTGTGTATAATTTGGATGGGAAAGAAGAATGGGAAACATTGGCATTTCAAACCTATGACAAAGTAAAAAATATGTTAAAAGAAGGAACTCGGGAAAGTATCGAACGTCTTATGGAATTGAATTTCATCACCGACGATTTAGATATCCAAATGGCAAAACTACTCTTGGCAAAAGGTTGGGTGTATGGAAACGAAATCAACCAAGATGAATATTTTGAATTATTTTGTGAATTGGACAAACGAGACGTACGGAAAAAACAGTTAGAAGTGGTTCTCTTTAATTTAAAAAAGTTTTATGAATTGGCACATAAACCAGTGAGTGCCTATATCATCAAACCGGCAGCGATGATGTCAAGGTTACTTGGAGTGTATCCACTCTTTAAAAAAGTGGAACAAGGTTATTATGCCACGTTACCTGTTCACCAATCTTTGTTTGATGAATTTTATGCTTTGGTGCAAGAGAAAGAGTGGAATTTTTTATATAACGCATTTCCCACTTTAAAAGAGGAATCATGAGAAAACGATCACGTTTTGTTTCCAGAGAAGAAGAACATGTAGAATCACATGATCGTTGGTTACTCACTTATGCCGATATGATCACGCTTTTGTTGGGGTTATTTATCATTCTGTATGCAGTGAGCAAAGTAGACTCCAAACGATTGAATGAAGTGGCAAAAGATATCAAAAGAGGTTTTGGGTTGAATGTAAGTTCCATTGGAGTGATTCTTGATGGAGGTTCTGGGATTTTAGAAGATGATACGATGATACCGAAATCGGAAGTATTTCGACTTTGGGAACGAATTGGTTTTGCACTCAAGGCATTAAAAGAAAAGACAAAGTTAAAACTTGGTCTTGCCGAAACAGAAGAATTGAAATTAACCTTCGCAGGTTCCGATTTAGCCTCAGATGATGTATTAAAAACCGATCCGGATCTAAAATTCGCATTTGAACAATTGGCAATCTTATCCAAAGGAATGGAGATTGATATCGTAGTGCGTGTTCATATCCCCTATGAATCACAAATCGACAAATCGAAATTTCAAAACTCATGGGATTACCATTCGAACCGTGCCTCAATCCTTGCGGAGAAATTAGTAAACGATTACGGAATTCCAAAAGAACAAGTATCTGTGCAAGGTTATGCGATGTTTCAAAAATCAAAAACTTCAGATACACCAGAAAAAAAAGCGAATGAAGAACGAATTGAAATTCTGATACGGAAAAAAGAGACGAAAGAATGAGAAATAAGATTCGTATTGATTGTTACCTTGAATCGTTGAATGAATAGAAAATGAATTGAGAGAAGTTTGAATGAAAAAAGTTATCGTATTTATATTTTTAGTCATCAGTTGTAAGAGTTCAGATCAGATATATCTAAATCAGAATAAAGAAAACTTCACCTCTCTTTTAAATTCAAATTCAATGGAGATTCAGAATTTAATTCCGAAACAATATGAAATGGTATCTGTCAAAAAAGATGGTCCATTCCCTTACAATTATGCATTAAAGAATCAATCGAATGGGGTTGAAATTCGTTATTTTATAAAATCGTATAAAGAAAAATGGGAACATTACCAAGAATTTATTAAAAACAACCCAAATGCTGTTCTTGTGAAACCCAGTGATGAAGGTTATGTACAAGATTTTATACTCAATTTAATGAATTTAGCGGGAGAAAATCCCAAGATTCAATCAAATCCTTTACCAGAAAAAGTTTTGGCAAATACATTCAATGCAAATTGGGGGAGTAACAGTTTATTCGAATTTGATCCAAAACTGAAGTTTAACTATAAATACTGTAATTTAATCGTGCTACATAAGAATGAAATGGCTGATGCCTATATTTATTTTTTAGGCAATGACTATCGTTTGGTACTCGAACAATCAAGTGAACATTTCGAGAATGTAAGATTTAGAAAATAAAATGATTTGGGATATAGAATCAATTGTAGGTTCGTTTTTTTTGAATGCCTTTCTGGAAAATTAACGAATTGCAATTATTTCAAGATCTCCTTCTATGAAGTTATTAAGGCCTTTTTATATGAATTTTTTTTGTCACCGATCCAATTTCAAAACATATCCAAATACAACTTTTGTTCTAATCCTCCTTCTCTTTCTGATTGGCACATTGTTTTCCTGTAAAAAAGATAAGGGGATGAATCATATCGAATGGCAAAATGAATCCTTAAGTTTAACCTCTGATTTATGTAAAAAATTTCGAGAATGTGCCGATACAGACTGGAAATTCATTCCTGAAAATTTAAAAAAATTCACGGAAGGACGACTCGATGAAGCGAATTGTCAAAAACGCTTTCGAGACAGTAACGCATACAAACTCATCGGACATGATCCAATCGAGATCCAAACTGTTTATAAACAATGCCATAAACAAGTGATGGAGATGAAATGTTCGGATTTACAATCCGGAAAGATGAATACGATCAGTGCTTGTGTGACGTTTCAAACGATACAGAATTAGGGCACATTTTTTACCACTTTGTGAATGACATGATCGAGTTCATGAGCACTTTCTAGGATCGAATCATAACAATATGACCTTTCTTCTTCATTCAAATTTTGATCTTCTAATAAATTGATAAGGCCCATAATTCTAGATAATGGTGATCGAATGATGTGTGACTGATACCAAGCAACGTCCCTTAGCTTTTTATTTTGGACTTCAATGGTTGCGTTTTTATCATTTATCGCAGTTAAATCTTGAAATATGAAAATATAACCAGTTTTGTTTTGGCTTAAGATCAAACTAGAACTCAAAAGTACATTCTTATATTGTTTATCTTTTGCAATAGCAGTGAACTCTTCTTGATCAAAAAAAATATTCTCAATTTTTAAGCCTAGATTATCAATATCAATGTTTTCAGAGTCAGTGATACTGATATTTTGAATTAGATTTGATAAATTCAAATTGATTAATTCATCAGATGAATAATCTAAAAGTTTTTTTACATAAATGTTTGCATAAGTAATATCTAGTTTTTTATCAGTAATGATGATTCCAATGGGTGCAAGTTCGGTGATTTTTCTAAATTTTTCTTCACTTTCTTTTAATGAAACTTCTAAACGATTTTTTTCAGATATATCTTTTGCAAAAATGGAAACACCAATTTGTTTTTGATTTCGATCAAAAACGGGATTAAACTTAGTCTGGTAAACGATACTTTCTCCATTAAAACTTTGATATGGAATATCTATGGAAACTTTTTCCCCTTGAATCGCCTTTGCATAACACTGATAAAATAAATTCTCCTTATCAGGAATAAAATCTCTAAAATCTCTTCCAACAAACATTGTTGAATTTGTATTTTTGGTTATGGATTGGGCGCTAATTTCGTTGATTGCTAAAATTTTAAAATTTAAATCAAGTAGGGTAATTGATTCGTCTGTATTGTCTAGAATTGCTTTTAGTTTTTCAGAAAGATCAATGATTTTGAGTTCTGCTTCTTTTTCTGCTGTAATATCCTTTGCAGTTAAAGTCACACCTAACAGTTCATCTTCAATATAAACAGGTAACATTTTGTATTCAAACCAGTACGCAATATTTTCATTTGCAGTATAATTTTGAATTAAAAATGGTTTTCCATTGATCGCTGTTTCAAACGCTTCAAGGTATAATTTTCGATTTTCTTCGATGACAAAATTTGGATAATATAGATCCCCGATTTTGATTTCAATTTGATGAAATTGAAAGAGTACATCTTTAATTGTTTTGTTAAATGCCAAAACTTCATGATTTTTGTTAATTAGAACTATGTTTTCTGGACTATTGTCTAGAATCGCTTTAAAATACTCGGATATCATTTGCGATTACCTTCATGACAATTTGGATTTGGATATAAGACTTCATATCAACTTCACTGTTTTGAACATAGTTGTTGATTGGCCGTAAATTGAGATTCCAATGAGTAATAGTGTGAAAGCAATTTTTTTCATACAATCACCCACCGGATCACCACTGCCGCAAGTCCACCACCCACTAACGGAATCACTACGGGAAGCCAAGCATACTTCCAACCAGAGTCACCTTTATTGGGTATTGGAAGCAGTGAATGGATGATCCTTGGACCAAGGTCACGAGCTGGGTTAATCGCATACCCAGTAGTGCCTCCCATCGAAAGTCCAATGGCCCAAACGAGGAGAGCCACAAAGCCTGTACCTGCGATCCCACTGGCGCCACCATTTAAGGGCGAAAAAATCGCATGGATACCAAGGATGAGAAGGAAGGTTCCGAACCCTTCACTGATGACATTGGAGAGAGTGTGTTTGATGGCAGGTTCTGTGGAAAATACGGCCAAGATTTTCCCTGGGTCTTTTGTTTCTTTCCAATGGGGAAGGTAGTGTAAGTAAACCAAAAAGGCACCGAGGGAAGCTCCAGACACTTGTGCCACTGCATACGGTAAAAAGATCGAATATTCTCCCGATTGGATGCAAACTGAAAGTGTCACAGCGGGATTCAGATGTGCACCAGGGCTACCGAGTGCTTTTGCGACAAGAACGCCAAAACATACAGCAAGAGCCCAAGCCGTTGTGATGGTGATCCAACCTGCGTCTTTGGATTTTGTTTTCTCCAATAAAACGCCTGCGACAACTCCATCGCCTAAAAGGATCAGTACAGCCGTTCCAAAAAATTCGCCAACCAGTTCCAAAATGCCCTCCCCCGGACTTCGATGAGGACTTACTCTGAAGGGACATAGAACATAGAGCAACCTTTTTTGGAGGTGCTTTCTCTCAATTTATTCTAGGATTTTCCATTGAATCATAAATCATGGGAAAATAGACCATGAAAAATCACGCGCTTGAGTATCACTCTAGGTTTCCGAAAGGAAAAACCAAAGTAGTTCCGACAAAACCAACGGAGAACAGTTATGACCTGTCTTTGGCATACTCACCTGGCGTCGCATACCCTTGTCTTGAGATTGAAAAACAACCTGATCTCGTTTATGAATATACCAACCGAGGGAATTTAGTTGGTATCATCACCAATGGAACTGCCATTTTAGGTCTTGGCAACATTGGAGCTTCCGCTGGAAAACCAGTGATGGAAGGAAAAGCTGTCTTATTTAAAAAATTTGCAGGAATCGATGTATTTGATATTGAAATCAACGAAACAGATCCTGAAAAATTCATCACGATTGTAAAGGCCCTTGAACCAACGTTTGGTGGGATCAATTTAGAAGACATCCGTGCCCCGGAATGCTTTCATATCGAAAAAACATTAGACGAGAACATGAAAATCCCTGTTTTCCATGATGACCAACATGGAACTGCGATCATCTCCACTGCGGCACTTCTCAATTCACTTACAATCACTGGGAAAAAAGCAGAAAACTTGAAGGTTGTGATCAATGGAGCAGGGGCTGCTGCGATTTCGATCGCTCAGATGTTGACTCATATCGGAGTGAAACACGAATCCATTTTTATGTTGGATTCTCGTGGTGTCATCAATCACAAACGTACGAATTTACATGAATCCAAACTTCCATTTGTTCGAAACACAGATGCCGAAACTTTAGCAGATATCTTTCCTGGAACAGACCTCTTTATTGGTGTGTCGGTTGCGAATGTAGTAACAGAAGCAATGGTGAAAACCATGGCTGAGAAACCGATTATGTTTGCCCTTGCCAATCCTGATCCAGAGATTCCTTATCCTGATGCCAAACGGGCAAGACCAGATCTCATCATGGCAACAGGTCGCAGTGATTATCCTAACCAAGTGAATAACGTACTTGGGTTTCCCTTTATCTTTCGCGGGGCCCTTGATGTCCGTGCCAAAGTGGTGAACATGGAAATGAAACTCGCAGCGGCATACGCTCTCAGTGAACTCACAAAAATCCCTGTTCCGATCGAAGTATGCCAAGCGTATAACGAAGTGGAAATTCGATTTGGGGAAGACTATATCATTCCGAAACCACTCGACGAACGTGTGTTATACCATGTTGCGCCAGCAGTTGCGGAAGCGGCTGTGAAAACAGGTGTGAACCAAGTGGCCTACCCTGGTCGCGAGGCTTATGTGAAGTTTTTGGAATCGATCATGGCACAACAAAAAGAGCCAATCAGCGCTCTAGAAATCGAAACCGATTGATACAGGGCCGAATTTCCTAGAGATAGACAAAAAAATTTCAAAAAAACTGACCCATCCTAGAAAAAGTACTTGTTTAAATTTGTGCAACGCACATAACAGTATTGTGCATTGCACAAATAGGTGAAAACCAGGAGCTAAATTATGGAAAAACAAATCATGGACATTCTTAACGCGGGAATCGGTCTTTTTCAATCTGGAAAAGAAGGTTTAGAAAAAGCAAAAACACAATTGGAAACTACTTACAATGAGTTAGTATCCAAAGGTGCTTTGGACAATACTGAGGATTCAGTAAAGATCCGCCAATCTGTGGACAAAATCCTAACAGACATTAAAGAATTCTCTAGTGTTGCTGGAAAAAACTACGATGAAACTCGTTCTAAAATCGTAGAAAACTACAACAAAATTGCTGAAGAAATCAAAGCAAAAATGCCTGAAGGAAAAATTGAATCCGTAAAAGCAAAAATCAATGAAGTTGCGGAATCGATCAAAAAAACAGGTGCTGCAAAAGCATAATCATCATTTCTGAAAGAGAGGGTCGGGTTTCCGGCCTTTTCTCTCTTCTTTCGTAACATCTTAAATTCAGTCTAAAATCTCTTTCCTTATTTACTTCCCTTTCTCTTTTTTCATAAGAACCACTGAAGCGTATTCGAATGTTTGATTTCTGTTGCGTTAATGAGCAATGAGACAAGCCATCATTCTATGATTTCGATTGTACCTGCCTCACTTTCCCTATTGACAGACATTTGTTTTTGATGCAATTTGACCTCTATGTTCTGCTCAAAAAAACTGATCTTAGGCTCACTATTTTTTCTTTTCTCTTGTGGTACGGCCGACTTAAGACCACCCCATTTATCTTATGATAAGATTGATCCTGAGTTAAAGAAAAAAGGCATAACAGTAGTTACCAATCCTCCCATCAAAGAATTAAGTCCTGGGGATTGGAAAGAGTATAAACAAGTTCAGTTTATACTTAAAGATGTATGGCATAATCATTTTGTCAGATTTTTTACTCCTATCAAAGAACAAGAAATCAGGATGCGGGTATATTTGGATTTCGAAGCTGATGCCATGCAAGTTGAGTTATTAGGTGGAGAGAAAAAAGGTTTTATCTACGGATTAGAAAAAAAAGTTACTTATCAAATTTCTCCAGAAACAGGGAAAGCTTACAGTGACGATACTGAAGTTAGAATATATCTCGAGTCACTTCGATCTTACCTTACTTTACCATGGCGACTTAAGAACTATCCTATCATCCAATATGCAGGCCAAAAACAAAAACTAGAACAAAACTATGAAGTGGTTTATTTCACATCCGTTCAAATGAATGCCACTCCCGATACAGACCAATATGTTGGTTATTTTGAACAAAAAAGTGGTGCATTGGAATGGTTAGAATTCACCTATCGAGAATTGTTTAGTTTTTACCAAGGTGTTTTGAAATTTGGATTTTATGAACCTTGGAATGGAAAACAATACCCAAGACGGATCACCATCTTAGATCGATTCGAAGATCCAGACTTTGTCCATGAACTCCGAATTGAAAAAATCGAAATCCCAGTGAAACCAATGGAAGAAGTGGATAAGGTTTTGGAATTACCAGAGAAGGGGAAGTGAGATTGGAGCGGAGAGCCCGGTCCACCACTGGAACAGTGGTGGATTCGCCCATAGAGTTTAATTCAATGTAAATCGAATGGGAACAAGCACTTTTACAGTGATGGGTTTTCCTTCTAATACCGAAGGGGAAAATCGTTTTCTGCGATAGACTCTGATGGCTTCTTCTTCTAATCCACCACCTAACTGTTTGCCGACGGAGCGCACTCGTAGCACTTCCCCTGTGTTGGAGATGATCACTTCTAGTGTCATTGTCCCTGTCACACCAAGTGCTTTTGCATCGGATGTGTATTCAGGACGAACGTTAGGTGATAAATCTACGGGAGAGGTTGCACCAGAAACAATTGGGTCGGATGCACCAGCGATACGAGGGTCTTCTTTTTTTTCTTCCTTTTCTTTGTCAGTTAGATCAAAGTCACCATCGGTTGGTTTAGAGTCAGTGCTTGGTTCTTGGATTTGAACGTTGTCAATGAAGGCAACTTCTTCTACAAGGTCATCCAAACTGTCTGTCTCCAAATGAGGTGTGAACCAAAAAAGAATGATTAACGCCTGTATGACGGCAGATATTCCAAGACCCGTTTCCATACGGTAACGATCAATGAATCTATGGATTCTTTCTCGTTTGGATCTTTTTTGTGTAACAACTGTTCCGCTCACGTTACTTACCTTTTAATCCGCCACCTTGGGTGGTCTTGGTAACAAGAGATACCTTTAAGGCACCAATCTCTCGGAGGGTTTCAAAAACACTGTCTAGTTCTTCATAGGTTAAGTCTTGGTCAGCGTGGATCAAAACTTTAAGATCAGGTGTTGTGGAAATTTTGGCTCTGATTTCACTCATCGCTTCGTTCAGTTCCATTTTCACTGAGTTGAAATAAACAGTTCTTTTTTCGTCAGCAGTTAGGTAAAGATTGGCGATCTTTTTGTTTAACTGCTCTCCTCCAGGAACATCTGGTAAATTGATGGGAAGGTCAGGATCGGAATCCAATACGGAGGTTACCATAAAGAACACGAGAAGTAAGAAGGCAATGTCTGCCATCGAACTCACTGGAACTGAAGGTGCGACTCTCTTTCTTCGTAACATATTATTTCTTCTTTCTCACTGAGATTTTTTCAAATCCGCGAAGTTGTACTGCTGATAAAGCATCCAACATCTTTGCATATTTGGTATCACCGGTTGTAACAATGAGTGCTAGTTTGTTTTTCAGATCTGGGATTTCCATTTGGTTTAGGTCATCACGAAATTCTTGTAAACTAACATATTCTTTTGTTCCGAACGCTGAGTTACGCATCTTGTAACGATCTTGAGTGACCAAAATTTCATATACATTCTTACGCAAAAATGGCTGAGGTTCGGATTGTTTGCGAGGAAGAGAAATGTTAAGTCCTTCCTTCACAAAGAATACTGCTGTTACCATAAAAAATACCAAGAGTAGAAAGGCAATGTCCGACATGGATGCTGCCGAAATTTCCTCTATTTCTTGTTTTTTCTTTAACTTGATCATGGTTCGTTACTTACCGTTTGCTTTACGCTTTTTTTCCGGCTTTGAGTTTTAAGTATTCTTTGTAGATTTTGTTTGCTGCTTCTTCTACTTCAGAAGTAAAAAAACCAACTCGGCCTTGTAAGTATTGGTAGAATGTCATCGCAGGGATCGCAACGATCAGACCAGCTGCTGTAGTGATAAGGGCTTCTTTGATACCACCTGCGACCACTTTTGCGTTTACTTGGTCAGCGTTTGCAATCGCATCAAAAGCGTTGATCATACCAGATACGGTTCCAAGGAATCCAACGAGTGGAGCAATTGTGGAAACTGCTGAAAGAACAGTGAGTCCTTTTTCTAAGAGAGTCATGACTTCACCCGCTTCTCTTTCGATACCAGCGGCAAAAATTTCAGGGTCGTTTTGGGAAACTTCCATTCCATTTTTTAAGACATCAGTGATTCGTTGTCCTTCATTCGCTTTTAGGAATTCGTCTACACCTTGCATACCAGAAGCATCAATCGCATCTTGTAAATCTTGGTTGTAACCTTTTCTCACAAGCTTTGCTGTGAAAAAAAAGTACATCCTTTCGAGAATCACTCCAAATCCAACGATGGAAGCGAGTAGGAGTGGCCACATGGACCATCCACCAGTCACAAATAATTTAACGAGCCCGATTTCCGATTCTTGCGGAGCGGATTCTTGTGGTGCTTCAGCGGCAGGTGCAGGAGTTTCAGCTGGTGCTTCTGTGTTTTGCGTAGTATCTGTGCTAGTTGTTGTTGGGGTAGATTGTGCTTCGATTCTACCTGCAATTGTAAAAATTGTGATGAGTGCGATCACAACAGACAAAGTGATGTTTTTCTTTGCCAGGTTACATGAAACGTTCATGAATGTCTCCATATCTAATTGATATGTTTCAAATCTAGTGGATCTCTGTTACATTTAGATGACAGATGGATGACAAAGAGAGTAATTAAGCTGTCAAAAAGAACTCTCTGAGTTTCGGAATCCCTTCTAAAAACAGGGCAGGGCCCGGTTGTAATATAATGCTTGGGTCCATTTCATAAATTCGGTTGTTTTGGAGAAAGCCAGTCGACTGCCACTCGGGTTTGTTCCGGACCCAGTCCCAGTCCATCGCCTTCCCACACCAAGAACCTACGTAGATGTCAGGGTTGGCCTCCCTCACATCCTCCGCTTGGATGATGCGGTCTTTGGCGAGTTTACGGTCTTTGAGATGGGAAAAACAGTCGATCCCACCTGCCAGAGCGACCGCTTCGCTCACCCATTGGATCCCCGTGATGATGGGTTCGTCCCATTCCTGGAAAAACACGGTGGGTCTTTTGGAAATGGATTCATTTTGTTTTTGCCAGGTTTGGATTTGGTGTTTCCAACCATCAGTGATGTTTTTGGCTTTTTCGGATTGGCCCACAATGTTTCCAATGATTTGCATATTGGTGATGATTTCAGCGATGGAACGTTGGTTGAAGATGAGCACATTTAACCCACGTTCAATGAGGTCTTTGGCAAGTTGGCCTTGGATGTCTGAAAAACCGATGACTAAGTCTGGTTCCAGTGAGAGTATTTTTTTGAGATTCCCACTGATAAACGCTGAGACCTTTGTTTTTTCTTCTTTGGCACGGACAGGTCGTTCTGTATAAACAGAAATCCCCACAATCCGTTTTTCTTCCCCCAAGAGATAAATCATCTCCGTTGGTTCTTCTGTGAGACAAATGATTCTTTTTGGACCCATGGTTTTTTTAAGTTTCTAAAAATTTGGAAAGATCGGATTGAGATCCAAACAAAACCACAATATCTTCTTCTCTGAGAACCGTACTCCCGTGTGGGATTCCGAGGATTTTTTCCGTTTTGGAATCGGAGGCACGCTTTGTTTCTTTATCAGTGAATGGACGTTTGATGGTAATCACATTGATATTGTATTTGTGACGAAGGTCTGCTTCTGCAATGGTTTTGTTGATATATCGTTTGGGAACTGTGACTTCTACCACACTGTATTCGTCTGATAATAAAAAACTCGAACGCATCCCCACAAAAGAAAATATTTCCGCCATACTCCTTGCTGCTTTTTCTTCTGGGTTGAACAAGTCTCGGATTCCAAGTAATTCCAAAACCCTTTTTTGCAGTTCTGTTTGGTATCTTGCATAAATTTGTTTCACACCTGATTTTTTTAAACTATCAGCACAAATAATGGAGGTTTCAAAATCATCAGCGAGTGCAATTACCGCATAGTCTACATCGCCAATCCCTTGGGAACGTAATGCGTGTTCATCGGTCGCATCTAGTGTGACGGCAACTGTTACGTGTTCTTTGATGGAATCGATGATGACTGGGTCTTTGTCGATTGCGATGACTTCGTGTCCATCTTCAAAAAGATAACGAACAAATAATTTTCCAAAACTTCCGATACCGATGACAGCGATTTTTTTTCTTTGCATGATTAACCTACAACTACATATTCTTTGGGATATTCGTAAGCGATATGGTCTACTTTTTTAGATAGGGCAATGAGTAAGGTAAGAATTCCAACTCTTCCCACAAACATAACAACACAAATGATAATTTTACCAGAATCGGAAAGATGTGGTGTAAGCCCTCTTGATAATCCTGTCGTACTAAAGGCAGAAACGGCTTCAAAACACAAATCGATAAAATGAGCATTTTCAGTAAGTAAAAGACAGAAGATTGCGATAAAAATAACAAATAGAGATAACACAATGGTAGCACCTGCCCTCGAAATCGTTGAATCAGCAATGGTTCGGTAGTCGATTTCCATACGACTCTTTCCGCGAATTTGATTTGTGATATTTAGTATGGATATTGCAAATGTTGTGGTTTTGATTCCACCACCTGTGGAAACAGGGGAGCCGCCTACCCACATCAGAAAAAATGTAACAAATGTCATAGGATGACCCATAAGACCTAAATCAAAAGTATGGAGTCCACCAGATCGGGTGGTCACTGAATAGAATAATGAGTGGAATAGTTTTTCTTCCATCGAAAATTCTTTTAAGCTCATATCCCATTCTAATAACAAATGAGAGGTCCAACCAAATATTAATAACAAAGCAGACATTCGAAATACTAATTTCGATGTAAGTGACCACCGAAATATTTGATCTCTTGGATGGAATAATCGAGTTCGAATTTGGTAAAGCACAGGAAAACCTAAGGATCCAAAAACAATGAGAAACATAAGAATCGTTAAAAATCCTTCCGAATCTCTAAATGCTTCTGTCGCCATTCCATTTGGCATCAAACTAAAACCAGCGTTGCAAAATGCTGAGATAGAATGAAATACCGAATAATAAATTTTTTCTGGAAATGATACAGGAAAGTTTTTTGGAAAACTACAGAAGAGTAATGTGGCTCCTACAAATTCAATCGCTAATGTTTGTAAGGTGATTTGTTTTAATGTGTCCTTAGCACGACCCATAGTTTCTTCCGAAAGCAGGTCTTTTAACATCAGTGTGTCACTCACGGAACCTTTTCCCGTGAGAAAGATGGAAAAAAAACTTGTGAGGGTCATAAGGCCAAGCCCACCCACTTGGATGAGAAGTAAAATCACAAGTTGTCCCGTGAGCGTAAATTGGCTACTGATATCAAGTGTAGACAATCCAGTGACACAAGTGGCACTGATCGTTGTGAAGAGAATGTCAATGGTACGAACATCTCCATTGGTTGATTTTGGAAAATGTAAAAAACAAACTCCCATGAGAATGATAAAGGCAAATGAACCCACAAATACAATGGAGGGATTTAGTTTTTTTGACTCTCTCTTTTTCGATAGCCGAAAGAAATGGGCTAAATTTGAAAATAAAAACAGAAACTGATTGGCTGATAAAAAGATGAGTGTGGTGTCATCACCGGAGATATGATATGATTTTAAAACAGAGATGATATTTTTTTCATAAATCACCTCAAGGCCTAACATTAGGAGAATTATCAATTCGATTTTATGTAAATCGAGATACTCTTTCCATTTTTTATTTGTGAAAATTAAGTGAAGTGTTTCATAACCAATGAAGAAACTAACCAACGTTCGTATGGAAATGGTTACATACGGTTTCCATTCTACTGGATAATAAAATCCAAAATCTAAAATGAGGATTGCTACCGATAAAAATCCAAAAAAAATATAAAACATCCGACCCATCGGTCGTAAGTGTTCCATATATAATTTTCGAATTTCGAATCGTTTGGATTGTAAGGATTCAAAAATTTGGAGTAAAAAAACGAGGATTCGTTTGAACTTCAAGGTTTAACGTCTGCTAATTGCTTTTTCTTTTCGCGGTGTTCTTCCAATCTTTGTTGGTCCACGTAAACATTGGCTCCCGAAAGACCTGTGGATCCTCCAATGATAATGATACTACCAACAATTGTCTTTTCGACTAAAAAAGCTGATGCTACGGCTACCGAAGCACCGAAAGCAAAAGGAAAAGTCAAAAAGAAGATGATGTAACCTCTTCTGAATTTTGTTTCTTCATAGATGGCATCTTCATCAAATTCTTCTTTTTGTTTTTTCTTTAATTCTTGTTTGGTTCTACTTTTTTGGAGTTGGTTTTGTAATGCTTGTTCATTGATTTCACCAGTGAGAGGATTGATCGGTGAATTTTGTGCATTCGTCAGACTATAAGGATTCATTGCATTCTGACTAGAATTAGAAGGTGTTCGAGAGTTTAGGAGTGCACCAGCACCTGGAATGGAATCAATTCCACTGTATTGGGTTTTTGCATTTTTGGGAGTTGCCAGAATGGGTGTTTCAAACTTAGGAGGTAGAGTGACATCCTTTAAAACATTGGATTCTGGATCAGAATTGGGTATGTTTCTCAAATCATAATTATTGGTGTCATAAAAACCCTCTTTTGTTTGTCCATATAAGGGACCAAACACCAAAGAAAAGGTGATCATCGGCACAAGAATTTGGGAAAATACTCGCATACATTCCAGTTTACCCAAACCACATCAGGGTCAATCCAATTCACGCCCTGAAAGTTTCGTGGAACGGTAGTCCAATGAGACAGAACGTAAAATTTCTAAGTCTTTGTCAGAAACGCCTGCCGTGTGGGCATGATGGTACTCTTCGGCCATCGTGGTTCCAAAAAGCCCTGGGTCATCGGAACCAATGGTGAGTTTCAAATCATTTTGTAAAAATCTTGTGATGGGGTGGTCGATATGGGATTCCAACATTCCAATGTACAAATTGGATGAGGGGCAGCATTCAATCACGGCATTTGACTTTGCAATTTTTGACATCGCATAGTTTTGAAATGTGTGCAAATATTGGGACTGGGTTTCATCAAAGGGAATCGTAAGGATCTCTGTATCTGGTTTTGTTTTGTATTCCTTACGTTTGATTTCTAACTCTTCCTTAGCATAAAACGGACCATAGGTGGTGATTTCATCGAAGTACATCAATTCGTGTTCCACTTGGTCTTTGGCTTCAGAAACAAATTCGGTTCTTTCCTCACCTAAAAAATAATCTGAATCGATTCCAAGCGCAAGTGCATGACCGAGTCGGTGGGCACCATATTCTGCCGATTCTAAAATCCAACGAACCGCAGAGAAGGGAGTTTTGTCACGAAAACTTTCACCCACATGATACAAAATGGAAAGTGCGGTGTTTGGTTCTGCTTTGTTGTCTTTTTGAATGGATTGGAAGAATAATCGTTTGTCTTTGGGAGGGTGGCCTTCTTCAATATGGCAAAAATCAATGCCAACGAGCCCATCTCGGATGACTGATTCTTTCTCCATCCAATTTTTCATCCAATCATAATGCCGTTCAAAATTCAAATCTCTATGTAGCGACATCACAAGTTTCCCTTGGATGGGTTTACCCGCTTTTTTGGCGGACTCTTCCCCTTTTTTCAGCCCTTCCAGGGAAGCCATGAGTTTGGAATAAAAACTTTCTTTCGGTTCCTCTTTGCCAAACATCAAACGGTATTCCGCATAACTGATGTCTTCCAAACTATTGGAAAAAACTACATCATGGGAAACTTCGGTGATTTCTGGTTCATCAAACTTCACTAAGGCGATGATGAGATTGAACTTTGCTTGGAAATGTAGGAATGGGGCCTTTTCTAGGAAGTGGTATAACTTAGCGAACTCGTTTTTATCTGCATAATCGTCAAAAAAAGTGGAAGGTCGAATTTTGGTCCCATATGCTTTTTCGTAAGAATCTAAGTATAAGTGCCATCTAGGATTTGGATTTTTTTTGCCAATGCGAAACAATGTTTCAGGGGGTAAACATCCATAAAGGTGGTTGTGTAGATCGATATACATATAAAAATGACAAAACTATGCTTCACAAAATTAGACGCATCTTGAAGCCAACTCGACTCAATCAGAAAATTCTAAGTTTAGCAATCCCAGTTTTTTTTGGAATGATCAGTTATACTGCCATTATGGTAGCGGATACTGCTATGGTCGGAAAGTTAGGGGAAGTGCCACTTGCCTCCGTTGGATTCGGTGGAATGGTATATTTTTCCATCTTTGCATTCCTCATGGGTGGATCCATGGCCGTACAAATCATCGTAGCACGAAGATTTGGCGAAAAAAATGAAAGAGGGGTCGGAATTACCCTTGTGAATTCGATTTATGTTTCGTTCGTACTCGGTTCCCTCTTATCTTATTTTGGATATCTCTATGCTCCAAGTCTTATGGCTTGGATTGGTGACGATCCAGAAGTAATCGAAGTGGCAGGCATTTATTTATCCTATCGTTTTGTAGGAACTGTTTTGTTTTTTGTTGGTTTCGCCTTACGTGGATTCTTCGATGGAATTGGAATTGTACAAGTTGGTATGATTTCGTCTATTGTCGCTGCGGTGACAAACATCTTCTTTAACTGGTTACTGATTTTTGGAAACTGGGGTTTCCCTGCGATGGGAGTCAAAGGTGCGGCCATTGCATCAAGTCTCAGTTCTATCCCATCTCTCCTTGTTGTTTTATTTTATTTTTTACGCAAAGATGTGATCCAATTCTTTCGATATGAAATTTTTTCCCCTAGCTTAGAAATCATCAAAGAATTGTGCGTGGTAGGATTTGCCCCTGCACTCGAAGGAACGTTAGTTAATTTTGCTTTTTCTGGATTTTATAAAATTGCTGGAATGATCAGCACAACTACTCTCGCTTCTGCAAGTGTGGTGCTAACATGTCTTAGTTTGTCGTTTATGCCTGGTTTTTCGTTTGGAATTGCAGCCACAACCATCCTTGGACAAGCCATGGGCCAAGGGAAAATTCGTCTTGCCTATGAAGGGACAATGCGATCGGCCACATTCTCTGCAATTGTCATGGGAAGTATGGGTTTATTTTTCATCATAGGTGGACCTTGGCTTATCAGTTTGTTTACCGATGTTCCATCAGTCATGAAGGAAGCCTATCCCGCCCTTTGTATCGTGGCTCTCATCCAAGTAGGAGATGCATACCATATGGTGGTCGGTTCTGCACTTCGTAGTGCGGGAATGATGTACTATGTGATGTATGTGTATCTGATCGTTTCCTTTCTCATCATGTTACCACTCGCCTATCTCTTCGGGATAGTACTAAAATGGGGAACAATGGGGATTTGGTCTGCGTTTTTTATTTGGATTTTACTCTTGGCAGTGCTTTTTGTCGGAAAATTTCGTAGGAAGGAGTGGGTGAACATACGAATTTAATAAGGTGAGGGAAGAATGAAACGCACAGAATTAGAACGACAAGCGATACAGAAATTTTTAAAGTCTGTGGAGCTTTTCAAAAAACTTCCCCCATCGGTTCTCACTCGCTTAGCGAATAATGTCCAAGAAAAATTAATCCGTAGTCATGAAGCTCTCTATTACAAAGGGGAGTCTTCTGAATCTATCTATATTGTTCGATATGGCGAAATTCTATTGGAAAATGTAGGTGGTCAATCTCATGTGTATGTGGGATCAGGCCAAGTCCTTGCCGAAAATTCACTCATCTCTAGTTCCAATCATTCTACATCTGCCATTGCCGTCATTGATACACTCGTGTATGTATTGAATGGAAAGTTGTTTTTGCAATTAGCATCCCAAGAAAAAATCTTTGCGCAAAACATCATCCAAATGATGGGAACAAGGATGCGTGAAAATTTAGATCGTTCCAATCTGAAAGATAAAGTGATCGGTTTACGTAGGTTATGTGTTCATATTCCGTTAGAACCTGAATACCATTTTGGAGAAAAGGTAAAAGCATTTTTAGATGAATATGGAGAAGTGACAAAAAAACTCTCCTCGGCCATTCCGATTTCCACTTTCAAAGGGATGGACCCCACTCAAATTTCGGAGTATCTTACCAATCTTCGTAATAAAACACCACTCCTCCATATATACTTTGATGAATCCACATCAAGAGTCGACTTACACTACTTAGTGGTTCAGTCTGACTTTTTAGTATTTTGGGAAGATGATCCCGAAAAATTTTACAAAGAAAAAGAAGAGATCATCCATTTTTGGAAAAGTCGCATTCGTAACTTCGAAGGCCGTGCAATTCGAATGATGGAAAGTGGAGTGAGGAAAAGTTACCTCCCACAAGACCAATCCTTAAAAACCTTTTACCAAAAAGACACTCTTGCACGTTATCTTGTATCAAAAACTAGAGGACTGGCGTTAGGTGGTGGCGGTGCCAGGGCACTTGCACATGTGGGATTACTCAAGGTTTTACATAGAGAAGGCATTCATTTTGATTTTGTTTCTGGTGCTTCCATGGGAGCCGTCATTGCCGCATTGTATGCAAGGAAAAATAGCCCCGAGGAAATCGAAGAAATGGTAAAAAACTTCTTCGGAGGACTCGAAAGTGCATTTGATCCGACTTTACCTGTGGTTGCGTTTTTTAAGGGCAAACGAATGAAACGTATGTTAAAAAAAGGATTTGGTGACCAAAGGATCGAAGAACTACCACTTCCTTTTGCCACATCTGCAGTGGATTTACAAACTGGAAAAGAACATATTTTTGACCAAGGACCGATCACAGAAGCACTCACAAGTGCCATGAGTTTGCCCGGTGCCTTTCCTCCTTACCGCCTCGGCGAAAAGTTGTTAGTCGATGGTGGTATGATCAATAATGTTCCCGAAAATCTCATTCGATCCAAAGGAGCCGACGTGGTGATGGGAATTAACGTATCACCCCTCCAAGAAATTGTGCCAGTGAAACTCTTTGAAGACCGTAATACCACAGAAAAAGGATTCTTTCGTTACATTTGGGACACTCTCAAATACCCACCCATCCTACAAATCATGACAAGGACCATCACCTTGGAAGGAAGGGAAATCACACGCCTCAAACGTCCGAAGATGGATTTGTTTGTACATTTTCATTTGGAAGAGTTTCAGTTATTTGATTTTGCGAGATACCAAGAGATCATTGATAAAGGGGAAAGAGAAGCTGAGGCGAACTTAGCTGAGATCAAACAATTGTTTTCGTAAACTTGGATTTCCAATCCCATCGAACGAAAACCATGTGGAATGTTCGATAGGATTGAAAACAGTATCTGGAAGAATTTTATCTCCTTACATCGAAGAAAGGATCTCCTTTTTCTTCGCATCAAATTCTTCGGCGCTGATAAGCCCCTGGTCAAGTAGGCCTTTCAGTTTGGCAATCCTTGCGGCTGGGTCATTGGCTGCAGGAGCTGCTCCACCAGCTTGGTTTTGTCCACCGCCTTGGTTCATCATGTTGCCCATCATATTGCCCATATTCATCCCCATTCCCATGCCCATACCAGCACCCATCATGCCACCACCTTGGCCTTCGTTTTCTGCGGCAGCTTGTCCAATATCGAACATTTTTTTCTGTTGATATTTATCACCTAACATATCAATTTCAAATTTGTCTGTGATGATTTTTTGGATTCGTTGGTAGTTAGGATCGTTTTGGTCAAAGTTCACCGAAGATACGTTAAATTCGGTTAGGTCTAGTCCATACTTTTCAAATTCTGGAGCCAATTTCACTCGGCCAGCAGTGGAACTTTCATCACGGTATTTGTTGATCTCTACTACCGAAGTATTGTTGTTCAGAATGACTTCGGAGATAAAGTCACCAATCCCACGGACGATGTTTGGTTTTAAAAATTCATCGATGGCTTCGTTTGTGGTTCTGTTTCCCCCTTTGACCACATTCAGTAAAAAAGAGCGTGAATCTTTGACTCTGAATTTGTAGTCACCAAACGCTCGTATATTGAGAACAATTTTGTATTTAGGGTCTTCAAGAGGAATGGGAGTTGTGGTTCCCCATTTCAAAGCCATAATGGATTTGTTTACATAATACACTTCTGCAGTGAAGGGAGTTTTTCCACCAAACGGAAGGTTGACGAGTGCTTCTAAAATGGGAATGTTACCCGTTTTGAGTGTATGGGTTCCTGGACCAAATGTATCTAAAGCCTTTCCTTCTTTGAAAAAGATTGCTTCCAAGTTTTCATCCACAATGAGTTGCCCAGCGGTACTGATTTCATCGGATGGGTATTTCCAAACGATTTCACTTGGGTTTCCTTCAAATTTTATTCTGTCTATTAATGCCATTTTATTTTCCTTAGTTTATGATTTTAAAAAGATTGAGTTTCTTGCTTCAAATTGTGTTTCAAAATCGAGAAACAACTTGTTCACCGCCTCAATTGCGGCTTCTGGGTTTGTGGAAAAGGCTGTGGGAAGGGTTTCCAAAATTTCTTTTTGTAAGTTACCTACTTTTTCCAACATGGAAAAGTCATGATTCAGAACTTTTTCAATTTCAGCTGAAGTTGCTTTGACTCCTGTGCCAAGACCATTCAGTCCATACCCTGCAGATGTGACTTTCATGATGATCCGATCGAGAAGTGTGGTTGCCGAATTGGTTTTTCCGATGTTCTGAATTTGTGCTTTTTGTACAAAACCTTCTTCAAGTTTTCGGAAACTTTCTTTGAATGTCGTGAGAATTCCTCCGAGTTCCTTACGGATGAGTAAATCGGTTTTTTCAAATTCTTGGTTGGCGAGTGCCTCTTCAAATAACTTTGTTTCTTTTAAGAATTTTCGTACGGGGTCTTGTTCATTCTTAAACCGCTCTAATGTTGTTTTTAACCAAGTTTGGTCCATTTTATTCCTCTGCTCCATTTCCATCTAACATCTGTATGTTGTCACAAGTGATATAATTAAAAATGACACTTTTATCTGATTTGTATTGTGCTTTTGGTAAAATGGATTTCCACTTTGCCATATCAAATTCACAATCATGTTTTTCACCTTTGGTTTCCCCACTGGATTCTGTGAAGTGCACCAAATACTTTTCCTCTTTGGGCCCAAGCCGTTCGCAACCAATCGCTGTGCTTGCACATTCCCGGATCTGAGGAGTGGGCCAGTACGGTTCTTGTGTGGTGCCAAATCCTTTTGCTACAGCATTTCGATCGAAGGCCCATTTATCTATGCGGTAACTACAGTGGTCATCATAGACTGGTTCCTTTCGGTATTTGGTTGTACAACTTTCACTTTCGGAAAACGTCCCATCCCCTCGGTCAGAACGAACGGTTCGACAATCTTGTCCGTCGGGGATACTATCATAACTACGGATTTGTCGACTTCTCGAAACACTGTAGGCTCCCATGGGCATAGAATCACACCAATCGGATTCAGGGACAGGTTTGAATTGGTCAATGGCAATGGTGCGGGACCATTCATGGTGAGTGACTTGGAGCTCAACGGTTTCGGTCCATAAAACACCGAGACAAACAAATCCAATCCCACCAAATAAAATCGAACCAAGTAACCAAAGCACCCATTTCGGAGTTTTCGGATGGGGTTTGATGAATTCGGAATTTTGAAAGGCAAGGTCTTCTTTTGCTTTTTGGACGGAATCTTCTGTGACTCCATCATGTTCGGAGCGCAGTTTGACGGACTGGGCTCCATCGAGTGATCCACCACAATTCCCACAAAATGTTGCCTTGGCACCATTGGCTGTTTGGCAAAACGGACAGGTTTTATCTGCGCCGTAATAGATATGGTCTTGGACGGCCACTTTGTCTTCCTCTTTTGGGAAGTACCTTCTATTTGGGTCTTGGGTGGCACCACAATTAGGACAGTGCCTATGTGTTTTTCCGAGTAATTTTTTGGAACCACAGAATTCGCAGTCCCAAAGCATTTCATAGATTTTTTCTTCTGCCATCGCAACCAAGGTTTATCCGGAAAAAATTGACTTTTGCAAGAAAAATATTTTCAATTCGCAAAATCCAACATAGAATCTTTCCCATATGAGAATGGTTTTAATTCCGATACGAAGTTACGTTTATCGAATCCTTTCAGTATTACTCATCATTGGTTCCTTGAGTTATGTATCCTCCCGATCAAAACAGAATGCAGTTCATCCATTAGACCAAATGTATGTAAAAATATCACCTAACATAGAAAAGTCGGACAAAAAGACGATTTATCGGCGATTGTCCCTCCAATTACGTGGTGTGATTCCGAATGTGAATGAATGGAAAGAATTAGAACATTCGAAAGAAGAAACGTTGGAATCCTTTGTTGTCAGTTTTTTGAAACAACCTGAATTTGCTGAATATTGGGGATCCAAATTCGGTGCCATGTTACGGGATAAATCCAAAGGGCGTAAAATACCCACGGGTGCTTTCTTTTTATACTTAGCAAGTTCTCTTCACGCAAACAAACCCTATGATGTGTTAGTGACAGAGATGATCACATCCACTGGTTCTGTGAAAGAATCACCACAAACCATGTTCTACATCCGTGACGGTGCTGACCCTTTGCAAACCGCTGAGTATGTGGGAAGGTTGTTTTATGCAAAACGAGTGGCTTGTGCTCGTTGCCATGACCATCCTTATATTTCAGATTTTACAAGAAGGGATTATTATACACTCGCTGCTTTTTTTAGCCAACAATACTTTCGTGATGGAAGTTGGGAGGCAAATCGTTACGGAAAAACCTTAAGTTATGTACCAAGAGAATTGGAAGTCCATTTACCAATGGAAGACCAAAAAAACCTCCAAGACAAAAACAATGAATGGAACCGAGAGAACTGGAACAAGTGGACCGACGAACAAAGAAAAGACTACCAAAAGAAACACGAATTGGAATTTGCCACTTTGTTTTATGAACCAAAACTCGGACTTCGGTTCCCTCATACCGATGATGCCCCAGGTGGTGATTTGGTAAGGCCTAAATTTTTGGATGGAAAGGAAGCCAAACTAAAACCAGGTGAAGATCGGAGAAAAATATTTGCCAGTTGGCTCACAGACAAATCCAATGATCGGTCCCGAAAGGTCATCATCAATCGAGTTTGGACAGAACTCATGGGATGGAGTTTTTTTACACCACTGGATGATTGGAATGAAGACACTGTGGTGCAAGGCGAAGAAATTCTTAACCATCTGGATGCTTACTTCTTAGCAAACAAACTGAAAATAAAAGAACTAATATTGTACATTGTGACTTCGAATGCCTATGGCCGAACGGTAACCAAGCAAACAGCAAACCTTGATCCGATTCGTTACTTCTCTCCGCAAAGGTTAGACAGTGACCAACTATTGAATTCCCTCATTCGAGTTTCGGACCTACAAAAGTTGGGAAACATTCGGGAACGAAATCTTTCCTTTTTTACCAATCTGATAGGGCAAAAACCTTATGACCTCACGGGTACAGGAAAAATTCGGATCCCTTTAGACAATCTCAAAGAATTCACAAATGCAGTAGAAGTGGAACGTCCTGCACCTTACCATTCCATTCTTGCGGTATTTGGATCTGGACAACGAGTGGATATCGCAGATGATATTTCTGAACTTACCATCGAACAGATGTTAACATTGATGAATGGCCGAGTGGTGGGAAAACTTGTTTGGGACTTTGGAAATAACCAATCCCTTGTGAAGGCTGAATTTGACCAAACGAAATCGATGAACCAAGTGATCCAAAATGTATACTTTCGGTTACTTGGGCGCTTCCCCACCAATGGCGAATGGGAAAAAATCAAATCCTACCAAACCAAACCTGATACGGTTTTTGACAAAGACCTGTTACAAGATATCTTTTGGGCTCTCCTGAATATCCAGGAATTCCAACACATCAATTAAGGAATCATCATGGACCGCAAAGAATTTTTACAAAAATCAATCTTAAGCCTTGGGATGGGATCTTTTTTATTTTCCCAAAATCCATTTATTTCCCTTCGCGCAGAAGATGAGGAAAAAGAACCAGAATCCATTTCCCTTCCTTCCAAAGTGAAGTCTGTGATTTTCATCGAGATGATGGGGGGAATGAGTCATGTGGACACACTTGACCCAAAACCAAATAGTGCATTTTCCAAAGTGAATGCAAGTATTTCGGGTCTTTCCGTACTGGAACCATTTTCACTTACCGCCAAACAACTGCATTCGATTGGGATCATTAGGTCCACTTGGAGTGAAGAGGGGGATCATGGTTTTGCTCAAATGTTACTGGGAACAGGCTACCGTATGACAGAAGCCATGGGATTTCCAGACATTCCTCATTTTGGATCCGTTATCGCTTATGCTAAAAAAGCAAAAGTCAAATCATCGTATTTTCCAAGTTATGTGACAATTGGTGGCAGAGGTGGAAAAAATGGAAACTCTGGTTTTTTAGGAATTAATTATTCTGGTTATCATGTAGGCAATGTCGATGAACCCATCCAACACTTAAACCCATCTTATGGTAAGTTTTCAGAAGAACGAATCTTACGGAGAAAGGATTTGGTTTCGTTTATGAACGAAGAATTTTCTAAATCATTTCCAACCAAAGAAGCAATGCATTGGAAAAAAATGTTAACAGCCTCCGAAGAATTTCGTAACTCAAAAGACATTGATAGTTTTCGGATCAGTTTGGAAGATGAAAAAACAAGAGCCCGTTATGGCACCACTTGGCAAGGAAAGGCCATGTTACTTGCAAGACGCCTTGCCAAACAAGAAGTTCCCTTCATTCATATCTCCATTGGGGGATGGGACACTCATACTGGCAACAAAGCACAAATCACAAAAATTATGAAAGAAACGGATATGGGAATTGCTGCTCTCTTAGAGGACTTAAACCAAACCGGCCTCATCAAACAAACGTTATTTGTTTTGACTAGTGAATTTGGAAGGACACCCGATGTTGGATCGAGAGATGGGCGTGACCACCATCCCAAAATTTGGTCCACACTCATAGGCGGTGGTCCCTTTCAAAAGGGTTTTGTATGGGGAGAAACAGACGAACTGGGTGCCAAGGCAACAAAACCAAACGAAGCTGTCCATGTGAGGGACCTCGTTGCTACGATTTACAAGGCGGCAGGTGTGGATCCCGATGGAGAACTGATCAATTCCTTTGGTAGGCCCTTTTTACTCACCACCAAAAAGGCAAAACCTATCGAAGGATTGTTTTGAAGGAAATAGGCCGTATCACATGGTTTAGGTGATTCGTTTGGTAGAATGAAAAATATCTATTTTCAATCTTGCCAATCGGATCAATTTTTTTGTGCTTTATCGATGCATACATAAGCATTGGTTAGAATGGTATCGATAGAGGTAACACGGTCCGTTGGATTCAGATAGGTTTCTGTAAAAATGGATCCAACTGCTTTGTTCTGGCAATCCGTCATGGCAAACTCTTTGGTATCATTGGGTTTCACGTAAACGATCGTATTTACCTTCGTGGTATCCCCATTGGGTTGGTAGCGACAAACTCCAATTAGGTTTTGTGTCGAACATTTGGAGCTTGATTTAGTATACCCTGGTGCACAAGTCAGATCTTCTTTGACAACTGCATAAGATTCGATGCAAGACGGACTATAATTGGAAGAACCTGAACAAGATCCTAAAAATTGGAAACTACCACTAAAACCAGTTCTTCCCGCATTCAAACTTGCAAGGTACATAGTTTGTAAACATTGGTTTTGAGTTTCTTTGATTTTATCTTCTCGTTGCGCTTGGCAATGGAAAAGAATTGTAATGAAAAAGAATAATGGAAAAAAAAGAATGAATCGTTTCATTTTAATAAAATACCTGTATTTGAGTTCGGACTACATGATCCCCTTCTGCAGCGGTTGGGGTACCGGTATAATAAAAATAATCGGTTTGCCACTTGAGATTGTGTTCGGCAAAATAATAGGACAAGGCTCCTCCCACTTCACGAGAATACTTCAAATTGGGATCAGTTTCTCCGAGTGGCCTAAATTCACCAAATCGAACCACTAATTCATATTGGTTGGTAAACAAATACCCAAGTTGGACAAAATGGCCTTGCCCACTTCGAGAATATTCTCTCGAAAGTGCAGAACTTACGGTTCTTTCCACATAAGCCGTGTTTGCTCTACGCCACAACCATTCATATTGAAAGGAGAATCCCATCCATTTGAAATAAATATCACCTGCCGCATGACTATAGTTGAATTTTGCAAAACTATATTCAGTACCATGTGTACTCAAAGCTCTGTCTGAGTTTTTGTTATAAGCTCCTGAGACACCGAAGGAAATTTTTGGATCTTTGTAACGAGCAAAATCAACCTCAGACAACCAATCATTATCCGAACCTGATTTTGACATCCCACCAAAAGGAGAAAAGGTCAATCGAGCAACAGTCAAAACACCTGGAGTTTGTCTTTCGACTCGGTTACGGCCTTGGCCACCAAAAACTCCTAAATAATAAGCAAACATTCGTTTGCTGCCAAATAGATCCTCTGAAAAAAGGTAAGCTCCCACATCACGATCTAAGTTAAATTCAGCAGTGACCGAAGACCGATCCACCGTTTGTAAGGCACTCGATGAATTCCAACGTTGCCTGCTAAATGGAATTTTCATTTGTCCAAAAGCAACTTTTACATCGCGGTATTGGTTGTAGATGATATTGGCATCCCGTAAGGTATTACGCCTTTGGCTTTCCATATCCCGTTCTGCAAAACCCAATTGTAAGTTCACAAGCCAGGTATCGTTGAAAAGGCCCGCCTTCAATTGGAGTCTTGTCCTTCTTACAAGGAAGTTGGTTGTGTCTTGGGATGGATCAATTTGGAAACTTTGGTTCCCTTGCAGTTGGGATCGAAACCGAAGTTGGATATTGTGTTTCCCGTCATTTGAAGTCCCACGGATCCCTTTCCCAAGACCCGTTTCCCAATTGGATTTGTTTTCGGATGGCGCAGTGACAGTCCCTGTGGTTGTCGGATTTGGGTTTGTAACATTTGTATTCGATGGTTCCTTTCCAGATGAGGTCACCTCCTTTGTTTCAGCAACCTTGGGTGGTTGTTGGTCTTTGGAGGCCTCTGGTTTCTCTTGGGAAATCAGGGGAAATGTGGAGAAAGATAGGGCAATTGCCAGAATCGGGGAAAGGAGGAGGGGACGGAAGCGCTGTAACATGTTCGTAATAATTGTAATAATTGCCAAAATGTGAAGCAAACGGGAAAAGGCAAAGGGAATTCGGTGGGTATTTGCAGATAATTCATCGTCCCCATAGCAATTTTCCTTTTCTTTCGAAAGTATTTTAAAAAACTGTTCTCTGATCTATGAAAAAAGCACTCATCACGGGAATCACGGGCCAAGATGGTTCCTACTTAGCAGAACTCCTCCTCCAAAAAGGATACGAAGTCCATGGTATCGTTCGTAGAACGAGTTTGTTCAATCGCAATCGGATTGAACAACTCCACGGAAACCCAAACCTATTTTTGCACTATGGGGACCTTACCGATTCATCCAATTTGAATCGAATCTTAGAAAAAATCCAACCATCCGAAATTTACAATTTGGCGGCACAGTCCCATGTTCAGGTTTCGTTTGAAGTGCCAGAATATACGGCAGAAGTTGATGCTGTAGGAACTTTAAGGATCTTAGATGCCATCAAACAAACAGGCATTAGCTCAAGGTTCTACCAAGCTTCTACTTCTGAGTTGTATGGTCTTGTACAAGAAGTGCCACAAACAGAAAAAACTCCATTTTACCCACGTTCCCCTTATGCTGTCGCAAAACTCTATGCCTACTGGGCAGTTGTGAACTATCGTGAAGCTTACAATTTACATGCATCCAATGGAATTTTATTCAACCATGAATCTCCAAGACGTGGTGAAACCTTTGTCACTCGTAAAATCACTCTCGGTGTTTCTGCCGTCAAAGCAGGAAAACTTCCTTTCATCACAATGGGAAACATTGATTCCAAACGAGATTGGGGTTATGCACCAGATTATGTTGAGATGATGTGGATGATGTTACAACAAGACAAACCTGATGATTATGTTGTTGCTACCAATGAAACACATACAGTTCGCGAATTCATCGAAGAATCTTATAAGATTGCAGGTTATGAAGTGGTATGGGAAGGCAAAGAAGACAATGAAATTGGAAAGGACAAAAAAACTGGCCAAGTTCTAGTCAAAATTGATCCAAAATACTACCGACCTACAGAAGTAGAACTTCTCATTGGAAATCCAGAGAAGGCAAAACGTCAGTTAGGTTGGGAGCCAAAAGTAAAGTTCAAAGAACTTGTCAAAATTATGATGGAAGCGGACTTAAAGGCACAAGGATTTTAGGCGAATCCTGAATTTAAAAAAAATCATGAACAACAATAGGATTACTAAAAATCCTATTGTTGGAAGACCGTTGAATTGATTGAATAAAATCAAATTCAAAGAAACACCACTGGCCAATCCACTAAAGGGATTTGTAACGATTGACAAACTCTTGGTTCACAGCTTTAACAAATTGACTGACGAGAAGAACAAAAAAGAAAACCACTAGCACAAGTGGTGGCATCAAATCATCAGCGGGAACCACCCATTTTGGTGGACCATATAGCCATTCGGTTCCCAGCACACGGTAATAAAAATTCGATCCCAAAAATAAGAAAGTAGCCAATCCAATAAAAAACCAACGAATCATCATGTTTTTTCTAGGAAACATGATAAAAGGGACAATGGAAAAGAGTAAAAACCCAAGAGGAGCTGGGTCATCTGCTTGGAAATAAGTTAGAGAAAGGATATGAAAATTACTCGCAAAGCACGAGCTTCTTCGTCACTCAAACCTTTGGTAAGTTTTGCCAGTTGTATCCGATAGGATATTTTTTGAAGGCGTTTGAACATAGGGGAGAATCAAAACGCAAAGGGTGGAAAAATCAAATCAAATTGGGAATAGAAACATTCGAAGAAATGGAGTAGGAGATGCCCCCAAAGGAATCTCAAATCATAATGTTAAGATCGGAAAACCAAATGGGGTAGAAAGTGAAGCGCGTATTACGATATTGTAATGGAATTAGATTCCAAAAAATTGATCTAACATCAATTTCTTTAGAGTTTCTTTCAATTTATCTTGGATGTTTACAATTTTGACTGTCATTTTCTTTTCATCTGCTTTGTTTTTGAAGGAAAGCAATCGAGAGATCCCAAGGGAACTCACAATCACTACTTTTTCCAAATCCAAATAGATCTCTTGGACATTCTTTTCTAAAATATCCGCGAGAATTTCACGCAATTCAGGTGCATTTCCATCCAAAATCTGGTCCATAAAACGAACGCGGATCGTGTTTCCTTTTTCTTCGACTAGTATCTTATCACTCATATTTCTTTGGCCTCTAACATTAGTCAGGAGAATTCAGATGGCAAGAAGTTATTTCAACTTCTTCAGCTTATTCTCCATGTTAGCCTTCTTATGATAGAATTGGACGAGTTTTTCTAGCTCTGCCATATCAGAACAAACAATTTTTCCCATATCCATTCGAATAAATTTATTATTTTTCATGATATCGGAAATGATGAGTTCGTCTTTCGGATCCGTGAGACCGACCATTTTGAGTAAGTCCTTGGTACCAATTTCAAAATTATAAGCTTGTTTGGGTGCCACTTTGATTCGGTTTTTTTCTGCCAACGTCATCAGTGTATCGACAATGCGACCTTGAGGGTCTTTCAAAAGTAAATTTGCTAATTGTTTGTAATCAATCCAAATCCGTTCTGATAAAAGGGTAATGAGGCGAGTGGCCAGTTGCGGTTGTGCTTTTACCATTCCCTCGAAGTTTGCTTTGTTGATGGCAAGTAGTTCTACATCACCCGCTGCCACTGCCGAAGCAGAGCGAGGTTTGTTATCAAGGATTGCCATCTCACCAAAAATGTCTCCCGCTTGGAGGACAGCGAGCATCACTTCATTTTGGTTTACGATTTTGGAAATTTTTACCTTCCCACTTTGTAAAATGAATAATTCCTTACCAGGTTCATGCTCACAAAAGATCATCTCGCTGTCTTTGTAGTTCCGATTGAATTTTGTATAATCAATGGGAGCGGACTGGAATGCTTGGTTCATGGTTTGTAATCGCAGTTTTGCCTGCGGTACAAATTGACCATTGGGAAGGTGTTTTAAATAACTTTGGTATGCAAAGGTGGCATGAGACGTGTTTTGCTGTTGGAAGTAGTATTCCCCAATCTTAAACAGTTCGTTTGGATCTTCTTCTACTGCGTTTCGAAAGGATAACCGAGTGATGGTGGTATCAAATTGTCGTAACTTCATGGAGAAGAAACGTATGATATTCATTGCCACAGCTGTGGATTTTTGGATGAGAGTCCCGAATTGGTCGTAACTCACAGAGATTAACGATACATTCGTAAGGGAAGTTGCTGATTCAATTTGAGGGTGTTGGCTCATCGCCGCCACTACACCGAAAAAGTCACCAGGTCCTAAAACCTGATTGGGGTCTTCTCCGACAACAGCCGTCTCACGCGTGACACGTACTTTTCCCTCGCGGATGATATAGAAATTGTTCGCATCCTTTTTCCCCTCTACAATGATGTAGGAGTTCGCCGGGAAAGTAACCATTTGAAAAAACGACATTCTTAAATCTCTGGACCCTTTTTGCTCAACGTGCCTAGTTTATTATCGGAGATCCCTAGGGCAATATTTTCGTAAAAATTACTTATTTTTACTCTCTCCTAAAATTTCCATCTGAGTCAGTTCTAATTCTGCTTCTTGAGCAATTTTACTGGAATACGTATTTTTGATAATGTCCTGAAAAATCTGATATGCCTTATCTTCTCGGCCCATACGCACATAGGCTTTACCAGAGATTAAATAAGATTCGAGACCTTCTTCTGTATTCGGATATTCTTTATAAATTTTCAGTTCATTTTCGGCAAGGGCTAAAATGTCGCCAGTCATTCGGTAATTGGCGCTCAATGTTTTCCGGACTTCTCGCGTTTTGGGATGTCCTGGGTATAGGATCAAAAAACTTTTGCAAGTTTCCACTGATTGGTAATGGTTCCTATCTTCTAAAAATTCCTTGGCCTTTTGGAAAAGTAAGTCACCTTGTTTGTCCCTCTCTTTGGCAAAAACAGTTTGTGTGGAACGTTCTGCTTGGAGGGAAAGAAAAGATCCCGTTCCAAAGAAAATAAGGAACAAAAGTCCAAACGAAAAACCCAGCCATTGTTTAGAATTCTGTCTCATTACCTATCATTTCGGTCAAAACCCGGTTTCTCGTGAATGGGTTTTTCCACAGATAAGGCAATAATTTTGGGAACTCCCGACATATCCCAAAGTTCTAGGGATGATTTCAGCCGTTTTCCAGTGGGAAGCGACAAAACGAATCGACCCTTTCCCTCTTTCCCTTCCTTTAATTCCACCAATTGTTTGACTGTGTCTCCCATCCTTCGTTCTCTCAGCGGTGGAATGGGAAAACTCCTTCGTTTTTCTTCCTCAGGGTAGAGGTACAGTTGGATCATGTATTGGGTGGGATGTGTTGCCGAATATTCATAATTGACAATGTATCCATTTTCAGATCCTTCCTCATACGGAAGGATGCTCACAATTTGGATCATCCCTTGGTTTGGGAGAGTCGGAATCGGAGCCACTGGAGAAACCTTCACTGGAGGAGAGAGTGATGGAATTGTCGATTCTTTGGTTTCCAGATGGGCAAAAATCCTTTGGAAGGAACGGTCGTAGTCTTCTGGCGTTTTGAGCGGAAAATAATTTCCATCCCCAAGGATCGAGAGTCGTTTTAAGTCTTCTTCCCCTTTGGGATCAATGTCTATGCCTAGGATCTGCAATCGAAATTTTTTTCCTGATTGTCGTAAGTTGTACAAAACTGATTTTGGGTCCCCTTCACAACTTTCCACACCATCGGATATGAATATAATTTCAGTTTCCAATTGATCACTCAAAAGGTATTCACCTACGACTTGTAAGGTTTGGGCAATAGGAGTGGAACCGGCTGGCACAATAGTCGTCAGTTTTTGACTCACAATGGAGGCTCCCCCCTTTTGGATGGGGTGGTAGAGTCTTGCTGATTGACATCCTGCAATCCGATTTCCATAGGCGACAAGTCCCACACTGGCATCTTTCGGAAGACCACCTAACACCTGTATGAGTTTTTCTTTGGCAACCGCCATCCGAGTTTTTCCATCCCATTTTTCGGACATGGAACCACTGGCATCTAAGATGAAAACATAACGTTTGTTATGATTTGATTGGGGTAAAAGTGAAAGGTGTAAAAAGAATAGGACAACAGGAATCAGAAGAAAAATAATTTTGAGTGGGAATTTCCCACACCCCACCATCTGAGATTCCATTTGTTTTCGCACTTGTACAAGATCGGCGAAAAATCCATTTCCCCTTAGAGGGATTTGGGGTCCAAATATGGCGGTTTTGTGAGGTTTGGTTGCACAATTTGGGGAGATCGATCAAATGGAGAGTGTTCTTTTAAGAATCGTAAGATCATCTCACACGTGGCACCCCATAAAAGACCATCTGGTAAATCAAAATAATAGGCAAAATGGTTTGGTTCTCGACCTGGGATTTGGATCGCATAAAAGGGTCTCGTCCAAAGATCAGAAAATGGTAAGAGGATGATCCTTTCCACTTCGTCTTTGTTTTGGGAAAAAGTAAAATCACCATCATACTTTGCCAAAAAAGGGGTGATGTGAAACCCAGTGCGAGTGTGTAATCCTTGTAATTTGCCTAAAATATCGAGCGCAGTTCGTTCCACGCCCATTTCTTCTTCCCATTCCCGAAGGGCAGTGACAAGCAAATTGGGATCAGATGTTTCCATCACTCCCCCAGGAAAGGAGATTTGTCCTGGGTGACTTTTTAAGTGTTTGGCACGTTCTGTGAGAATGATCCCCTCTGCAGTTTCTTTGGAACCAAACAGAGGAAAGATGACACCGGATTTTGTTTCCGATGTATCAGGGATTGCATCGAAGTCCCTTGAAAGTTGATTTACAAAGGACTGGTAGGGTAACATCAACCCTCGTCTTTCGAGTTTTGGTTTTGTTTTTTCCTACGTTTGGCTACAAATGCTTCTTTGGAACGGATGGCAACCAATCGGTTGATCATCGAATCAAAAGGGAGTCCTTGGATGGCAGCAAGTAAACTTGGACCATAGTTTTGTACTTTCCAATCAGAGAATACATTCAGGGCTTTTAATTCTTCTAAGTTTTTAGGAGCTGCTCTTAAAACAGTGATGAGTTGTTTATTGGATGGTAAAAGAGAATGTTCCATTCGTCTAGCACGCATAATGCGAAGACGCCATTTTTTAGCGTTTTGGAATTTATGATTTTCATCTTCGTTTAAATCTTCCCCATGTCGTTTGGAGAGTTCCGAAGTATCAATAGGATCATTGTATTCCGCAATGAGTAATTTATAAATCTCAGTACCATCTTTTTTTCCAAACCATTCAATACATTTTTCTTCGTTTGGTTGTTCTTTGACTGATTGAGATAATCTGTCATTATTAAAGACGCGAAAACTTGCTTTGTTGATTCGTTTTGCTTTTTCATCTCGGTAACGAAGTAGTTCTAAAATTTTTCGACGTTCGAGAGGGGTGAAATTGAGAATGTCAGGAAATTTTCCAAGGGAAAATCCTTCCCCTTCCTTGGCTACGTAATCTTCCGAAGCAATGAAATCAAATTCAGACTTGGCTTCATCATACAAAGACCTGCGTTTGAGATCTTCTTCCATTTTTAACCAAATGGATTCTAAATAGGCTGTGTCGAGGGCGGCATACTTGAGTTGTTGTTTTTGCAGAGGGCGAATTTCCCAATTGGACTTTTGTTCCACTTTGGAAAGGGTTACCTTGTGGTAGTGTTCCACAACAAATGACAACGAACTTTGTTCCAAAGACAATAATCGAGAGCTGATCATCGTATCCGCCGTGTTCACAAATTTGAACCCAAAGTCACGTTTGAGGGCTTTGATGTCATCTTGTGCGGAATGGAAGATTTTCAGAATATTGGGATCTTCAAACAAAGGACCCAAAGCTGACAAATTTGTGATTTTTAGCGGGTCTATGAGGTAGTTTTTGCCATTGGAATTGATCTGAATGAGACAAACTTTGGGATAATATGTGTAATAACCCGAAGACTCTGTGTCAATCGACATGATTTTGGACTGCCTTAGATTGATCAGGGCCAAATCCAAAGCTTTTGCTGTATCGACGAGAATATAGTTGGAATTGATTTGCATCTAATTGGGATTATGGAAATACTGCAATTGTCATTCTAACAATGATTCTCCAATCTGACAAACCAAAAGAAGAATGTGCCATATACGGCATCTACAATAGCAAGGAAGCTGCTAATTTTACCTACCTAGGTTTGTACTCAATGCAACACCGAGGCCAGGAGTCCAGTGGGATCGTATCCACCGATGGTTCCCACTTATACCGGTATGCCAATATGGGCCTTGTGGCAAATATCTTCACCCAACCGAAGATCAAAGAGCTCATAGGGGATGCGGCCATTGGCCACAACCGGTATTCCACAACGGGGGCGAGTTTTTTACGAAATGCGCAGCCCGTCCGAGTGGAATCTCACTTGGGACCTGTGGCACTTGCCCATAATGGAAACCTTGTCAACTCTTGGGACATCCGAAACCGGCTGGAAAGGGATGGATCCATCTTCCAAACCACCATTGATTCGGAAGTGATTGTCCACCTGATGGCGAAAAGCCATAAAACAGACCTACTCGAAGCTCTCTGTGAATCTCTTGCCCAGGTGCGAGGGGCCTATTCGTTGTTAGTATTAACTCCTAGATATCTAATCGCGGTCAGGGATCCGAATGGGTTCCGACCACTTGTCATGGGGAAACGATCTGACGGAGCCATTGTCTTTGCATCTGAAACTTGTGCTTTTGACATTACGGATACAGAATATGTGAGAGATGTGGAACCGGGGGAAATGGTTGTCATCGACCATACAGGCATGCGTTCCCTCTACCCATTCCCCAAGGCAAAACCAAGTCTTTGTATTTTTGAATATATCTATTTCGCAAGACCTGATTCCTATATTTTTGAAGAATCTGTCTACAAAGTGAGAAAGTCTCTCGGTCGCCAATTAGCGCGTGTTATGCCAGTTGAGGCCGATGTAGTCATACCAGTCCCAGATTCCGCAAACATTGCCGCCCTTGGTTACAGTGAAGAGTCCGGGATCCCTTACCAAAGTGGATTGGTTCGTTCTCATTACATAGGTCGAACCTTTATCGAACCGGACCAAAAAATCCGAGACTTTGGAGCCAAAATCAAATACAATGTGGTAAAGGAAGTTGTGAACGGAAAACGAGTGGTCATCATCGACGACTCGGTAATGCGTGGAACCACAAGCCGTAAAATCATCAAAATGATTCGAAATGCTGGTGCCAAAGAAATCCATTTTCGAGTGTCCGCACCTCCAACGGTGGCTCCTTGTTATTATGGAATCGATATTCCAACTCACAAAGAACTCATTGCATCAACCCATAGCATTGAGGAAATCCAGAAATACTTACGTGTGGACTCCCTCGCCTACCTTACGTTAGATAGGATGCACAAAGCAGTGGAAGGCCACAAAGGTGGTGGATTTTGTGATGCTTGTTTTACATCCAATTATCCAGTAGAATTCCAAGACCACGCGGGAAACCAAAAGTCACTATTTACGGAATACGCAACGGAAGAGTGATGGAAGAGATCGAACTTTCCAAAACCTTTGGTTTTGAAGCTGCCCATTTTTTACCGAATGTTCCAGAAGGACACAAATGCAAACGGATGCATGGCCACAGCTTTCGTTTTGCAGTGTATTTAAAGGGTGAAATTGATCCCCATACAGGTTGGATCATGGATTTTGGGGAATTAAAATCGATCGTAAAACCAATCTTAGATGAACATTTGGATCATTATGTATTGAATGATGTTCCTGGTTTAGAAAATCCAACCAGCGAAAACATTGCTGTTTGGCTTTGGAACCAACTGAAACCAAAACTTCCCTTACTCGATAAAATCACATTGTATGAAACTTGCACGAGTTCTTGTGTGTACAGGGGTCCAAAAAAGTAAATGGTTTCCATTCTGGATTCCTCTTTCAAATCTAAAACTGAAAAGAAAGGTGCCATCGTACTTCTGTCAGGTGGACTTGATTCAACGACTTGTTTGTATTTGGCTGCCAAGGATTTTGGATATCCTAAAAATAAAAAATTACCACTCCTAGCTCTTTCCTTTGATTATTCTCAAAAACATAAAATAGAGCTGACCAAAAGTAAAAAAATCGCAAAAACCCTTGGGATCAAACATGTGATCCAAAAATTGGATCCAGGATTTTTTTTAGGAAGTTCTCTCACTGAATCAAAAATTAAGGTAAGGAAAAACGCCAAATCACTATTTAGTGGTGATGAAACAGAAATTCCGAATACCTATGTTCCTGGACGTAACATTCTCTTTTTATCTTTTGCTTTATCACTCGCAGAAGGGCATGGGTATGATTCGATTTATATTGGAGTGAATGCACTCGATTATTCAGGTTATCCTGATTGTAGACCTGAGTTCATTGATTCCTTCCAAAAGATGGCAAACCTTGGGACGAAAAAAGGGGTGAGTGGGACAGGGGATTCGATCCAGATCAAAACACCTCTCCTTCATTTGGGTAAAAAAGAAATCATCGAACTAGGAATGTCAGTCGGAGCTCCTCTAGGACTCACACATTCTTGTTATGATCCTGTGAGTGGAAAACCATGCGGCAAATGTGATTCTTGTATTTTACGGGCCAAAGGATTTTTGGAAGTTGGTTTGAAAGATCCGGCGTTGTGAAGGATAAAAATACGAAATGCGCAAATTGGTTCTCCTCATCCTCTTATTACCATTTGTACAATGCGATAAAACCAAAACATCGAATGATATGTTTCTCATTGGAATCTTCCGACCAACATTAGGGATGTTTGGTGATAGTATTATGGCATTGTGGCCAGCTGAAGAACAACTCAAACCATTTGTTGTTGTTAAAAATGCATTTCCTGTAAGAAAATCTTCCGATATTCTCTATTCGATCCAAACTGACCAATCCAGGTATCATGCATGCATTTATAATGGAGGAGTGAACGATTTTTTAGGAAATTTCTCCCCAAACCAGCTGGCAATTGAATCTACAGTACAAAATCAAATCCAGGCACTCACGTCACTCCAAGGCAAATGTGATCATATTCTCGCGATCAATTTTTGGTATGTTGAATTTCCTTGGCCAACGGAAGCTGTGTTGAGGTTGAATCAATTGATGAAGGAAAGGATCAATTTTGTGCCACGTTTGGATACAGAGGTTATGATCAAAAGCTCAGATTTATTAGATGGAGGTCATCTAACAGATAGAGGTTATCAAAAACTCGCTGATAAAACTTTGGAACATTTTGAAACCAGGATTCCTTGGATTGATTTTTTACCCAGATGATAAAATGTATTTACTTAGGCTAAGGTAATTCCGACTATTAACTAATTATTGGGATACCACAGTGTTATTTAACTCATTTGTATTTGTCGTATTTTTTGTATCATTATATACCATCTATTGGCAACTGAATTCTAGATTTCAAAAACTGACCATTTTAATTGGCTCCCTAATCTTTTATGGGTATTGGGATCTTTTGTTTTTGTGCCATTTTCTCTTAATTGTTTTACTCAATTACGCATTTTATAAGATCACAAATTATAAATTTAATAAGATTCAAATTACAGGTATTCTTGTATTTAATTTATTAAATTTAATCTTTTTTAAGTATTTTTACTTTTTAGTAAATATTATCAAAGATTTGTTTGGATACCAACAAATTACAGAAGTAACTTCTTTTTTACCGAACATAGTGTTACCTCTTGCGATTAGTTTTTATACCTTTCAAATTTTAGCATTTCAAATTGATGTATATAGAGGAAAAATTCAATCATCAGTATCGGCTATAGATTTTACAATTTTCATTATGTTTTTTCCTCAATTGATTGCCGGTCCAATCATGAGGCATACAGATTTTTTCAAACAATTACACAGCAAAAAAAGATTTTTGGAGCTTCCTTTCAATGCAGGTGGTTACCTCATCTTGTTGGGTGTTTTAAAAAAAGTTATTGTTGCGGATAATATTTCTCCATTAATCGAACCATTCTTTAGCCATCCTGAAAATTTTAATTTTTTAAGTGCTCTTTTGTCTGTTTATGGCTTCGCAATCCAAATCTATTGTGATTTTTCCGGATATTGTGACATTGCACGAGGTTTGGCATTATTGCTTGGATACGATATTCCCGTTAACTTTAATGCACCTTACTTTTCTACTTCATTAAAAGAATTTTGGCAAAGGTGGCATATCACCCTTTCACAATGGTTGCGTGATTACCTTTACATTTCGTTAGGTGGAAATCGATTTGGAAATATTCGAACTTATTTTAATTTAGTAGTCACTATGGTGTTAGGTGGTTTGTGGCATGGTGCGAACTATACTTTTTTAGTATGGGGTGCATTACACGGAATGTATTTAATAGTAGAAAGAGTTTTGACAACTAAGAAAGAAAGTACTACATTTCATTTCGTTAAGCTAGCAAAAGGAATCATTGTATTTCATTTGGTCTGTTTTGCGTGGTTATTTTTTAGAATTGAAAGTATTCAAGATTTTCAAACTATTTATCACAATTTAATTCAGCAATCTGGAATTGATATTGCTGAAATTCCAAAATTGTACCGATTGATCGCGATTGGTTTTTTGCTTCATACGTATGAGTATTTCCAAAGAAATGTAGCGATACAATTCAAATATAGAAAAATGTTTTTGCCTAGTTTAGCGATCATATGCGGTATACTAGTGTTAACGTTAACTTCAAATTCATCTCAGTTCATATACTTTCAATTCTAGGAAAAACGATGAAATTAAAAAAATTCCGCATTTTATACTTATTTTTGTTATTTTTTGCCATTGATAAATTGGTTTTGATTCCTTCTGTAAGGGCTTTTTTGACAAGTGAAGAAGTTGGAAATCCATATATTGAATCTTTTAAAAATCTTAATGCAGATTATTTAAATGACGATCGATATAAAGACAAAAAGAAAATATGGGCATTCGGAACTTCCCGATCTTTTAGTTTTTATCAATATGCTTCCATACCTTATATTCAGAATTCAGAATATATCTCTAACCAACAAAAAAAGGAACTAGAAAATTATAAGGTTTATACTTTCGCAGCACCTGGTTCCAATCCATTGATCTATTTTACACGATTCAATCAATTGTTAGAACAAAACTACAAACCCGATCTTGTATTTTTAGAAGTTTCCGCTTTTTCATTTAATAAAAACAATCGTTTTACCAATATTACCTTGTTAGAAGGGGTTCCATTGGAATTCGCCATGGCACATTTTAACGAATTACCAAATGATTTTGCCAAAGAATATTTTTTCTCCCGATTATTTAGTTTGAGTCGTTATAAAATTTCTACAAAAGCGATTTCTGCCAATATATTTGGAACAAAAGATAAAAATATGGAAATGTTAAAGAATTTTTTGCCAGCTAACTCTGGTTCTGTTGATCCATTTGCAAGTGCTTTTGATACAAAAACCAATCGGGAAGAATATCCTTATAGTCCAAATAACTTCAATGATTTTAAGAATTATCCAAATAATGATATGGATAAGTATGTCAAAGTATCAATGTTAGTGGATGTTTTAAAAAAGGAATTTTATGGAAATTTTACAGATAATCAAAACAATTTCCAATTTTTATCAAATATCATCAATCGATGCCAAAAAGAAAAAATCCCTGTGGTTTTATGGATCCCAAAGGTGCACAAAGAACTCAATGATTTTTATCATTCAGCAAATTTTTACCCTCAATGGAAAATGAAAATCCAAACGTTAGCAGAGCAAAAAGGAATTCGGTTTATTGATCTGAATGAAGATGGCAAAATCAAATGCGATTATTTCAATGACGCCGCTCATATTTCTGGAAGGTGTTTGCCAGAGATCGAAGCAAATGTTTTAGGAATTCCTAAGTAGTCTGAGTAAATGGAAGAATAATGATGTTTTTTTAATTCAATTGATTTTTGGGAAAAAAATTTCAGAAAACCGCTAAAAACGTTCTAAAACATCCGAAAAAACGTAATTAACGTTTTGTGAAATTGACAGAACCTTTAAAATCATTGCTAAATCCATCGGTATTTCCATTCATCTATGTTAGGTGGAAATACAAATGAAAACGTTTATTTTAATTATTATCTCTTCACACTTGTTTTTTGTGAATTGTGAAACTGCAAACAAAGAGAATATAGGTATTGTATTAGCTTTACTGAATGCTACATCTCCTTCCAATACTGGAACTGAAACAGGTAGTGGAAACAATAGCGTAACCGTAGATTTTGCTTATTCAATGAGTGATACAGGTGCTGGAATCCCAATCTCTATCACACCAACTAGTCTACAACCTGCGACGGGACTGAATTTTTCAGTTTCTCCTAGTTTGCCTGCAGGATTAAGCTTAAATTCAGTAACTGGTGCGATTTCAGGCACACCAACTTTGTATGCAGCAAAAATTGATTATGATATTACTGGTCAAATCAACCAAAGCTCTAAAACATTAAAAATCAATTTTGGTGTGAGCCAACTGACAAATGATCGACTGAGTGAAACCATACCTTCTCGGCCCATTGGACTGAATTTGACCTACAATGTGACAGGTCAGCTGATACAGGCCAACCCAATTGATGCATGTGCAGCGATTCAAAACAATGTTACTGGAAAAGTGGTTTTAGTCCGGAGAGGAACCTGTGGCTTTCAAGATAAAGTGTTAAATGCACAAACTGCTGGAGCCATTGCAGTCATCCATTATGATAACAACGTATCAAACAATGTACCGATCGTAAATCCATACCCAGATCCAAATTTAATATCAATTCCTACCACAATTATCTCAGGTAATGCTGGAACAGATTTAGTTGATAGCTTAGCAACGTTTAACACCAATGCGACGCTCCGAAGGTAGCGTTGATTGGATCTAGTTTGATCTTTTAAATCTCAAAACCTATCTCGGCCATTTGCTTGGCCTTGATTCGTTATCTGCCTTTAAGACCCAAAATCTGATAAGAGCAAAATCGCACGTCTGGAAAGTCATTCTTTGGACAAACTCATTTTGATTCCATTTTCGATTTCGGAATCAGATTCTTTTGCTTAGAAATTTGATTCAAAATGTAAGTTCTGGCATTAGTTTACGGAAAATTCCCTAAAATTTTGTTTCCAAAATGGCCATTTTTTCCATAACTACTACTAGTTTATGGAAATATTTGTTACAGCCGTCACGATTTTCGTCCTCGCGATCTTCGTGGGATTTGAAATCATCACAAAAATCCCTCCCATCCTCCACACCCCACTTATGTCGGGTTCCAACGCCATTTCCGGCATCACTTTGATTGGGGCACTGTATGCCGCAGGGATCCAAGAGAGTAATATGACCAAAATTTTAGGATTACTCTCGGTAATTTTTGCCACTATCAACGTTGTGGGTGGATTTCTTGTCACTCATAGAATGCTTGGCATGTTTAAGAAAAAGGATGCACCAAAATAATGGAACTCATTAGTATTTTAAATCTCGCTTACCTCATAGCATCCATCCTATTCATCGTAGGAATCAAACAACTCGCGCATCCTAAAACAGCAACTCGAGGAAACTTCCTTGGTGCCCTTGGGATGCTCATTGCGGTTGTTGCCACACTTTTTGACCGAGAAATTTTATCGTATGAGTGGATTGCGGTTGGGGTTCTCATCGGTTCCGTAATTGGGATCGTCCTTGCGATCAAAATCCAAATGACTGCGATGCCACAGCTTGTTGCCGTATTAAACGGATTTGGTGGTATCGCTTCCGTTTTTGTCGCTGGTGCAGCATTACAACTCTCTATTCCTAAATATCAGTACGCAGTCAATTACCAAGAAATTGTATCGATCGTGTTTTCCGCCATCGTAGGTGGGATCACCTTCTCTGGAAGTTTTATCGCTTTTGGTAAGTTACAAGGTTTTATCACAGAAAAAGCAGTTCGTTACCCAGGTGACCAACTGGTCAAAATTCTCGTAGGACTGACAGCAGTAGGACTCGGTGTTTACGGATGTTTGGAACCAACTGACGAATCGATCTATTGGATTCTCAGTGGAGTCAGTTTATTTCTTGGGATCTTCCTTGTGATTCCGATTGGTGGAGCTGATATGCCAGTTGTGATTTCACTCCTCAACTCCTATTCCGGTATCGCTGCATCTGCTACAGGATTTGTTCTCAACAATAATGTTCTCATCATTGCAGGATCACTCGTTGGTGCATCTGGAATCATTCTTACACAAATTATGTGTAAAGCGATGAATCGTAGTTTGACGAATGTTCTTTTTGGTGGATTCGGGGCTGTCGCTACAGAAATGAAAGATGATGGCGATTTTTACTCAGGTAAAGTGAAGTCAACGAGTGCCGAAGAAGTGGCAATGTTACTCGATGTAGCAAGAAGTGTAGTGATTGTTCCAGGATACGGAATGGCAGTTGCACAAGCACAACATACCGTGAGAGATTTATACCAATTACTCACTGCTCGTGGAATTGATGTTACCTTTGCAATCCATCCAGTTGCAGGTCGTATGCCTGGTCACATGAACGTTTTACTTGCAGAAGCAGATATTCCTTATGATCGATTGAAAGAGATGGACGAGATCAATAGTACTTTCGAAAATGTTGATGTTGTGATTGTGAATGGTGCCAATGATGTAACTAACCCTCTTGCAAAAACAGATCCAAAATCTCCAATTGCTGGAATGCCGATATTGGATGTTGGAAACGCAAAAACGGTAGTTGTGATCAAAAGAAGTTTGAGTCCAGGCTTTGCTGGAGTTCCTAATCCATTATTCATTGCTGACAACTGTTTGATGTTGTTTGGTGATGGTAAAAAGGCAACGCAAGAAATGATCGCAGCTTTAAAAGAATCTTAGAGTCGGAAGTTATGAAAAAACAAGTCTATATCGTTGATGACCATCCTCTTGTAGTAGATGCACTACAAAACCTAATTGCTAAATCGGAAGATTTAGAGTGTATTGGAAGTGCAGATAATATTGAAAAAGCATTTAACGATATAGAACAAATGCAACCGACATTGGTTCTGATTGATATCCAACTCAAACAAAACCAAAATGGTTTGCAACTTTTGAAACGTCTGAGGACAACATTTCCAAATATTGCCGTCATCATTATCAGTATGTTGACGGATGATACTTTTGTGGATCGTGCATTTAAATTAGGTGCGATGGGTTATGTTTTCAAAGAAGACACAACCACACAAATTGTAGAAGCAATCCATACCGTTCTAAAAGGTGATTATTTCGTGAGTTCATCCCAAGCGACAAGGCTCCTTGGGCATCTGTATCGTGCATCCCAGAAAGACGAAAAGGATCCAATCGATAGATTGTCCAATCGTGAATTGGAAGTGTTTCTCATGATTGGAGAAGGTATGCCGGTGAAAGAAATCGCAGCCAATATGGGCCTTGCCCCATCTACAATTGAAACCCTACGATCTCGAATCAAATCGAAACTCAGCATCACTGAAAACGAAAAATTGATTCGTGTAGCGGTTGAGTGGAAGTATACCCAAGCCAAAACTGATATTGTCGTTTCTTAAAAATAAATCCAATTCGTTTTAGAATATAATTTTGATCGATTAACTTCTGAATGGAATTGGAATTGATTTCTGAACAAATCTTCAATCCGAATCTGATTCATTAAAATTTTAACAGAAATGGTTGTCTTACTTACAGAAGGACTTCGCCATTTTGCAGACCTTAGACAGTTTGGAAACGTATCCCATTAGTAACGCAATTTAAAATTATGGTACAACAAATCTTTTCCTTCACGGGAAGAGAGTAACATTCTGTACGCTTCTGCAATTTTGGATTCATTTTGAGATTGTTTTTGGATGAAATGGAAAAAATCATTAGCTCTTTCATCAAAACCTAAATTGAGAAGTAAGTTTAAATAAAAGCTTTGATCATATTCGTCAGCAAACGGAGAGTAGGCGATAGGCCGGAGCAAATTCTCAGCTTCTCGCCATTTACGCATTTCAAAATAACAACGTGCATATACTTTTTTTTCTCTCCAACCAAGAGCTCTTGGATTTTTTAAATAGGTGAGAGATTTTTTCGGATCTTTGTCCATTAGATAGACAACCCGGCCCATTAAATGGGAAGCTAACATGTGTTTCGGATCTTGTTCCAAAATAGATGTGAGTTCATTTTTGGCTTTCTCCACTTGGTTCAGTTCCAAGTAGGTTTTTGCCAAAATCAGTTTGGCTTCATTGTAATTGGCTTTGTATTCTAATGATTTGTTTAAGGACGAGATCGCATTTTGAAAGTCTTTTAGAATATAGTAAGAAAGTCCTAAGTTATAATGATAAAATGGATTGTAAGGAGAGATTTGGTTGGTTTCGAGCCATGTTTCTTTTGCTTCTGCCCAACTATCTTCTTGCGCATAAATCATTCCTAAAAGGAAACTAGCAGCCTCATGGTTTGGTTCTTTTTTTAATGCCTTATTCAAACTTTCTTTGGCTTCTTGCCATTCCATTCTGGTATAGAGCAAACTTCCATTCAGATAGTCGTATTCGGCAAAGGGTTTATAAACTTCTGTTTGGATTTTTTTCCATTCCGCATCTGCCAAAACAAACTTACCATACCGAAGTGCGTTGATGATATTACGACTTACCTTTTCGATTTCAATCTTTGCATTGATCTCAATCGATTCCTGGTCTTCTGCATCTGCAGAAATGGAAACTAGTGAAAGGAAAAGTAACAGGAAAAACAGTAGAAAGGTTTGAGTTTTTTTCATATCAATTTGGAACAATGGTATTTAACCAATTTAAGATTTGTTTATGGGCATCGCGAACATAATTGATTTTCTTTGTTTCCGTTTTGTTCGGAAACGTTTCAATTTTAGAAAGATCTGATAACTTACCAACATAAGGGATGCCTAATTCTTTTTCTGCATAACGACCTAAAGTATCATGGATTTCTGAGATTCCAATCAATGATACTTTTTTGCCTTTCACAACGGCTTCCATCATCGTTTGCCCAAAATAAGTCAATATCCATTCGGATGAGTCCATTTCTCTCAAAAATTCCAGATACGAAATCCTAGGGATAAAGTTGATATTTGGATCCTTTGGTTTGGTTCCACCAATTCGAAGTACAAATTGGAATATGGGAGTTTGGGAATCATTAGAAGTGTTAAGGAATGGTAATAGGTAGTTGTCAATTTGTTCTGATTGTTTTTCTTCCAATTGTCCAGCATAAACTAAAAGTTTACCTGGGATTTCTTTTTGATTACTTTTGAGTTCTGATAGTGGCGAACTGAAATAAGAAAGTAAATTCTGATTTTTAATCGGATGAGAAGGATGGGGTAGAAAAAAAATAGCGTTTAGATTGTTAGGTGGATGGTTAAGGTTATCGATGTAAAACGTATTTTGAATTGGAAATTCTGTTTCTCTTAGATCCAATATATGCGGAATTTCTGATTCTTTTTCATCAAAATGATCCATCAATTTGACTGCATATCCATTGATTTGTAAAAAAATAGATAAAGACTTACAGCGTTCAAAATGTCCGTATCCATAAAAACTCGGGTTCCCATAAAGAATGTTCACTTGTTTCTTTAAATTTTCATTTTTAGGTAAATCAAAAATCACTTGCTCCACATTGGCATTGATATCAAATAAATTTGGATTGGTTTGGAATAGTAGGTATACCTCATCTGCTCCAAAGTTAGGATTCTTATCTCCTAAAGTGTTCCAAATATTACAAATCAATTGATAATCTTTCCATTCATCTACGGTAATCCGAAGTTTAGAAATTTCTTTAAACTGTTTTTGAAACATTGAATCGTTTCGTTGTAAATGAGGAGGAGAAAGACGATATTGTTTATGGATATCTGGAAATTCTTTTATATGCAACGAAACATGTTCCTTGTGCCGTTCCAAATTTGTACTATCTGACTCGTAAAACAAGGACTCTGCAGAAAAACATTCTACTCCCATTCCCAGAGGAAGGCCTAGCATTGATAAACTATAATAAGTATCTTTAATTTCTAAAACGGCCTCATATAGATACCGAATGGAATCTATATCAATAAATGGATTATCAGCTGTTAGCCGAAATATGTGTTCTGCCCCAAAATGTTTGCTAGCCTTTCGGAATCTATCTCTGACATCCAATTCGGAACCGCAGAAATAAAGGTAACCTCGTGAATTTAAAAATTGAATGGATTCCTCATCAGATTCTGGAATCAAAAATACGATTTGGTTTTTTTCAAAGACAGTAGAGAGGCGGCGATGGATATGATCCAAAAATGTAGAATTAGAACCTTCTGGTATTGGTTTTAGAATTTTTTTAGGAAATCTTGTGGAGCCAAGTCTTGCCTGGATGAAGGCAAAACTATTATGCGTTGAAGGTGTACCACTCATCACAATTCAAACACGGAGCGGGGATTAAATCATGTTCACCGTTGAAACTATGGCGAAACGAATCCAATCCTTTTTTCCAAACTTCAGACAAAGACTCAGAGAGAAGATTACCGATCATTTCTGTCTGGTTTTGTTTGCAAATAGAAACTTCACCAGATACGGAAAGGTAAATATCACGAATTAGGTGCCAACAAAAATCTCTATGAATCGGTGTAAGGTCACTCACTCTTCGTTCAGGCAACTTCCCAGCAAAACGATTGTATTTTTGTAAGATGATTTGAATCCCTTTTTTCTCAAAAAAAGTAAAGTAAGGATCAATTTCATCTTCCACTTCTTTCATTTTAATCATTTGAACATAAAGAGAATTTTGAGGAAGGATCTTCGAAAGTGAGTCAATTGATTCTAATACTTGAGATAGTTCATTTTTTCCATACAAAGATTGGTATGTATCTTCTTTTAATGTGGTTACATTGGTTATGATACAAAGTTTTTCTTTGAGTTTTGGGTCCAAATCATTGATGAGAGAAAACAACTGATCCACATTTTTGTACAAAGCTGTTTCAATGATGAGTTCTTTGAGTTGGGAAAGTGTGAGAATTTCTTTGACTATGGCAACAAAATTTGGATGTAAAAGTGGTTCCCCATTTCCTGACAAACTAATGGTGATAGGAGAGGTTAATTCATTCTGGAATCGATTGATAATTTGTTTTGTAACATCTAACGATACAAAACTTCCATCATTTGATTTATCTATAAACTCGCGTGGACAAAATACACAGGCGAGCTCGCATCCTTTATAAATCTCCCACTCTAAATATGATGGGAAACTGCGATACAATTCAGGGTTTTGTTTTAAAATTGAAAGTAGGTTCTCATAAGGAACATCCTCCGCAATTTTTTGTAACCCTTGGATGAGCATTTTCGAACGAGGGGAATTGAAACGGAAATCCAATCGTAATTGGCGCAGATCAGGAGATTGGAAAAAAATATCCACATCGTATTGATTGATATTCTTTAGAAAAAATGAGTGAATATCGGTTGTTAGATGGTCTGGCAACGAAGTTAAAAATTCTCTAGTGATGACGGTGGGAATGAGTCCTGGTGGAATATTTTCAGAATAAGAATATTGGCTAAAAAAGTTTTTATGACGGTTCCAAATTTTTTCTGTAAGTTTAGGATCTAAGATTGGAGAAATACCGGTAAAATATAAAAAACAAACTTCATCCCATTCTGGATCTTTGAATACAGATTCAGGAAGCAAACTTCCAATTTGTTTGATGAATTCAATTTCAGAAGGTATGGATTCGTAAAATTCAAAAAACTTTGTTTGTGATCCAGCCTCTAACATTGATTTTATTGGCTTCGAAACATTCATATGAATGTTAATATTTGGAAATACTTTATGTAGTTTTTTAAGAAACGAATCAACAAGATTCACATCAAAATTTGATTCTAAAAATGTAAGCGTTGGGCTGTCTAAATAAACAACCGCGAAACTGGGATGATATTCCTTACGGTTTGTCATTAATCTGAATTGTACTTCTCTTCTGGGTTACTGATATTGTGTTCTTTGATATAAATTGGATCAAAGATGGTAATGGATGTATTTTTTCGAGTGGCAACGACCCATTCTTCAAATGAAGTTTGTTCCTTCTCGCGAAACAAAAAACCTTGGATCCCTTTTCGCACTGCATCCAATGGTGTTGGTCTCATCCCTTCGATGTAAACCAAACAATATCGTTTTCTATCGTCACGGAATACTTCCGAAAATTTTCCCTGACCACCAACTTGTGCTAATACGGAAGCAGTGGTAGGTTGTGTTTTATATAATTCAAATGTAGGCACATAATTGACAAGTCCACCATTCAATCTGTAACGAGATTCATTTCTTGGGCCTGAAGCAACAAGTTTGAAAAAGGAAGGATCTTGTAAGGATTTGTTTCGGATTTCGGTGAGTTCGTTGAATAATCGTGATTCTTCTTCGATGGAACCATTGGCCGGAGAAAATACCAGTTCACGAAACTTAAATTCATTCCCCACTTTCGCCTTGTTTTTGTTATACCAAGATTGAACTTCTTGTTCAGAAGGTAAAGGTGGACTGACTTTGATTTGTAAAAGTTGTCCTTTTTTGATTTGGTAGGGAAGGTCATCTAACCAAACATCGTACGGTAGATTAAATTGTGACTGGACGGATTTTTTAAATTGTTCCAAATCACTGATTCCTTGTGCTTCCATCCTCTTTTGGATTTCAGCTTCAATTCGTTTTTCGTTTACTTGAATGGATTCTTCGTCGGCAACATTGTCGACGACGGCTCGGTCAATTAAGAAGTCGATGACCTGTGAATGTAGGGATCCTTTTTTGCGGTAATTTGGAAAAAAGCGAGAAAGGTTTTTGTATCGTTCCACACCTTCTTCATAATCCAAAGTGGATATGGATTTTGGTCCAACGATGGCAAGGACAGCATTCAGCGACTCATAGGAGCCGAGTGGATTTGTAGGGACGGTGAGGGAAACGCTAACAACCGCAGCAAAAATGAAAACGAAATAACGTTGGAATCGAGGTCTCTTTTGCATACGGTCATAAATCTACCCGATAAAGGTAGTGTGTAAAGCTTTTACTGCGTCTTCCGCTTGGTTTTGTTTGATGACACAAGAAATTTTGATCTCAGAAGTCGAAATCATTTCAATGTTGATATTTTTTTCTGCTAAAGATTGGAACATCTTTGCGGCAACCCCAACATGTGATTTCATTCCAACACCCACAGCCGAAACAATCGAAATGTTTTCGTCGATTTCTGCTTTGCCGTTGCCGTGTTCTTTCGCATAAGCTTCTATGATTGGTTTTGCGGCCGTGATATCTTTTTTTGCGATGGTAAAGGAAATGGTATTGATTCCATCTCTTGGTGAGGATTGGACTATGACATCAACGATGACATCCTTGTTGGATAATTGGGTGAAAAGGTCGGCTGCGATCCCTGGTTTGTCTTTTACATCTGCAATGGTAACACGCGCTTGGTCCCCTTTCGCTGTCACTCCGCTCACTTTCATTTTTTCCATAATTTTATCCTCACTCATTACTAATGTTCCCGGTTTGTCATGGAAACTAGATCGTACGTGGATTACCACGTTGTAATTCATTCCTAATTCAACACTACGTGAATGAAGGACTCCAGCTCCAAGGCTTGCGAGTTCTAACATCTCTTCGTAAGTGATTTGTTTGTGCATTTTTGCCGTTGGGATTTTTCTTGGGTCTGCTGTATACACGCCATCCACATCGGTATAAATTTCACATTCGTCAGCACCGAGAGCCGCTGCGAGTGCTACAGCCGAAGTATCACTTCCCCCCCGTCCTAAGGTGACAATATTTTCGTCTTTGTCGATTCCTTGAAATCCTGCAACGATTACCACCTTTCCCTTGTTAAACGCTTCGTCGATCCTAGAACGGTCGATCATTTCAATTTTTCCATTGGAAAAGTTGCCATCGGTTAAGATTTTTAATTGGGATCCAGTAAAGGATTGGGCTGGGACTCCTAACTCATTGAGAGCGATGGCAAGTAATGCGATCGAAACTTGTTCTCCCGTAGAGAGTAACATATCCATTTCACGTTTCGGAGGATTTTTTGAGATTTGGTCAGCAAGGTCTACGAGTTCGTCAGTAGTATGTCCCATTGCAGAAACAACAACGGCAACCTTTTGGCCTTCGTCGTGGTAACGTTTGATGCGTTTGGCCACGTTTTTAATTTTAGTGGTGTCACCAACTGAGGTTCCACCGTATTTTTGGACAACGATTTTCGATGACATGGGTTTATGGACAGGGTAGGAGAGGCAAATCGGGAATCAAGTAGAATGAATTTTTTTGCAACCAATCGAGCTCGGAAGACTCCAATGAGTATAGGTTATTGAATGAATTCTGCATCTTCTTCGGTGGAACCTGTTGTCAAAGAACAGGCACCTTTTCTTTTTCTAGTTTTATTTTTCCTCGTCCAAGCGACTGTCTTATTGGTATTTACCGTCCCGTTTTCCTGGAATTTGGTTTGGGTTGCTGTCGGTTCTTATTTCCTTCGTATGTTCGGGATTACTGGTGCTTACCACCGTTATTTTTCCCATGCCTCTTTCAAAACATCTCGGGTCTTTCAATTTGTTTTGGCCTGGATTGGAGCAATGTCCATGCAAAAAGGTGCCCTGTGGTGGGCGGCACACCATAGGAACCATCACAAATACTCGGATACCGAAAAGGACATCCATTCTCCGAGCAGAAAAGGTTTTTGGTATTCCCATATGTTTTGGTTTTTAAGAGATGATTACAACGACTACGAAGCAAAGCTCATCCCTGACTTTTACAAATTCCCCGAACTCAGATGGCTTGATCGTAACCATTGGATCCCACCGTTAACGTACGCGATCCTCTTGTATGTTGTTGGTGGATGGGGTTGGCTTGTGTATGGCTATGCGGTTTCGACATTCATTTTAGGCCACGCTACATGGACCATCAATTCACTTTCTCATGTGTATGGTTCGGTTCGTTATGAATCGAGAGATACAAGTAAAAACAATGTTTGGCTTGCCTTACTCACGATGGGTGAAGGATGGCATAACAACCACCATTACTATTGTTCGTCGGTGAACCAAGGTTTTTATTGGTATGAGATTGATGTGACCTATTACATCCTGAAAGTACTCAGTTGGTTTGGGATTGTTTGGGATTTAAAAAAACCTCCTAAAAAAGTGTTGGATGAAGGGATGAGTCGTGACCTAACAAAAAAACAAGAGAAGATGGAAGCTTCAAAAAACAGAGCTGAGGCAAAAAACAAAAAGAAAGTGGAAGTCCTATCTGCTTAAATGACTTTTTAAACGCCCAATCGTTTGCGTATGTCTGCTGGGATACTTTGGATCGAATCATATCTCTTTTTTTTTCCACCCGGCAGAGATACATAATAAAAACCATTGATCATTTCTAAAAAATAATCCTCTCCTTTTTCACCTAACGAACGATTATCAAGCTCTTTCACCATTTTTTGGTATTTGGTGGGGAGCAAATTCCAATTCATATAATTGGTGACAACTCCTTGGTCATTGACTGTATAAGCTCCGTCTTGGTGGAGGATTTTTGTACCATTATAGTCAAAAATTTCCATCACCTTTAGGTTGTTATCTTTTGATCCTTTGGAATCTTTTTTGGATTTTCCATCAGCAGTTCGATTGGGATCGTCGGATGAGGGTCCTGGTTTGGATTTTGGATTGGAAGTTGATTCTTTTTTACGTAACTTTCCAAATAAAATTAAAAATACTCCAGCAAGTCCCAGTGCAACAAAAAGAAAAATCTCTGCTGTGGATAAATCAAATAAATAACGTAACATAATTATCGGAAGCTTGTTCCAATCACCTTACATGGATCAGGCGTAAATCCCTCGGTATTCCAACTTGGGCAACTGGTGAGTTCAATTGCCCGAAAACAAAGTTTGGCATCGTCAATTTTGACCCTACCTAAAGCAAGGGAACCAGGTAATTTATTGGCTCCACAGGCAGAGTTTTTGAGAGCATAATTTTCAAAAATTTTTTGATTTCCTTCGGTGGCAGAATAAAACAAATCATCTCGATTTTGGATACAATGGAATTGCATACAACAAACAAACATTAGCAGGAAACGAGGCAAGGAATTTGAATTCATTTTTTCAGTTTGATGCGAGAAACTTCTCGTACAGGAAGAGGTAATTTCCCAAAAACGCTATCCACTTGGACAGTTCCATAAATTTCAAACTCTGCTGATTCCCCTTTTTTGGCGGCTTCTGCAAGATGATTGGCTAAACTCAAAAGTTTGGGAAGGATAGATCCTTTTTGTTCCGGGACAAGTTTGAGAACAACCAACGTTTCCGAATTCGGTTCCACTTCAACAGGGCTCTGGTTTTGGAGTTTTCCAATGTATTCTTTCCCATTTTTGGTCACAAGTTCGATGTCCAAATCAAATTCGTAAATGCTCACCTTCGTTGGATTGGGATTGATCACCGAAATTTGTGGGTATAAATCTAATAAGGGAATCAAAGGAAAACTAGGATTTGGTTTCAGTTCGACTCGAACATCCACCAAATCAAACTTACACGCCTTTAAACTATCTAAATTTTTTTTGGTATCGCTGATACAATGTGAAATTGTAAACGATACAAAAGCCGTGATCCAAAGGAATTGGAAACTTTTACGGACCAAAGACTACCTTCCCTTCTGTCATGTGTTGTTTATAAAATTCTAATCCTTCTTTAAAATCTTCAAACTTAAATCGTTTGTTGATTTTGGTTTGGAAAACTGTTTTTAAATACGTCTGTGCTTCTTTTGCTTGTTTTTGAAACTCTTCCAATCCTATTTCATAGATCCAAGAGGATAACCAAAAACCTTCGATCTTTTTGTTCTGAAACAACATGATTCCAGCATTGACCGCAAATGGTTTTTCTGACAACGCACCGTAACAAACAATTTTTGATCCATAAGGCATACATTCCACAAGGGATTGTGCTGTTTCTCCGGCCACTGCATCGATTGCATAAGTTGCATTTAGCTTTTTAGAAATTTTATATAAATCTTTTTGGTAGTTGGGAGAAGAGGAGTTGAGAATATTTTCTGCTCCAATGGCCAAAAGGTTATCCTCTTGTTCTTTTTTTCGCACAACATTGATTAGAGGGATTCCTTTTTCTTTGCAGAGGCGAACCACCATTTTGCCAAGGGCACTTGCGGCGGCAGTTTGGATCATGGCTCCATGTCCTTCTTTTTGGCAACGAGAGACCATCGCCCAGGCGGTCATTGGGTTTACAAAAAAACTAGATCCTTCGTCCAGTGTGACACCATCCACTAACGGCAAACAGTTGTCTTCTGTTGTGATCATATATTCGGCCCAAGACCCATCATTTTGTGGGGCAACACAAGAGACAGACATTCCCACTTTGAGTGTTTTGATTCCTGATCCGACTGCATCCACGATCCCACTCGCTTCAAATCCTGCAGAAACAGGTGCCTTTTTTTTGAATCCGTACAATCCACGAATGAACATTAGGTCAGATGGATTGATGGGCGAAAGGTGGATTTTGATCCTTACTTCGTTCTCTTTCGGGGTTGGAATTTCTTTTTCACGGAGTTCCAATTGTGGTTCGGATTCATCGTATTTGAGAATGGTGACTGCTTTCATCTCATCCCATTCACTCATGTAAAATCTGCTTGCCAACTCTTTCTTTTGAAGGAAATTACTTTGAGTCCCCCGTGAAATCAAAAAAAATAAACAACGAAACCATCACAGGTATCATTTTTTTTTCTATTTTGGTTTTTGCATTTTTCACAACTGTCATCCAACCAGACAGACCTACCAAAAAATATCCATACAGACTCTCTTTATTTTATTCTCGCATAGATGGGATCAAAGAAGGGACAGAAGTGCGAATCCTTGGAATCCCAAAGGGGTATGTGGCTCATATTGATTCCAGACCTCTTATCGATGTTCCCGATCGTCGATTTCTTGACCATAACATGGATCATGCGATTGAACTTCATATTGCGTTAGAAGATCCTTTAACTCTTTGGGACAATTATGAAGTTGATTTTCAAACCATTACCTTGTTTTCAGGACGGATCATCAATATCAACCCAGGAAGTTCAGACGGGAAACGCCCCTTTTTCAAACCAACCTTCCGAGAAGGAGAAAAATCTCCTGATTACTTACCTTCAGCAAGGTATTTTGATGATTTTTTCAAGGCAACGTCAGCTACAATGGAAGAAAACAGATCGGACCTCAGACAAATCACATTGGATTTTCGCTCCATCACCGATAAATTAAATCAAACAGAAGGTACGATTCCAAAAATCATTGGAAGTACTGAAATGTATGATGAACTTCTTGCGACGATCAAAGACGCGGAAACCATCGGAAAAGAAGGAAGAAGGTATATGGAAAGTTCTAGAAATTTAGAGAACACCATGCCAATTCCATTTTTAATTACAGCATCATATTACGGCCGTACAACGCCAATTACAGGAAGAAGGATAGGACCACAGGATTAATGAAAGTTGCTATTATACATGATTGGCTTACGGGTATGCGCGGTGGAGAAGTTGTTCTTGATAGTATGTTAAAGGCCTATCCTGAAGCTGATTTGTTTAGTTTGTTTTATCAAAAAGGAAAACTCAACGCACGGATAGAAGATCGAAAGATCACAACCGCGTTTACTAACAACCTCCCATTCAAAAAAAAATACTATCGGTATTATCTGCCGTTATTTCCCACAGCCATCGAATCACTTGATTTAAAAGGATACGATGTGGTGATCAGTTCTTCTCACTGTGTTGCCAAAGGGGTGATCCCACACCCGGACACGTTTCATTTGAGTTATGTACATAGCCCAATGCGTTATGTTTGGGATATGTATTATGATTATTTTCCAGCAAGGAAAGGGTTTAAATTTTTTCTTTTACAATCCATTGCTAATTATCTCCGAACTTGGGATGCAGCATCTGCCAATCGTGTTGATTTTTTTACATGTAACTCGCATTTTGTGGGACGAAGGATTCAAAAATACTACCGTCGCGATTATAAGATCATTTACCCACCTTGTTTGCCACAAGACTTTCGTGTGCATGACAATTCCAAAGATGATTATTATCTCATGGTCTCTGCCTTTGCTCCTTATAAAAAAATTGACCTTGCGATTGAAGCGTTTCGGGAAAATGGAAAACCACTCATTCTTGTGGGTGGTGGCCAAGAAGAAGGAAAACTAGTGAAAAATCTCCCAAAAAACATCCTATGGAAAAAAGGTCTACCACGCCCAGAAGTGATCGAACTCTACAAAAAGGCTCGTGGTTTCATCTTTCCGGGGATGGAAGACTTCGGGATCACCCCCGTGGAATCGCAGGCCTATGCCACACCCGTCATTGCCTATGGGAAAGGTGGGGCCTTGGAATCGGTCAAAGAGGGGAAAACTGGTGTGTTTTTCCAAGAACAGACAGTTAAATCCTTAAATGAGGCCATCAAACGTGCCGAAAAAACCCAATTCAAACGTTGGGATTTCCAAAATTCCATCAATCGATTCACGGAAGAAAAATTCGTAAGCGAAATTCGAAAGGTAGTCGATAGACATAAATAGAAATCTCTGAAGGGGGATCTCTTGGTCATTTTACATCGACTCAAAGGTGCGGAATTTGTTCTCAATGCAGATTTAATTGAGACCATTGAAGCAAATCCAGATACGATCATCACTCTTGTGAATGAAAAGAAATTCATTGTACTAGAGTCCGTGGCGGAAGTTGTGGAAAAGGTGGTGTCCTACCAAACTAGGATCCACAATCTCCCCCAAGTCAAAGAGAAGACCGAGGAAACGTAAAAAATGGATATAGCTACAGTCATTGGTTTGGCCTTAGGTTTGGCCTTGATGTTACTTGGGGTTGTCTCGGGGGGTCTTTCCCTTACCGACTTAATTGACATTCCCTCAGTCATGATTACATTTGGTGGTGCCGCAGCGGCGACCATCATTTCATTCCCATGGACATCGACCATCGGTGTGGGAGCTGTCACCAAAAAAGCCTTCCAAAACCCTCCCTCAGATTTACCAGGACTCATTACGACACTTGTGAGTTTCTCTGAAAAGGCGCGTCGTGAAGGTTTACTTGCCTTAGAAGATGATATCAATGAACTTCCAGAAGAATTTTTAAAGAAGGGAATCCAACTCGTTGTGGATGGAACAGACCCTGAACTGGTTCGTAACATTATGGAAACCGAAATTGGAAACACGGCAGCCCGGCATGCTTATGGTCGTGGTTGGTGGGATGCTTACGCTGGTTTTGCGCCAGGGTTCGGGATGCTTGGGACCCTTGTGGGTCTTGTGGGGATGTTAAAGAACTTAGGTGGTGGGGATGCAAGTGCGATTGGACAAGGTATGGCGACGGCCCTCATTACCACATTGTACGGATCCCTCGCTCAGAACTTATTTGCAGCTCCCGTTGTAAGAAAACTGACACGCAGATCAGAAGATGAACTTGTGATCAAACAAGTCATGGTAGAAGGAACGTTATCCATCCAATCAGGGGACAACCCTCGGATTGTGAAAGAGAAGTTGGCGAGTTTCTTAACTCCTGCAGAACGAACTGCACTCAAAGACGACGGAGATTAAACATTAGTCATGGCGTCTAAAAAAGAAAAATGTCCTGAGTGTATCCAAAAAGTTCCCGAGTTCATGGCAACTTACGGGGACATGGTGACACTTCTCCTTTGTTTCTTCATTCTTTTGTATACTACAGGGAAAACAGATGCAAAGGAGATGCAAATCATCCTCTCGGCATTTAAATCGACCACTGGATTTTTTACAGGTGGGCAAACTCTTTCCAAAGGATCATTGGAAGAGATGGGAATGCAAATCGAATCTTTACCATCACAAGTGGTAGGACGAAACCTTTCCAAATCCAAAAAGGATGCACAAGAAGTTTTTAAACCGGAAGTGGAAGCAGGTAAGGTGCGCATCTCGGAAAACGAAAGAGGGCTTGTGATCTCTCTTGTTGGTGCTGATTATTTTTATCCAGGTTCCGCTATCCTAACGCCTGCGATCCGAGAAACTTTACGAAAAGCAGCAGGACTTATCAAAGGACTCGAACGATTTGTTCGTGTGGAAGGGCATAGTGATGATGATGCCGTGAATCCAGTGAGTCGTCCAGGTCGTGAAGAAAGGGAATATATCAATAACTGGGATTTGGCGGGTGCTAGGGCCGTGAATGCCACTGTATTTATGATCAATGCAGAAGAAATTGAACCAAGTTGGTTCCAAGCGGTTAGTTTTGGATCCTATAGACCTCTCGTATTAGAAAATGAAGGTACACCAGAAGCAAAGGCTTTTAACAGAAGAGTGGATATCATCATTTTAACAGAGAAGTCTACCAAACGAGGACCAGGAGAAAGTAAATACGGTCTCCCTGACACTCGTTTGCCGAACACAGAAACAAATGTAGAAGGAGAATTTTAACATGGGTGACCGTGAAGTAGATGAAGAAGAAGGTGGGTTAGCCGAAGGTAGTTCCGCCTCTGCCGGGATGTCCCCCATTGTAAAATGGTTATTGTACATCGCTGCTGCCATTTTTGGGATTATCATTGTAACCGTTATATCGATGTTTGTTGCTCAAAAGACGGCAACAAGTGTATTCAAACAACAAAAGAATATCTCTCTTGTGAAAGCTCCCCCTCCTTTGGAAGTTTACACATTCCAGGAAGAGTTTCGAGTGAATACTTCTGATGTAGGTGAGTCACATTTTGTGAAGTTAAAGATGTCTCTTGGATTTGAATCGGGCCAACCTGCACTATCTGCAGAACTTGCGGCACGTGTGGCTCAAATGCAAAACATCATTAACTTAGTGATAGCTCGAAAAACAAAAGATGATTTAAAATCCATCACCAACCAATTGGATTTACGTGAGGAAATCAAAGCCCACTTAAATCACATTTTGACGAATGGAAAAATCAAAGAGGTTTACTTTACCGAGTTCTTAGTAAACTAGGACCTATGTCCGACCAAATTCTCGGTGTGATCCCTGCACGCTTTGCGAGCACACGATTTCCTGGAAAACCACTGGCCCTCATTGGAACCAAACCAATGATCCAGTGGACCTACCACCACGCATCCCTTTCAAAGTCTTTCCACCGTTTGGTGGTCGCCACCGATGACAAACGAATCCATGATGTGGTATTGGGTTTTGGGGGTGAGTCTGTTCTCACAAGCCCCGATCATCCCACTGGTACCGACAGAATCATTGAAGTAGCAGAAACCTATCCCAATTACGGAATCATCGTGAATATCCAAGGGGATGAACCCGGAATGGAAGCTTCCTTAATTGATGGAGTGGTGGGTTTAAAAACCAAACACCGAAATTGGGAAATGACAACTGCCGCCGTGCCATTTACAAGTGCAGAAGATCCAAAAGACCCTAACAAAGTTAAGGTGGTTTTTGACAATAAAGGACGAGCCAATTATTTTTCTCGTTCACCGATCCCGGCCTCCTTTAAGGGAGAAGCGAAGTACCATCGTCATTTAGGCATTTATGCTTACGAACGTGACTTCTTAATGAATTATAACCAACTCCCTCCATCCGATTGGGAAACGGTAGAGTCTCTGGAACAACTGCGTGCCTTACAAAATGGATCAACCATTGGGGTGTATCTTTCTGACAAAGCCAATCTTGGTGTGGATTCGCCGGCTGACTTAGAAGTGGTGATTACAGAATTTAAAAAGAAAGGTTTACTTTAGATAGCAAATTCCATTCGATCATTGGATCGGAAATAAGTAGCAAAAAAATTAAGCTTTGATTTCTATCTCAATCGTTTCCCTTTTCCTTTACTTTTCCACGGCTAACAATTGTTGTGTTTGGTTCTTTGCTGGATCAGTGATCGGGTCCATTTTTATCAAAAGAGACAAGCCGGTAATCTGTTACCGGCTTGTTAGAATTAAGGTTCTAAAATGTTTTGTATTTTTATTTCAACTTTGTTTCAGATAGTTTGATTCTGTCTTAGTTTCGTCTGAATTAATTTGTAATGATTACACTTCTCTTTCATTATTTCTCATCCCTCGAGAAATGTAGTCGTATAAAAATTCACCTGTAATCACACCAGGAATGATCACTTTTTGAGCTCCATCCGCTACTAATTTTTTTGCTTCTCCAGGTTCATCGCTCGTCAAAATGATTTTGGCATTGGGTGCGAGTTTACTAAGAGTAGACAGCAAACGATTGTTATTTGTTCCTTTGAGAAAAGAATCAGAGATGGTACAAATCACCATGGATGCGTCATGTAATCCAATGTGGGATAGGGAATCAGGATGTGCCAAGTCCGCATAGGCCCACTGGAATCCTTTGTTTGTGAGTTCCTCTTTAAAGGCAGGATTGTAGTCAGCGATGATGATCCGTTTGATAAGAGATGGTGATAAGTCCTCCAAGTATTCCACAAAGGCACGAGCGATTCGGAAATAACCGAGAACAATGATGTCTCGCACCATCCCATCTCCACCATGCCCTCCATGACCACTTTGCCCAGATGGATCGGCCGATCCTGATTCCTCTGTTTGGTCAGTGATTCCTACTCTTGCTAACAAACGTTCTAAGGTAGCGGCAATGTTATGGTTGAACATGATGATGTAAGTTGATAACACAGAAGCAATGATCGTGGAAGTTAAGATGACTGCTTGTAGTTTAGGAGTGATGTGTTCAAAACCAGCACCTAATGCAAGGATCACAAGAGAAAATTCAGAAATTTGCGCAAGGTTCAGAGCTGTAAGGAATCCATTACGAACTCCCTTATTGAGTTTGATGATGACAGGGGCAATGGTAATCATCCGAACAAATAACATAAGTGCAATGATCGCTGCAGAAAGCCCAATGACTTCTAAACTTGGGAGGGGGACTTTAAGACCAAGTGCCACAAAGAAGAGGGTGACAAAGAAGTCTCGGATTCCGATGAGTTTGGAAATCACATCCGCACCATAAGGAAATGCCGCAATGCTCATACCCGCAACGAGAGCACCCATTTCTTTGGAAAGACCAGCTTCTCCTGCGATTCCACAAACCAAAAAACACCACATAATCGAAGTAAGAAGGATTAACTCAGGGCTACTCGCACAGGCTTTGTATAATTTGGCGAGTACGTAACGACTGACACTGAAACTAAAGGCGATGAGTAATACAATGATCCCAACAGAAGTGAGGATTTTTAAGATTTCAGGGTTGTTTAGGTTTGGTTGGACCCCCATAAACAAAATGGCCCAAATGTCTTGGAATACTAATACTCCCACGGTCAATTTTCCTGAGAGAGTGTTGATCTCTACTTTGTCCTGTAAGAGTTTCACAACAATGAGTGTAGAACTCAAAGAGAGTGCGACGGCGATATAAAGAAGATCAAATTTTTCCGAACCAATCGAAAGGCCAAAAAATGGAAACACGGAATAAACAAAGGCAACAGAAAGTGTGAATTGTAAGATACCGAGAGTGAACATCGCCTTTCCCATCTTGGCGAGTTCGGCGAGATTGATTTCAAGACCGATGATGAAGAGTAAGAGGATGAGTCCAATTTCGGATATGAGTTCGATACTCGCTTCGTTTGTCACAAGTTCGAATCCCATTTCTTTTCCAAGCATTGCCCCACCGATAATATAACCTAAGATTAACGGCTGTTTGAGAACCCTTGCAATATGACTCAATACTGTTGCGAAAATGATACTCAGACCAATGTCTTGTAAAAGTGACTCTTCCCCGTGCATAGATACCTTCTTTAGGGAAAAGTTTAGGAATTCCTTGAGATGTGAAAGTCGTTTTTTTTTCTACAGAAGATTTACGACTATGGAGTGGGAGAATTTTGTAAGAATGTAGCAGTGGATGCTTGGAAGTTGGCAACAGCTACGTGATGATCGTACAATGCCTTAATTTCACGCACCGCCGCTTCGGCACTTGTTTGTTCCCGAATATTCACAAATAAGAGAGTCGAATCCCCTAAGGAAAAACGTTCTCGTTCCATCTCCTCCAATTTACGGGCTAGTTCCACTTCACTTTGAGTGACAGTCACACGTTTTGCCGAAGCAATCACTTCTGAGATGGCATCCTGTACTTCTGTTTTGATTTTATCTTTTGAGAATTGGAGTTCTTGGTCAAGTTGTGCGATTCTTGCTTCTGCCGCTCCAATCATCCCACGAGGCCGCCTCGTTTGGATGGGTACATTGAGAACAAGGGATGCTTCCAGTTCTGGTTTGGCCCTCGTGACAGAACCTGGTCCAAAGTCTTGTGATCCTGCCACCACGAGATCCACTTGGGGTTTGAGTGAATTGTATCCCATGTCTTGGTCTACGCGTGCCTTTTCCCGTTTGAATTCGTAGTCTTGGATTTCGGGACGAAACTTCCATGCAATTTTAATGCTTTTGTCGAGTTCCAAACCTTTATAGTCGATGGGTTTTGGAAATCCGATGGGCAACCGATCGGTAGAGGGAAGGATCAAATTCCCATCAGCCGCCCGAAGGAATAAGGACAAATCAATTGCGGCTTTTTGCATCTCACGTTCTGCAGAAACAAATTGGGATTCCCTTTGTAAAATCGCACGGTCATTTTCTGTGCCTTCCATTTTAGGAATGTCACCTAACTTGATTCGTTGGGTAATTTGTTGTTGTCTACTTTTTGCTATCTCTAACAGGTCTTTGTTGACGAGAAACTCCTGTCCACTCGCGACCCATTTCCAATACCGTTTGGTGGCTTCTTTGATGACTTCAATTTTTAGTTTTTGGATGGATAACTCGGCAAGTTTACGATCAATGTCTGCCTTCCGAAGGTCGGCTCTGTTTTTATCAATCTCACGGTTACGCATCAGGGGAACAATCGCACCAGCTCTCACCTCCCCATAATCATTGGTTTCGCGTTTGCCATCATACACTGGAAATTTCCCACGTCCTATGCGATATCCTGCAAAGAAGGAAGTTCCTCCGAGTGGAGTTGGTTTTTCAAACACTGTATCTGCAGCATTGTTTGTATAGTAACCTATGGGTTTTGTTGTTCCCATGGATTTGAATTGTAAATCAAACGCACCTTCGGCGGCCAAATAATTGTATTCAGTTTCAGTTAATAGTTTCTCTGCTGCAAGAACAAGGGGATAGGATTTTTCTACTGACTTTAAAAGTTCAGAAAGAGTGAGAACTCCAGGTTGTTGGTTGATATAATCTTGCGAATAGATGTTTGGCCCATGTAAGGATTCGAAAGGGTCTTTTGTTGGATCCGCTTCCAATAAAAATGAAAAGAACATTCCGAATGGGCATAAAAGCGCAAATAAAAAAGAATTTAGATGCGATTTCATTTTCCTTTGTCTCCTCCACCATTCTCATCTAACAACGATTTCATTTCAGGATCATCCATTGGCAAATTTGGTGGGAAGTCATTGAACCTTCTCCATAATTCATAACCAACACTCACACGATTGAGAAAGATCCAACCTTTGGCACGAACCCCTTGTCTCAAGTAACGGCTAGAAGGCCATTGGCGGTCATCTCGGTCAGGGACAACGAGAACACGGAAATTTCCAGATCCATTGTCTGTGATGTCAACCAGTTTCACTACCCCACCGAAGGTTCCTACAGCAGTTTCTGGCCAACCACTGATTTGTAAAACAGGGTAACCTTGGAATTGTAAACGAACCTTTCGTCCTTCGCCAACGAGTGGTATGTCATTGCCTGAGATAAAAAGTTCCACTGCTTTGTCTTCAGCATCCGGTACTAAGATGGCAACTCCATCCCCTTCCTTTACTTGTTGGGTATCTGGGTTCACGAGGATTCGCATGATGATCCCATCTCTTGGCGCAAAGATTTCTTGGTTTTCTTGTCTCGAAAGTCGCGCTTCTAATTTGGGTAGGTCTTCTAAGACCCTTGCCACTTCGGATTGAGCGGAAGCAAGGGAAGCCTTGGCATCATTGATGGATGCTTCCGCATCTTGTTGCACCTTTCCCGTATCACTATTCAACGCACGTTCTTCTTTCACGGCCGCATCGTAGGCTGCTTTGGCTCGGTCAAGGCCTGTCTCAGCATTGGTATGGTCCAGTTCCGCTAGTTCCAAAGTTCGTTTGGAAGTGAGTCCTTTTTCCCATAATTGTTTTTGACGGTCTAAATTCAAATTGGCAGTTTTGAGGGCAGCTTTTGCAGCATCTACTGCCTGTTCGCTGGCTCGCACTCGATCTTTTGCCATCATCCTGCGAGAGTCAGCAGCATTCACCGCACTTCCCATGGAAGAACGTAAACTTAATATCCTAGAACGAATGTTGTCTTCTCTAGACCTAGCAGCCTCTAATCGTTGTAAGAGGGCATTTTTTTCTTCACGAATCCGGTTGATAAAATTAGGATCATTGTCTGAGATATCAATGATCGGATCTCCCTTTTTAACACGTGTCCCTTCGTGGACATGCCATTTGACAACACGTCCACTGATAGGAGACTCAATCACTTGTTGGCGGTCAAGTGGTGCATAAGCAACCACTCGTCCAAAACCCATCGTAGTTTGTTGCCAAGGCACATAGAGTAAAATGAGAACACTTAAGAAAAATATTATGGTGAGGATGTAGGCTAAACTTTGTGCAGGAAGTGCTGTTTGCACCAACCGGTAAGAAGGTAGGTTTTTACGAAGTTTCCATTTTGGTGACATATTAGTGTTCATAGTTGTTTATGGATTCACCTTTAATGAATGAGAATCATCTTCCAACTTTAAGATTTGGTCCATTTGCCCAAGGATGGTTGGTGACTTGGACACAATGAAAACTGTTGATTCTCGATTTTTTTGGAGTAAATGTTTCAAACAAGAATTTAACAAGGGTGGTGGCAATTGGTCAAGGATTCCATCAATGAGAATCAGTTTTGGATTTCCGATAAGAGCCCGGGTTAAGGTAAGAACTGCAGATTGTACATTATCAAAAGGATGGCCAAACGTTAACAGCTGTGTGTGAATACCATGAGGTAAGGATTGGATGGTTTTCCAAAGTCCAAGATTGTCTAAAAGATCACGGATTGTGATGAGAGAAATTTCTTCTCTTCCAACTCGGATGTTTTCCAATATAGTGCCTTCAAAAATTTCATTCCCTCTGACAAGAACAGTGTAGGTTTGGATTTGTTCCTTGGACACTTCGTGGATGTTTTGGTGATTGTATTCCACAATTCCAGAATTTGGTTCCCTAAGGCCACTCAGCAAATCAAGTAAGATATGGGCATCATAAGGTGTGTTAGACGAGACACCGATGGCTTTTCCTGCTTGCACTTTTAAATTGAACTGAGTGAAAATTTTATGTCCATTGGCAAGGGAATAATCGATTCCCGAAAGTTGGACTTGGATAGGACCTTTCGGAATTTCGAAAGGAACTGTTTTTGCCTTTAGTGTAGGCAAATGGAAGACAGAATTGATTTTATCCACAGCCGCAATCAAACTATAAAAACTATCGAGTTGTTTTCCGAACTTGGATATATCGCTAAGCACCTTTGCGATGACAAGTTCTGCGGCCACCAACTGTCCGATGGTCAATTGTCTATGGATGACAAGATACCCACCAATACCAAGAACAATCGCACTGGCTAACGCTTGTATGCCGACAAGTCCAATGATTTGTTTGATATAAACGGAAAAGTATTTTTTACGAGCAAATAAGTAATCACGGATAAGGGAATCCGCTTTTTCGATGGCAAAATGAGAACCAAACGTTGAGTGGAATAAGGCTGAATGGCGAGAAATTTCTTCGAGCCATGCTGCTACTTTGTATTTTTCTTTGGATATTTTAATATAATTTTCTGAAGCTGGTCTACCCAATTGGTAGATCACCAGATACCCTCCTACAAACAAGATGAAGAGAGAGAAAACAATGAAAATGGGGTGATAAAAGGAAATGAGCACAAATCCGATCACAGTGGTCAAAATTACGGCTAGCCCATCAACTAACAAGGAGTGTATGGACTTTTGGATGGTCATGGTATCAAAAAACCGATTCACAAGTTCTGGGTTGTGGTGTTTGTCTAAGGCATCTTGGCGGATCCTTGGAAACCGAACGGCAAATTCCGTTGCGATCCGAACAAAACACGGCGTTGTAAAATTTCCACTACATAAATCTGAATGGTTTGCATAGCACCTGCAAATCCTAGAAAAAATACAACTAACAAAGTTAAGATGATAACTGGTTGTAATAAAACTCCAAAAGCTACTATGTTAACAAGTGAAGAGGTTGCAACGGGAACAACAAGGGAAAGGATTCCAATTCCTATCCCATAAATAAAAACAATCCAAACATCTTTTGATTCAATCCGAATCAAATGGTAAATTTGTTTGATGGCATTCTTTAATGCGGAAGAAGTAGAGTGAATTTCCTTTTGAGATGAAAAAGGAAATGTTGGTTCTGCAACAATCCAATCCACTTCATCTTTTGTTGTTTTGATTCCAAATAATTTGAGAAAGTCTTTTTCGGAAACCCATTCCTCTTCTCCGACGTAATTGTGCAGTGGTCGGATGAGGTATGATGATGCGTGATAACCGATGATTGCATAAATTTCAGGAAGCCCAAGATCTTTACTTTTGATTTGGAATAAAAAGGGAGCATCCTTTGTGATATAAGTTCTGATATCCAAAATGGATTTTTGGACAAAGTTGAGTTTGATTTGGTATTGGTGGGAAGCGGCGATCAAATAATCGAGAAATTCCAATTTTGCTTCATGCGGGAATTTGCTCCGAAGGGAACGAAACCCTTCCATGATCTGACTTGGAACAGATTGGATGCTCAATGATTCTGCTAAAAAGTCTAAAATGGACTGTGCGAGGGATTCTCCCCTGGAAAGTCGTATGGGGAGTTCTGTCTCCTTTGCTTTGAAGAGTTGGTTTCGGAAATGTCGCACCAACGATTGTAATAATTTTAACATGTGAATTTTATTTCGTGCTTTAGACTCCTCTTGACAAAACTTTGTTTTTGATTTTCCATCATTCAGCAGAGGTTTCTATGAAAATTTTTTATTCTTTTTTAGCACTATTGATGGTCGGTAGTTTCGGGTCAATTGATGCACAAGAAAATTGTGTTTTTGAGTATGATCCTTCCCAAACGAGTTTAGAATGGACGGCGTTCAAATTTACAGAAAAAACAGGTGTTAAAGGTAAGTTTGATTCCATTCGAGTGGTAGGAAAAACAAAAGACAAATCAAAGTTTGGTGTCGCTGAGAAAATCCGATTCCAAATAGACAGTTCGTCCGTCAATTCTGCAAATCCCGATCGAGATGCCAAAATTAAAAAGTTTTTCTTTGGATCTGTGAAAGGAAACCAAAAGTTAATGGGAAACTTTTCTGAAATGACAGTTGGAGAAACAGGTACGGCAAAACTCAACCTACAATTTGGAAAATCCAAAACATCTGTTCCAGTCAATTTTGTTTGGAAAGAAAATACAGTGGAAGTCACAGGTACTGTGGACGTGGCCTCTCTTGGTTTGGCACAAGGTTTGGGAAAATTGAATGCAGAGTGTAACGATTTGCATAAAGGTGCAGATGGCGTGAGTAAACTTTGGCCCACAGTTGATGTAAAAGTCGTGTCTACTTTGAAAAAAACATGTAAATAAAATGAATTGTTGGCCGACGATTCGCATAACGATGATTAACAAAGAGTAGTTCTTTCAGTAGGAAGGAAAGTCGATGGAACAAGATATCAAAGCCAATCACAATTCACAATCACCAGAAGATTTGGAAATTTGTAATCTCTTGTATGAAGTGATTTGCGCAAACCTTCCGAAATCAGAACGCAAAATTTGGCATGCCCATCCTGTTTGGTTTTTGGATGGAAATCCAATTGTTGGGTATAGTAAATTAAAGTCCGGTGTTCGCCTCCTTTTTTGGAGTGGGCAAAGTTTTGGGGTCGAAGGTCTCACTCCAGAAGGAAGTTTCAAAGCGGCCGATGTTCGTTATACAGATGTGAAACAAATCAAAAAAAAAGATCTGAAACTTTGGTTATCAAAAGCCAAAAAGATCCAATGGGATTATAAAAACATCGTCAAACGAAAGGGAGTATTGGAACGATTAAAATAATTTTAATAGGAACTCGTAATCCAATTTAATCGGAAAGGAATGTACCAAGAGAGTTAAGAATTCGATCGAAAGGAAACATGGAAAACGTAGAAATCAAAAAACTAACTTCCTCTGATTTGGAACAATTCCTCGAACTCATTCGGGTATTCGAAGATGTGTTTGAGATGAAAGAGTTTCAAATGCCAAAATCAAATTACTTACAAACCCTTTTGGAACGTGATGATTTTTTTGTCTTTGTTTCAGTTTTGGAAGGCAAGGTTGTAGCTGGACTCACCGCCTATTTATTACGACAATACTATTCAGAAAGGCCACTCGTTTACATTTATGATTTAGCAGTACAATCGCATTTGCAAAGAAAGGGGATTGGTAAATCTCTCATTGCATCGATCAATTCCTATTGCAAAGAGAAAGGGATGGAAGAGGTCTTTGTCCAAGCGGATTTGGCTGACGACTATGCTTTGGATTTTTATAAAGCAACGGGTGGTCGGCCAGAAGATGTGGTGCATTTTTATTATCCACTTTAAATTCAATATCATTGGAAAGATTGGAGCGGATAACGCGGTCAATGTTAGTAAAAGACAAAGATCAACTAACCGATGCGAGGCGCCCCAATGCATTTAACCGGGAATTTTTAAGGCAGGCATCACCACTTGGTCAATGAGTGCGATAAACAGAGCTTTGTCGGGAGGTTTACGTTCGATAAGAGCTCGGTAGGTTGCCATGGAGTTTAATACTTTACAAACAAGTTCGACATTTGCCTTTTTAGAAATTTCCCCACGTTCCATGGCCCTTTGGATGAGGGTTCGGTTCACTTCTGTCCAGGGACCAAAAATTTCCGTAATCCCCTTTTTTTCAATTTCTTCATCTAACCAGAAAGTACCGAGACCTCCGAGTACTCTAAGTTTTGCATTGGCCTCTTCCATCGAATGGGGTTTGAGGATGGCTAAAAAATCATTGCGAAGCGAACCTGTATCGGGAATTTTTTCGAGTTCTAATTGGTTCCGATTCATCCAAATCAAAGCATCTTTGACAAGTTTGACTTTGGACGGCCAACGTCTGTAACAAGCAGCCTTTCCAGTTCCCACTTTGGTCGCAATTTGATCCATCGTCATTCCATCAAAGCCTTCTTCGGCTAACATCTCTAAGGTAGCATTCAAAATTAAGGCATCCAGAGAAGGGTCTCGTTTCCTACCCATGACTGGTGGTTGTGGGGCTTTTTTCGGAACAGTGACTCGTTTTTTCTTTTCCATTCGATTCTGATTATAACATAAAAAATGATTTTGAAATCAAAGGGAATTATCTTTTTACCAAATTTTTTTATTGACCAAAGAATTCTTGATTTTCAATGTCCAAATACGATACTAACCAGTTCCGATACTATTTGGTTCCGTAAGTAGGCTCGGGCCAAATGGAAATCGGGAACATGTTTAGATTTGAGTAGGAGTGTGAAACGATGGATTCAAAGAATATGCGCATTGTCCTTGTTACCGGGGCAAACCAGGGGATAGGGTTCCAGGTAGCCAAAGAATTAGCAATGAAAGGAAAGAAAGTGCTCTTAGGGTCTCGCGATAAAAAACGAGGGGAAAAAGCGGCAAAAGAGATTGGGAATGGATGTGTCGCCATCCATTTGGATGTAACGGATCGAAAGTCGATTCAAGATGCGAGTGAGTTCATCCGACGAGAATATGGTCGACTCGATGTGTTGGTCAATAATGCAGGTATTTCCAATACCAGGATGCAAAAACTGGGTTTATCCATGCATGAATACATGGCGTCAACTCGGGCAAGCATCGCATCGATTGATGAAATGCGCGTTGTTTGGGATACCAATGTGTTTGGCGTACTTACCGTGTACCAGGCGATGTTACCTTTGCTTAGGGAATCTAAAGATGCTCGGATTGTAAATGTCTCAAGCACATTAGGATCGCTCAATCTGAATGCAGACCCTAATTCCGATTACAGTTCCTTTTATAGTCCAGTGTATGCGGCATCAAAAACGGCACTGAATGGAATCACACTTTCCATGATGTTGGAATTGAAAGACACATCGATCAAGGTGAATTTAGTATCGCCAGGTTTTACCAAATCGGCCCTGACTAATTTCGAAGGGTTTGAGAGCCTTGAAGATGGGGCACGCGAAGTGGTGAGGGTTGCCGAACTTGGACCAGAAGGACCAACTGGTACCTTTACGACTTGGGATAACGTGTTAGTTCCTTGGTAATGGACGAGAGAAAATCTAAAATTGAAACTAACGTCAATAATCTAAGACGTTAGTTTCAAAATGGATGACACATGATTCATCACAAACTGTTTCATTCTATCGGATTGTGGCAAATACATTGGTCCAGTAGTGCGAATAACTCGCGTTAATATTGACACTCTCGCGAGCCGTATAACCAATCCCTACATGAGTGTAGTTACAATTTTCCATATTTTCTCGGTGTCCAGAGGAATTCCACCACTGGTCAAACGTTCCTTCGGCAGAAGCTACACCTGCTGCAATATTTTCACCAGCTCCGACATTCAAACCTTCTGCTCTCACGCGACTACTTGGTGTGGAACCATCTTGGCCAGTATGAGAAAAGAAATTGAACCGAACCATATTATCATTGTGTTTTTGTGCGGCAAGGTTCAGTGCTGGGTGTGGTGATGTGGATCCAGAGCATTGGGAAACATTTAAAAACGTTCGTGTGGTTCCATTGGAAAACGTATAAGAACCATTCCTTCTATAGGTTTCCAAAATTTGATAAAAATCTAATGCTTTGCCTGATAAGGTTCCTGATGAACTAGAGGCAATGGCAACAATTCCAAGATAAAGTGACTGGTTCTCTTGATTTTCTTTTTTTTGACTCTCACATTCTGTTTTTAACGTCATGGTATCGATTGGGCAATCGGCTATATTTTGGATGCAATTGCTTAAAGAGAATAGGAAAATCAGTATAGCGATGAGGTATAAAAATTGCTTCATGATGACTGTTTAAAAAATGGATCTATAAAGTCACCTAACAAAGTTTCAAAGATTGAAAATGGGAAATTTCTTTCCATACAATCGGTAATCAAATTGTCATTTGATACAAATGATCATTAAAATAGATTTCCAAGGATGAGGGCTTTGCTACTAAAAATTAGATCCATAACTTTTTTGCTCTCATCTATAGACAATTGCAGATAAGGCTATGAATCTGATTCTTTGATCTTTTTTCTGAATTGATTAAGATACTTTTACATGACCTGCAAGTGGGAATCCCGATTCCAAATATGTTTTGAGATTGGAAAGAACACTTGGCCATCCTGCAGAAATACCATTGTACATCTGTGGGTCTAAGTCTTCGTGGTTGACAACCAAACGGACGAGCCCATTGGCATAAGGTTCAATGTCGAAGGTGACACGAGAATGTTTGGATTCGTCGGAGATTTCCTCCGGTCTTGCCCATGTGATCACAAGTTTGTTAGGTGGGTTTACGACGATCACTTTTCCCATAAGGTCAACTGTTTTCGCATCGTCCATTCTTACATGTTTCCATTCAGAACCTACCTTCCATTCTGAAACATTGACGTGTGCTGGATTTTTTGCCAGTGGATCCGACCAATACTTTTTTGTCACCTCTGGATTGGTGATGGCATTCCATACCTTTTCTGGTGTGCTTAGAATAAAAGTCACATAAACGAAGTTACGTGGTTCCATGATTTTCTCCTTCTAATTGTTTTTTTAAATCGTGCATAAAACCTAAACGATTCTCTTCAAATTTCCGAACCCATCGTTCATACACTTCGTAGATCGGAACTGGGTTGATGAAATGTAGTTTTTCACGCCCTTTCCAAATAACAGTTATGAGGTTGGCATTGATTAAGATTTCAATGTGTTGGGTTGCTGATTGCCTTTGCATTTCAAGTTCTTCACATAATTGGCCGAGAGTTTGTCCATTTTTCGAAAAGAGTAAATCAAGAACCTTCCGTCGATTCGGATCGGCCATTGCTTTGAAAACCAGATCAGTTCCTTTTCCTTCTTTGGGCATTGGAAATAATATGCAGGTATTTGCCTGCATGTCAAGGAAGAAATACAGTTTAATTGGGAAAAAGTTGAGAACCAGTGGAGAAATCGTTGGAAATCGTGCTGGGATTAGGTGATGAGGCGGAGTTGAAAATGACACATCGCTTCCATTGCATTTGATGGGGAAAGGTAGAGTTGTACCCAATTACAGATTTCGTCGTCTAATTGCAATTTTAGATGGTTAAACGAACTCAATCCTATTACTTGAGAATCGACATCGAATATATAGAATCTAAAATAAAATGAAAAAGAATCATACTTTAAATAATGATGTAGTGTCTATCAAGAAATTTATAAACAATCAAAACAGTATCTCATTAAATATAGTTTTGAATATTCTTTCTTGATCTTTGAGGATTTAAAAATCTTATAGGAAGACAAACAAATCCAGGAATTTTAATGAATCAAAATAAATTACAATCGTTGATGTTATGCCTCCTTTTCTATTCAAATGTTTCTGTTTATCCCGTAACTCCAGAAACCATACATATCATCATCTCAGAAGACAAAACCATGTTATCGGAATGGGAGATACCTGAGGAGCTTACCTTAGATACTTTAGAGAGTAAGATCGGTACACATGATAGAACAAATGAAACGGAAGACAGCATCAAGTATATTTGGGATCATTTAGGGATCGTTGCAAAATTTAGCAAAAACTCAAAATTTTTAAATAAACTAACAGTTTTTTATGCAACAACCTTAAAAAATGAGGAACCAAAACAAAATTTCAAAGGGAAAATGAACTTTTTTAGTTCTGATCCAAATCAAAAAGTTGAAGCTACCTATAAAGGTTGGATTTGCCGATTTAAACTTGGAAATAGAAGTTTATATGGTATATGTAAAGGTGAAAATAGAAATTTAGAACAAATTGATATTCTTTCGAAATAAAATCTATTTTCTAAATACATTCGATGATTCTGCAAGATTCATATAACGAATGTATATCGAAAAAGAAGATTGAATTCAAAAGGAGCCTATCTTGGACAATGATGATTTTTGTTGCGTCATGAACAAGTATTTTGATTTCGTGAAATTTGTTTTTATCATTGCAATTCCAATTCATGTTCCAAAATGCATCTAACGTTCACAATGTGTGAATTGCTTGAAGCAAACATTTTTTATAGGAAAATAAAATGAAATTACCTAAATTTATTTTGAGCTCTATTTTACTTCTTTCTATCTCTGCCTTCGCAAATCCTAATCCTCGTCCAATCATTCAAAAAGATAAAAATGATTGTTGGGTCATTTCAGCAAGTGCTGTCATCGAGAGGGGGAAATCCAGTCCAGCTACAGATGTATTGCTGATTCCAATTTTTAAAGGGTCGGGAAATCCTGTTGAATATACCGAACTCAGAAAGATAACGGATCCGCAATACAAAGGGGAATCCATTATGCAATTTTGTGCATGGAAGGCGAAAGGTCAAAGGCGAGAGGATGTTTTACTTGAAATCCTTAAATTTTACAAAACGAGTCTTTTAGCGGATAAGGATATCTATCAGGCTGATAATGTTGATTCGGATGGAACAACAGCGGAACTTACCTATCAGATAAAAATTGGAAATGCAAGGGGAAGTATTCGTTTTTTGATTCCAGATTCAGAACGTTTGGATTGGGATTCCAATCAGCTACAAAAATTAAAAATCAAAAATACAAATTCACCTATTTACTTTAGTATCGGTATGGGATTCCCCAATTGATGGTAAGAAAGAATTGTAATTTGAGAAAGTATTGATTTAACTCCGTTTCCCACGAAAGAGTTTCATCAAATCTCTCTGAATCAATCTACATTCATATCGAAAAAACAATAAACTAATTCCGTAAATGAGGATCATCATTGAAGATAAAATAATTTTATCTTTCAGTGGTTTGTGTGATATGATCGAGTTGAGTAAAAGGATAAAGAAAAAAGTAATAAGTACTGCCAATGCAATGAAAATATTGTATTCCATTCTCAGTTTTATCTTTAGGAATAATTTTTCTTCATGCATTGTAAAGTTTACAATGATGAATGGTTGGAAATCATTTCGATAGTCTATCTTCCTATACATCTTAATTTGAGTTCCAACTATTTCCTCAATATGATAATTGGATTTTCCAAATCTTAATAATCCTTTTTGATCCGTTCTATTAATTATCGCAGTCAGATCTTCAATGGACAATTTTGAGCTTAAAGAAAATGTTTCAAAATGGATGGGGTATTCTTCTAAAATGAAGCGTATGAAAATTTTTTTGAGCCTTTTAAAAACAAGATTTATTATATGTTTTAACAACATAGGACTTCACTGATTTCAATAATTCAAAGAAGCGACCTTTCTAGGATTGCACTCCTCCATTAATCAATCGCTATCCCTTCCTGTTTCAATAAATCCAAAAACTCTGACTCCGTGACAAGTTTTACACCCAGTTCCGTGGCCTTGTCCAATTTGGAGCCGGCGCCTGGGCCGTAGAGTAAGTGAGTGGTTTTAGAGGAAACACTTGTTACTTTTTTGCCACCATGTTTCGTAATGAGGTCCATGGCAAGGTCACGAGGTTGGAAGTTTTCAAAACTTCCTGTGACACACCAACTTTGACCAACAAACGGTTGCAAGTCGCTTTTTTCGGTTTCGTCTGCTTGGAATTTAAGTCCGAGTTTCTTGAGCGTGGCGACTAATTTCAAAGTTTCTTTGTCTTTGAGATGAGTGAGTAAAGCTTCGATGGTTCTTGGGCCAATTCCATGAATGGCTTTTAGGTCTTCGTTTGCTGTTTTGGATTTGGAAAGGGTGAGGAGTTTGTCCCAGGAATCATATCCATTTTCAATGAGAATTTCTGTGACTTTGGGGCCTACTTCATTTAGGCCGATAGAAGGAAGTGTGAAACGAAAGTCTTTTTCTTTGGATTTTTCTATGGCATCGAATATGATTTTGACTGATTTTTCACCAAATCCATCTAACTCAAGTAAGGTTGGTTTATATTTTTCTAATGTATATAAATCGGGAATGTCTTTGACCCAACCTTTCTCAAAAAAAATCTGAATTTGCCTTTCCCCGAGACCTTCGATGTTCATCTGTTTTTTACTACAAAAAAAGATGAGTTGGTTGAGCTTTCGTTCTGGGCAATGCCTGTTTGTGCAAAAGAAATCCACTGAATCGTCCACTTTCGTTAACTTTGTGTTACACGATGGACATTGGTTTGGTAGGACAAATATCGTTTTTGGTGGAAAGGTCACTTTTTCCACGGCAGGAATGATTTCTCCTCGTTTGGAGATCAGTACTTTTGCTCCAATGCCGGCACCGAGTTGGTTAATATAGTCTTGGTTGTGTAAGGTGGCGTAAGTGACCGTGGTTCCTGCAAGGGAAATCGGAGTCACTTTGGCACGTGGCGTGACTTTTCCTGTGCGACCAATGGCAAAATCAATTTCTTCGATCGTTGATTCCTTGAGTAAGGCATCAAATTTAAATGCCCTTGCCCACCTTGGAGAATGGCTTGTTTCACCCAAACTTTCTCGTAAGTTCAACGAATCCAATTTGATGACAAGTCCATCGACGGGGAATGGCATTTTATCTTTCTTTTTGCGAAAGGATTCAATTTCTCTTAGGAGTTTTTTACCAGTAAGGATCGTAGTATCTGGTGCGAGAGGGAATTTTTCTTTTTTTAATAAACTTAAAATGTCTTTATGAGTATTGATCCCTTTTCTAGAGCTAGAAAAATAAACATCATATACATAGATTCGTAACGGACGTTTGGCGACATCTAATGGGTCTTTTTGTTTGATCGAACCTGCCGCCAAATTCCTAGGATTGGCAAACTTGCCACCATATTCTTCGTTGAATTCTTCAAAATCAGCGAAGGTCATAAAAATTTCTCCGCGGACAGTCAGGTTCATCTCTTCAGAAAGAGTATGTGGGATGGTTGAAATGGTTTTTACGTTTTCTGTGACGACATCACCGATTCCACCAGAACCTCTTGTCACACAATTGGTGAGTTTTCCCTTTTCGTAGTATAACAAGATAGAGGCGCCATCAATTTTCCATTCCAGGGAATAGTTTTCTTCGATCCCCGTTTTTTCTAACCACTCTGAGAGTTCGGTTTCGTTATATGTGTTTTCTAAGGATAATACAGGTACTTTGTGTTTGAATTTGCTAAATTGGGGGCTTAGGTCAGATCCTACTTGTGCGGTGGGAGAGGATACGTCAGCTAAATCTGGATTTTCACTTTCGAGTTTTTGGAGTTCTTTGACAAGGATATCAAATTCTTTGTCAGTGATGACAGGTGCATTTTCTTTGTAATACAAATCATTATGACGACCAATTTCTTTACGAAGTGTAATGATTCGTTTTTTAGGATCCTCGGCTTTTGTTTTTTTAGCCAATCAGTAAACTCCAGCTTGCATGTACTGTTCTGGATCGGTTTTTCCTTCTTCCGAAATGAAAATTTCATAATGTAGGTGAGGCCCTGTTACGTTACCAGTGGCTCCTACTTCTGCAATTTGTTCCCCAGCTTTTACTTCTTGGCCTGACCTTACATAAATTCTAGAACAGTGACCGTATAACGTACTAAAGCCGAAGTCATGTTGGATGATGACATGGTGGCCATACCCAACATTGGAATAAGTGACACGAACCACACGACCAGGTGCAGAAGCATATATTGGTGTACCCGTAGCATTTGCCATGTCCAAACCGTCGTGGTATTCCCAGTAACCAGTGGTAGGTGACTTACGCATTCCAAATGGAGAAGTTAAATTATACGAATACATGGGATTGAAGAGGGGAGATCTAGAGAGAATATCTGAACGTTGGTATAAAAATTGAAAATTGGCTTCCACCAAACGTTGGTAATTGTCCATTCGATGTTTCAATCGTCTGAGTTCATAGATCTCATTTAGATATTTTCGTCCCACATCTAATTGTTTGTCCTCTTTTTCTTCTTTTTGGAGTGTGTCGATTGCGGAAGATTCAATCCAATCTTCCGTTGGGATTTTTAAAAGTTCGTCATCTTGTCCATCAATCAAAGTGAAGAGTTCCAACATGTTTTCGTTCAATTTAGAATACTCTTCTTTCATTTCTTCTAATTGGTTCGCATGGGTGATGTAAGTATCAAAATAAGTTCCGTATATTTTGGAGAGTTGGTTGATTTGTGTTTGAGTATTATTGGAGCGAACAATTCCAAAAATTGCTAAACTCAATAGACCTAAAGTGAGGCCTAAAAAAAATAGGATGGTAAAGTGGGAAATTTGAAAGTGGAAAGAACTGTCATAACCATGAGGAATGACAAGAATGGTCATCCGTTGGTGACCTTTTTCTTTCACCTTATCAATCTGTTTCTTGATTTTCGGATTGTCTTGTGAAAAAACAGACGTAATCTCTTTAATTTTTTTCTTCATGACGAACCGCGATTCCTACATAAATAAGACGCTCCGATTCCTTTCCAGGGTCAAGTGGAAATCCCTGTTTCTGGGTTTCATACTGGTTTTTGGAATTCTTGGTTTTGTCTCATTGGCTTCCAATTTAGGATTTTGGATTGTCTACCAGAACTCCATTCACACAAACAATCCCTCGGAAATCCCTGAAGCAGAAGTGGCGATCGTTCCAGGAGCCGCTGTGTATGGAAAAATTCCTTCTCCCATCCTCATGGACCGACTGGTCTGTGGATTGGATTTGTACAAACAAGGTAAGGTCAAAAAGATTTTACTATCAGGTGATAACGGAAAGTCGGATTACAACGAATTAAGGCCAATGTTGGAATACATGTTGTCCCATGAAGTCAGACCAGAAGATATATTTGTAGACCATGCTGGATTTCGGACGCTTGATACTTTGATCCGAGCCAAAGAAGTGTTTTTGGTGAAAAAGGCAATTTTTGTAAGCCAATCCTTCTTTTTACCACGAGCGATTTATTTAGGTAAAGAACTAGAACTCGAGTTATACGGTTACGAGTGTAATTTGCGAACGTATAAAAAAGAAACTTATTATTTGTTTCGTGAATTTTCTGCACGTATGCTCGCTTGGTGGGACATTCAATGGGACACTCCACCCAAATACTTGGGTGAACCGTATCCAATCGAGGGAAGTGGGATCAGTACTTGGAAAGGATCTATTCCCGTATCAATTCCCAAATGACTGTTTCTAGAAAACATAATCTCCTTTCGATTCAAACGATGATTGTTAGTTTTGTTTCCATTGGAATCTTTTCTTGGATACCCAAACAATTGTTCTCCTCCCAGATGGAAGCAAAGGTGTTTAATTTTGGATTTTATCATTTAAGTTTAAATCCATGGACAAATAGTACACCGTTAGATCAGTTTTTGACACCATGGTTTCTTTGGGTATCTAGACTCGTGAATCGTCCTGAAGATGTTGTTCTTATACTGGATTGCATAACAATCTTTTCCGGTGTTTTTCTTGTTATGTATTTTTCACATCGAGTGCATTGGTCATTTGCGTTAGGTTTATCGTTTTTACTCTCTTCATCTCCCCTTTTTTTAATTTTTCAAACATGGCTTGGTTTTTCTGATCCAATCACATTTTTACTAATCTCCTTGTATCTGATTCTTTTATATAGTGAATTGAAAACGAAGCTAAAAGTTTTTTTGTTATCACTGGTTTTATTTTTAGGACAAACAAATCATTTTTTTCAAGTATTAGCCATTGTTTCCGTTCTCAATGTTTCTTTTTTGATTTATCATAAAGAAAAAATCAAAGAATTGATCTTTGTCATGATGTTAGCTTTCTTCATGTATGTTTTATTTTTGATTTTTATATTGAATCATACTGCGATTGTTTGGAACCAAACGCGTGTTTCTGTATTTTCTCAGATGTGGGGGAAAGAATTTATACGCATGAACACGTCTGAACCATTCCTTGGAACTCTCGGTCTTTTTCATGGTTTATGGCCAGTTGTCCTTTTTTTATTGATTCGAATGCCAATTTCAATTTTAGCCTTCGTATTTTGTTATTTAATTTCGATGTTAACTTATGATACGGGGCGTGTATTTGCGATTTTAACCACACCAATTTTCATTTTGTTTTCCATTGAAAATTGGAGAAAAGCCACCATTTCAGAACAACGTGTATGGTATTTTTTAACGATTTTGTCTCCATTGATTTGTAGCTTCTACCCACTTTTTTATAAATGGGACGGAAAGATTATTTTTTTGCGATGAAGACTTACATAAAAGAATGTTAGTCGTATGTGATAACTTTCGTAACTTGGTTTGCGAAAATTGAATGCAATCGTTCGATTCAATGTGAGTGCCATTTGGGATGGTCTTATTTTTTTTATGAAAAAATAGGAAACAGATCTCTAAAATGGATGCGAAAGAATAAAATTTTTTAGTCCAATCTTCACACACAGTCTATAGCTTCTATTGATAAGGTAAGAAAATGGTTTTAGAAATGAAAAAGGTAATTGTGATATGTATAATATTTTTGCTTGGATTTCAAATGGAGGCAATAGAAGTTTCAAAAAAGAAAATCGAGTTTTTTGTCGAACATTCTGCTCAAAATGTAACCGGTATCTGTAATGAAATCCAAATGGAAAATCCAAACATACAATCGGTAGGTGGTCAGTATCGTTTAAAATCTCCCTTTGAAATCAAAATCCCCTTATTAAAAATTACTTCCGGTGATTCCGATCGTGATTCTCATATCCAAGAAATTTTAGGGTATCCAGAGTCCCAATCCATCCAAGTCAAAGTCGAATCCATTCACATATCAAAAACAAATGATCCATCTTATTCCATCAAAGGGAAATTAGTGATCCATGGTAAAAGTAAAGATTTTGTTACAGATGTCAGTGTGCAGGTTTTGGAATCTGGTTTTTTACAAGTGGATGGAACATTAGTCGTTCGGTTTTCTGAGTTTGATTTAGAAAATCCATCGTTATTATTTTTGAAAGCGAAAGATGAAATCCAAGTGAAATACCGATTTGAATTACGAATGAAATGATATGGAATCATTTTTCACAACTGTTTTTCGATCCTTTGCAATGGAGGGATTAACTTCCGATTAGTTCTACCAATCGATTGTATTTTAAGATGATCCGTTTTGTCATCTCTTCCCCTTTTTTATTGATGTCTGGGTGGTACTTTTTTAAAAGTTCTTTGAATTTCTTTTTTACCTCAGTGATATTAGCACCGGGCTCCAAATCAAAAAAAGCAAGTAAGTCTTTTACTTCTGTAGTGACAGTTTGCACTATTTTTTTCTTCTTTTTCTTTTTGGCCTCCCTGAATCGTCCGTATAACTCATAGTAGGTGCGATCTCGAAATTCTCTTGTGATATCTCGGAAATTTAAGATTTTTGTTGGGATAAGACTTTTTAAGTATTCGTATAAAAATTCTTCGGCTCCATATTCTGGATGGATATCAAATTTTTCTAAAAATTGGTGGATGGACCTTCTGACAAAAAAATCAATTTCAAATTTATCCATAAGATAGGAATCTACAGCATCATCAAAATCAATTGTGGCAGCAGTTAATAGTAGGATTAATTCTTGGTCTAATTTGTGATTGGCGATTGTTTTTTGGATGAGGGATTTATAGGATTCACGAAGTTCATATAACGGTCGTTCGCTAAAAAAAATGCCTCCTTTTAAAAACTCTTCGGCAACTTCATCTAATTCTAAATTCCAGGCTAAAAAATCGACAAGAAGATCTCCATCCACCTCATGGAATCCTCCTGATAATGTCATTTGGGGTTTGGCAGATTTGAATTGGTAAACTTTGCGAAGGCACTCTTCTTTCCGAATTTCAAGGAGTTCCGAAAGACGATCGTAAGACAAAAACCACTGCATGGATTCGGAAACATTTTGCAGTTCAAATATGACATCGTGCAAAATCTGTTTGGCCTTTTTTGTTTCCGCTTTTTGGACCATAAACTATCTCTGAAACCAATTTCAAATCGGGGTGACTTTTTTGCTAGTGAATCCTATTCCTTTTTTTGAACTGGAGATATGAGTCACCATATTTCTGAACATCCTTCCTTACAACCGTTTGATATTTCTGAGTACAAAGGCCTACGAGGTAAAAATTTTTACGATATGGACCCTGCCTTGCAGAGAATGGTGGATCGTTATTCTGAATCTTTTGACCCAAAACACAAACTGGCCATGGTGGAACACATCCGAGAGTATGGGGAGCTAGTCGGTGGGATTTTAGATGAACTTACCGAAGAATGCCACAAGGAAGGAAAATACGGTGAAGTGGTCAAATATGATCGCACTGGAAAACGAATCGATTTTATCAAATACTCAGATGAACAAAAACGTGCACGGAAAATATCTTATGACCATGGAGTTGTGAATTTAGACTTCCATCGAGAATGGAACTATGAATTCACACATATTCACCGTTATGCGCTCACCTATTTGATGAATTTAAATGGTGAAGGTGGAGTTGCTTGTCCATTGGCCATGACCGATGGGATGATCCTTGCTCTAAAAAAAATTGGAACCGAAGAACAAAAGAAAAAATATCTCCCTCTCGTTGCTGGCAAAGGAAGTGATTCACATTTTATGGCAGGCCAATATGTGACAGAACGTGTGGGTGGTAGTAATGTTTCGGCCAACAGGACGATAGCGAAAAAACTACCGAACGGCAAATGGGAGTTAACCGGCGAAAAATGGTTTTGTTCCAACCCAGGTGACCTTTGGGTGACTACGGCCAAAATGGAAGGAACAAACACGGTTGGAATGTTTCTTGTTCCTAGGATCAAGGAAAATGGCGAATTGAATGGCCAGCACATCCTTCGCAAAAAAGACATCATCGGTTCGCGAGGTAAGATCACTGTTGAGATCATTTATGATAAAGTAGAAGCAGAAGAGTTTGGTCGTCCTGGCCATGGGCTTGTGAATCTGATTCGTTACATCATCAAAACATCACGGCTCCATGTGGGACTTGGTTCATGTGGAAACGCAAGAAGGTCGGTCATGGAAGCATCGGAATATGCAAAATTTCGGACTGCTTATGGTAAAAAAATCTTAGAATTCCCTTCCTTTGTGAAAACACTTGCAGAGATGCAAATTTTACAAACAGCAAATTGTTTTGTTAACTTTCGTTCGGTAGGACTTGCGGAGAAGGGAGATGATGCGGCAGAAATCACTGTCCCACTTTTAAAATACAAATCTTCATCGCAAGCAAGTTACATCACACAAAAAGCAATCCTGACGTTAGGTGGGAATGGTATCATTGGTGATTTTTCCCCTCTGCCAAGATTACATAATGATTCCATTATCAATGAAACTTGGGAAGGCACCCACTTGATCATTACTGATCATTGTTTGCATGCCTTACAAAAACCAAAGGTGTATGTCGCTTTCCAATCACTCCTAGAGGAACTCACCAAAAATACGCAGAGCATTTCTGAATTGTCGAATGTATATACCCTTTTCCAATCCAAACGCAAAGAATTGGATCATTGTCTGAAAGAAGAGTCCAAAGAATGGAAAGATATGAATCGAGTTTATATTGCAGATCTCACATACCATGTGTTAGCACTAGCAGAATGGATTGAACAATCGGTTTTTGATGCAAAGAAAAAACTTCCAAACAAGTATCTATACTTTGCGAAAGGATATGCGGAAATGGTTCGCGATGGACTAGAGGCACCAAGACAAAAAGAAGGTGTGTTCTTTGATCCCAAAGCTCTTGAGACCTTCTTATCCTTTTAAAGATGGAAAATTTTTTATTACTTGGAATCTGTTTTGGGCTGGGGTTACTCTTTCGAAGGTTTCCTCAGTTCCCCGAAACCACTCCCAAAGTTCTCAATGGTTTTATTTTATATGTCTCTTTACCTTCCCTTGTTTTGTATCATGTACACGAGTTAACAGTTGGTGTCAGCGCAATTTTACCAACTTCCATGCCTTGGTTAGTATTTGGATTTGCTCTATTGTTTTTTTTGGGACTGTACAAACTAAAGGTCATGTCGTTTCAGACGACTGTTTGTTTAGTGCTAACGGCAGGTCTCGGCAATACTTCTTTTGTTGGGTTTCCACTGCTCGAGGCTTATCTTGGAAAAGAATCACTAGGGTATGGAATTCTTGCGGACCAATTGGGAACCTTTATGGTTTTGAGTTTTCCTGGAATCATTTTAGCTTCTATCGCAATGGATGGAAAATGGCACTTTTATACTTTGGTCAAACGTGTCCTCGGATTTGCTCCCATTTACGCTTTGGTTTTTGCAATCCTCACGAGACAGTGGGAGTATCCGAGTGCTCTCAAAATCGTGTTATTACGATTAGGTGACACTTTGACACCGCTTGCTCTAGTATCTGTGGGATATATGTTGGACCTAAGAACCATTGCTGGACATGGAAAGTATTTACTTTTGGGATTGGGGTTTAAATTGGTTTTAGCGCCAATCCTTGTTTATTTTGTTTATGCAGAAGTGAGAGAAGATCAGTTACTCTTTCAAACAATTTTATTAGAATCAGCGATGGCGCCAATGGTGACATCCACAGTCATCACGATTGAAAAAAACATTTCTCCTCATTTAGCAAGCCTTATGTTAGGCATTGGAATTCCAGTTTCGTTTCTAACGACATATGGTTTGAATTTACTCATAAAAGGGAATATCATTTGAATATTAAATTTTTATTACTTTTGATCTTAGCAATGGTTTCTTGGGGGATCTCTTGGCCCATTGCAAAGGTGATTGCTGGAATGGTTCCTGTTCCTGTCCTAGTGTTTTGGCGATTCCTTTTTACCTTCTTATCAATAATACCATTACTTCTTGTTATGCGAATCACGATTCGATTAAAGACCGGCAAGGATTATTGGAATGTTTTGATCGGTGGAATCATCTACACACTTTATAATCAGTTTTTCTTTTTGGGTTTAAAAAACGGATTACCGGGTGCAGGAGGTGTCCTTGTCACCACTTTGAATCCAATTGTGACCTTTTTTATCGTATTTCTAATCCAAAAAAAATCAATCTCCAAACGACAGGTATTAGGTCTCTTTTTTGGATTCATTGGTGGGCTTGTGATCTTACAAGTTTGGAAAATTAGTCTCGATTATCTTTTGTTATCTGGTAATTTGTTTTTCCTTCTTTGTTCATTTGTGTGGGCAACTCTTTCTCTCAACAGTCAAAAAACGGGCAAATCCATGTCTCCCATCACGTATAGCTTTTATGTTTATGGGATCGGTTCTATCTTAGAACTTTTGTTTTGTTGGAATGATCCAAGTTTTTGGAAGGTTTGGGAATTTGGTCCTTCCTTTTGGTTTGCGATTTTTTATCTGACAGTAATCTCGACAACATTTGGAACAACCGTATACTTTTACGCGGCCACAAGGCTTGGATCTGAAATAGCGAGTAGTTTTATTTTCATTGTTCCACTTTCTGCCTATTTAAGTAGTTTTCTGATTTTGGATGAAGTGATCCAAGTCCCAGTGATTATAGGTGGTGGTTTGGCAATGTTAGCAGTTTATCTGATCAATTCGAAACATAAAAAGAAAGAAGAGATCATACCATGAAGCAGATTTCTTGGAAAAAATGTTTTAAGATTTGGTTGTACAATTTTTATCCACCTTACCTTGGTGCAGGGATTCGGATTACACAAATCGCCACGGATTTATCTTTTTTCCAAGTGGAAATGAAACTTAAGTTTTATAACAAAAACTATGTCGGTGTTCATTTTGGCGGGTCTTTGTACTCCATGTGTGATCCTTTTTTTATGTTAATCCTATTGGAACAATTGGGTTCCGACTTTATCGTATGGGATAAAGTGGGATCGATGAACTTTGTGAAACCTGGAAAAGGGAAGGTGACGGCAACATTTTCGATCCCAGAAGAAAAAATCCAAAAGATCAGAGAAGAAATTGAAACAAAACGAAAGGGAGAGTTCCTCTTTACGACGAATGTTTTGGACGAAGAAAATGAGATCGTCGCAACTTTGGAGAAAACCATTTACATCCGAAAACGAGGAAGGTTGCCCATTCAGAATGTATAATTCACATTCTAAGGAGTGATTGTTTCCTTCCCTTTCATCAAAATCAATTCATTGGACGATTGTATCTGAGATACTTTCGTTAATACTTTTTATCTTCGTCTTCTGGTATCATGCTTGCGTAATAGAGGATGAGCGCATCATTTTTTGAATGAATCATACGATTGGCTTCTTCGATCATTTTGCGTTTTTCTAGGATTTTTTTACCTTTTTCCCAAATCTCTTCTGGGTCACGAGTCAGGTAATTCCCTTCATGGCGGGAAATAAAATCTTCAACTAACATTGTACTCTGTGACAATTCGATTGAATAATCATTTTCGACCAAAATTTTTGCTACTATCTGGTTTGGTAACAATTTATGATATTGTTTCCAACCTTTCGTGATACGGTAACTGAGTTCAATCGTCGGATCTTCTGTATGTGCATATTCTGATATAGGAATTGGATCACAAAACTCAACATAAACATTGGATCGTTTTGCAAGAAAACCTGCCATACCCAGTTCTTCAGGCATATTACAAAACTGATTGTCTTCTGGAACTGTTTCGTACGAAACAGAAATAGGAACAATGACAATCTCTGTACCAGAACTACGGAAGGCGTTCACTGCGGTTGTGAGTAAACCAGTTTTGACTGGAACAATCGCGCCAGTTCTTGATCTAGTGCCTTCTGGATACACTAGTGATGGAATTCCTTGTTCGAGCATCACTTGGGAATATAAGGTGAGGCATTCAAGATACAAACTGTTCCTTGTCCTCTCTCGATCGACAGCATAAGCACCAAGTGATTTTAACATCCATTCCCAAAATGGATTGGACATCAAATTGATTCCTGCCGCATAACGAGGGACTGGTAGACCTAAATGGAACAAAGAATAAGCCACTTCAACGGAATCAAGATGAGATCTGTGAGTTGGCGCATATAATAAATTGTATTTGGAAGACAGAGCTTTGACCACTTCTGTTTTTCCACCAATGTGCGGGATCATGGAACCCTTTAAAAATCCACCAGAAAACAAACGGATAGGAGCTACAAATCGTAAGACCGATTCACGAACAGTAGGGCTATAATTGTCGGCGATTTCATTTACATAGAATCGAACTAATTCTTTGATTAAAGTAAGTTCTTCGTCTTTCTGGCAGTTGTGAAATCTTTGCCAAATTTCGACTTCCGATTCAAACTTTACTTCATCTAACTTTTGTTTTTTTCGTTTGGCTTTGGTCAGTCTTTTTTGTGTGGATTCGATGACTGCAGAAGATTGTTTTTTGACACGTGAAATTGTTCCCGGTACATTACTGATTTGTTTTAAGATACGATCAACAAGTAGGGTATGGAAATCAATTCCCGATGTTAAGTTGAGACCCACTTTTTTCTGCACAACAAGTGGTATATTTTTAGCTTCTGTTTTTTTACCGCAGATAAGATCAACAAGTGCACCCGGCGGTTGTTTCCGAGTTAGTACATCAAACAGAGTTCTATGTAGGGTAAAGGGTAGTCGAATCTCATTGGCAAGTTCGATGAGGATACTCAATGCATACGTTCCTTCCACATTATCATGCCATTTAGTCGATTCTCTTTCAATGAATGATCTTGGTGCAAAAAAGATTTCGATTCGATCTTTGAAACTTAATTTTTCCCCACCAGTCAAAAGTTCGCCGACAATCTTTTGTCCAAACCCACGGTTCCTACTTTTGTTACTCGTTGCTGTTGTGATGAAATCGGCAAGTCCAGATCGACCCATGACGGTGTCAGGTCTTGCACCGTAACGCATTGCGAGGTCTCGCACTTCTTGAAAACCAACAGATAAAATTTCCCCTAATAGATTTGCACCATAACGAGGGAGTAAGGAAACAATTCCACTCGCGATGGCCATGGGATTTTTGGCAACACCCACAATCTCCATACCAATCACATCATCGGTGATGGTTGTATTGATATAATCAGATGTATAAACCTCTGAGAGATATTCTGCCGTTGTTTTTTCTGTTGAGCCAATATTGAAGAAACTAAATTTTTCCTCTAAAATTTCACCGAGTAGAGAAGGACCGTTCACAACGGCAACAGATGCATGATTAAAATTTCGTTCACCAAGATAATTTTGTAAGTATTGTGAGTAGGTGACAAAACCTGATTTTTTTCGATTTTTGGAATCCAAAATCCCTTTCGTTAAAAAGGAAAAAACATAATTGTTAAATGGTTCGAGGACTTCTATTAAACCATGGACACTATCCAAAAAGGAACGAGAGGGAACTGCCACGTGAAAAGCCCAATCATCTCTTCCAAATGAATCCAAACTAGAAACAATGTCGATATGATCGGGAAGTTCAATTGTCTTTCCCATAATTTCTGTTTGGCGGCGCTTCTTGAGTACTTCGACAAATTCTTTGTCAGGAATCCACAAAGTAATGGAATCATACTTTTCTGCCAGTATGGAAGCGATAATGATCCCCATTGGGCCACTACCCAAAACTGCTTGTTTTAAGTCGTTATAAGATATTTGCATAAAAAATGAACATTTAGAAATTTCGGGAAAGTCTCATTGTATTTGTTTGCTTGAAACGAATTGAGTCTATCGAAAAAGTATCAGGTGAGTGTAAATCGTCAAGTCACAATGATTCGAGCAGGCCTTCTATTTTCGACGCTTTCCATTTTTCCCGCCCTGCTTGGTTGGTACCAACTTTGGTTTGGACTCACCCCCGCCCAGGAAATCAATGTAGCCATTGCACTGGTCGTTTCTTACCTATGGGTCACAGAACTCATCCCCTTATATGTCACAGGATTTTTGGTTCTTTTTTTGGAACTGATTTGGCTTATTCCCGGATGGGGGCCTGGAGCTCCAAAAACGATTACTTTTTTGTCCTGTTATTTTTCTGAGACCATCTTACTATTCTTAGGTGGATTTGTGATCTCAAGTGCCATTCGTTTTTATGGACTGGATGTATCAATTGCTTCATTTGTGATCAAAAATACGAAAGGTTCAGTATTTTTCCTCGTTTTATCTTTGGGATTTGCAACCGCCTTTCTCTCTTGTTTTATGAATAACACAGCAACCGCTGCCATGATGTTGGGTCTTGTTTCATCGATGATGAAGTCTTTAGAGGAATCGAGTCCTCTTCGAAAATCAATTTTGTTTATGGTTCCATTTTCTGCCAACTTAGGTGGGATTGGAACTCCAGTCGGAACCTTACCCAATGTCATTGGGATTGCGTATTTACAAGAAAAAGGATTTCAGATTGGTTTTTTAGATTGGATGGCATTTGCATTTCCCGTATTCATTTTATCCGTCTTTTTACTAGCTGGAATCTTGTACATTGTGTACTTAAAAAAAGAGACTGGAATCCAATCGATCCAACGAATCCAAGTCCAAGAACCAAATTCGAATCACTCTCGCAAAAAAAGGTATCTTTCCATTTTAGTGATTATTTTCACCATCATTGGTTGGATCACTTCCGATTGGCATGGTATCTCCAATGGAACGGTAGCTTTATTTCCTGTGATTGTATTTTTTGGATTTTCACTTTTGGATTTAAACGAATTTCGAAACTTATCTTGGGATGTCCTCATCCTCATGGGTGGTGGGATTGCGCTCGGAAAGGCATTTGAGGAAACAGGGCTTGCCAAACATTTTGTGAGTTTATTTATGTTAGGTGATTCTAGTCAGCTAGGATTGTTTTTATTTTTTTCCATCCTTTCCCTTTTACTTTCTTGTTTTTTGAGTAATACAAGTGTTGCCAATTTGATTTTACCCATTACGATGGGTCTTCCTACAGACCTCATTTTGCCCGCAGCCATTGGTGCGACGATAGGTGCTTCCCTCGCGATGCCTTTACCTGTTTCCACTCCACCCAATGCACTTGCCTTTAGTTATGGCGGGATTCGAAGCCTTGAGATGGTTAAAATTGGGGGGACCATATCCATTTTGGCTTGGGTCATATTCACTTTGGTTGGAGGGTTGATTTTGCACCAATTGTCGATTGTCGATTTTTCCAACTTTTAAAAAAAAGACTTTTCCTTCTTTTCTCATCCGTTAGCCTTCTCTCGGATTATGATTCGATTCCGAAATTTTTCTCTTTTCTGTTTATGTTCCGTTTTTTTCCTCCAATCTTGTTATAATTATATGAGTGAAGATGTTCCCATCATCACGAGGCCTGATTTCAAACAACCCATTCCTCTTTTAACCATTAAAGTCTCCACCCCTGAGAATAATAAAAACAAAAGGGAAATCACAGCCCTTTATACGAAATACCTTTCGGAAACGGGTTACTTTGGACGGGTTCTTTCAGACGGAGTGCGAGCCAACCACCATATCGATTTGTATACTAGTGAAGTGAATGAATACGAACACTTTTGGGTCTCCTCCATCTCAACTATTTTTATGATTGGAACAGCTGGTTTATTACCTTCCATCTATTCAAAAGAACGTGTGTTACATGCTGATTTTTATTTGAACGATAAGTTAATTGGCCGAGAAAAATACAGACAAAAACATTCTACCCTTTTCGGAATTCCATTTATGTTTATCTGGGAGACTGGAATCAAAGAAGCGAAAACCATCCAATACAACAAAGAAAAAAATCTAATCCACAATGTTGTCCAAGATTATAACCGGTATTTATAGGAGTTGTTATGAAGTTACAAAAAAATGGATTTCGAAATCAAATCCAAAATCAACAAGGAAACCAAATCCAATCACGTAATCTTAATTGCAATTGCGATCGCAAAAACGAAATTCCTTTCATCAAAAGTAAAAGGGAATCTCTGGTTTTATTCATCCTAATCGTATTGTTTCTATTCACTCTCTGCAAAACTCCAGAAGTCAAAAAAGCCCCAGTTGTGGTTGTGGAAGAACCGAAAAAAGTAGAGCAAGTAGTCGAAAAACAAGATCCTAAATTGGCTTTTTTGGAAAGTATCGAAGACGGAAGGGAACTTCCCGATTCTGACAAATGGAAAGTAGAACAATATGATGCCTTTAATGAAGATACATTTCCTTCTTACGGGCCAGCAAATGCCACGATTGATTTTGCAAAGGTCGATTATCCTCTGTTAAATGCTGCTATTTTTTATGTAACTTCCAAAGAAAGAAAACAATTAGGACTCCGACCATTTAAATATTCAGAGCGATGTGAACAAGCAGCCTTTGGACATGCACAAGATATGGTGACCTATGATTTTTATTCGCATAATAGCACTGTGAATGGGAAAGAAACCCTTCGCGATCGATTGGATTTGGTTGGAATTTCTGAAACGTATTCCGCAGAAAATATCATCAATGCCTTTGGAATCCAATACCAAAGTGGAAGGCCTGTATTTACGCCAGTGCAAAATGGTGGTCCCTTCTTTAGTTACACCAAAGCTGGCTCTCCGATTCCAAACCATACGTATTTGAGTTTAGCAAAGGCAGTTGTGGAAGTTTGGTTCAATTCACCAGGTCATAGAAAGAATATATTAAATCCCGAATTCAATTATATGGGTGCGGGAGCATTCTTTTATAAGGATAAAAAATTCTTTGATGTGGACAAAGTGAAAGCTGTCCAGGTGTTTACAGCAAAACCATAAGCGATTTACTTAACTGTAACGCCTGCTAGTTTTGTAACAATTTCAAATTCCTTTTTGGTGACAGGTTGGATCGAGAGTCTCGATCCTTTTTGTGTTACCACCATTTTTTCCAAACCTTTTGTTTGCTTCAAGGATTCCAGTGGAATCAGCTCTTTGAACTTTGTATGAGGTTTGAGATGGACACCAAACCAACGAGGTTCTGGCCCTTTTAATTTTGGATCAAAGTATTTATGATTGGGATCAAATTGATAAGGATCGGGGCTCGCTTCTTTGGCGACTTCGGCAATGCCCACGACACCTGGTGGTTCCAATCGGCTATGATAAAAAAGAACCAGATCACCTATCTTCACTTCATCGCGAAGGTAATTACGTGCTTGGTAATTTCTGACCCCTTCCCAATACGAGAGTTTTTCTCGGATTAGGTCATCGATCGAAAAAACATCTGGTTCTGTTTTAAAGAGCCAATACTTCATTAAGCCGAGTAAGCTGGTTTGGTTGCTGAAGTACCTTTTCCTTTTTTGGATCCAATCCCTGATTTTGAAGCAGAGAATTTATCAAAAGAAGGTTGGACAATGTCCATGAGTTCCTGTGCATCAATGGTTTCTTTTGCAAGAAGAGCTTTCGCAATGGCATCCAATTTTTTTTGGTTTTTCTTCACTAAGTCACGACCTTTGTCGAGACAAGTTTGTATGATACGTTTTACTTCTTGGTCAATCATTGCCGCAAATTCTTCCGAGTAAGGTTTACTTGTATGACCATAGTCCCTTCCCATAAAAGGAGAAGTTTCCCCAGATCCGTAATGAATGGTTCCTAGTTTTTCAGACATACCCCATTCACATACCATACGACGTGCAATGTTTGTTGCTTGTTGGATATCATTAGAAGAACCATTCGAAGGATCACCAAAGATCAGTTCTTCGGCAATGTATCCACCCATAGACATCACAATCCGATCCAAACAATAGTTCTTACGATAAGAATGTCTGTCTTCCACGGGAAGGGATTGGGTAAGACCAAGTGCACGACCACGTGGGATGATGGTAACTTTGTGAACGGGTTCTGTATATGGCAGTAAGGTGCCAAGAAGGGCATGGCCTGCTTCATGGTAGGCTGTCATCTCTTTCTCTTTGTCAGAGATGAACATGGACTTTCTTTCTGGTCCCATCATCACTTTATCGCGTGCTTCTTCGAGTTCTTCTTGGGTCACACGTTTTTTGTTACGACGTGCCGCAAGGAGGGCCGCTTCATTGATCAGGTTGGCAAGGTCAGCTCCCGTAAAACCTGGAGTCCCACGAGCAATGGAATTGAGAGAAATATCAGAAACTAAAGGTACTTTTTTGGAGTGAACGGCCAAAATCTCTTCACGGCCTTTTAAGTCAGGAAGGTCCACGATCACTTGTCTGTCAAAACGACCTGGTCGGAGGAGGGCTGGGTCAAGGACATCCGCGCGGTTTGTTGCCGCCATCACAATGACACCTTCGTTCATTTCGAATCCATCCATCTCGACTAACATCTGATTGAGGGTTTGTTCTCTTTCATCATGTCCACCACCGAGGCCTGCACCACGAAGGCGACCTACCGCATCAATCTCATCGATGAAAATGATACAAGGTGCATTCTTCTTTCCTTGGTCAAAGAGGTCTCGCACGCGCGATGCACCCACACCCACAAACATTTCTACGAAGTCAGAACCAGAGATGGAGAAAAAAGGAACACCAGCTTCACCAGCGACTGCTTTTGCGAGTAAGGTTTTACCAGTTCCTGGAGGGCCCACAAGGAGAACGCCCTTTGGAATCCTTGCACCAATGGCTTGGAATTTTTTTGGGTCTTTTAAGAATTCAATGATTTCGAGAAGTTCTACTTTTGCTTCATCACATCCCGCCACATCATTGAATGTGACTTTGACTTTTGGGTCTACATTCATTTTGGCACGAGACTTACCAAACGTAAATGCTTTGTTACCCGATGCTTGGAGTTGGCGCATCATGATGAACCAAATGATTCCCAGTGCAAATAACCAAGGGATGATGCCTGAAACCACACTCCAAAATTTATTTTCTTCTGTGGACTTGGCAGTGAAACTGAGTCTGGACTTACGAAGTTTCGTCACCAAATCATCGTTCACCTGTGCTACGTTGGTTTTGAATGGTTTTGGTTTATTGTCCTTACTAATTTCTGGAATGTACCAACCTTCGATGAGTTCTTTATCGATGATGATTTGTTGTTTTGTGGATAAATCTTTCCCATCTTTGGAAGTGATTTTCCCTATGGGTTTTTTCCCCTCAATGGGTTCGACCATATTCAAAAAATCGGAATAACTGATTTCGTCGGGTTTACCGGCAAAGTCTTGGCCCTTGTAAACCGTTGCCAAAATGACAAGGAATACGAGTAAAAATAGGAATACGGTTTTGATGTTTTTATTCATGTAAGACTTCCGATGATTAGACTAAAATCAAAGGTGATATTTCTGAATCACTTCGTCAATATCCCCCATGGATATGGAACGAATCGCCGCTTCGGCGTCATTGATGATCTGTATCAAACTCAGGTTCTCTAATGGCTCAAAATCTTCACGTAAAAAATCTTCTCTTTTTTTCGGATTGAAGCTTGAATTGAGAACACCGATCCGAATGCGGATGAAATTGGGAGAACGTAATGAGACAGAAATCGAGTTTACCCCGGGATTTGAGTCATTTTCTCCACCTTTCGTGACAACAATTTGGCCCAGTTCCAGTTCTAGATCTTCATGGATGACGACGATGTCTTTGACTTGGATTTTGAGAAAAGAGGCAATATAAAGGACAGACTCACCAGAGAGTTCGCTGAAGGTTTGTGGTTTGAGTAAAACCACTTCGTCCCCTTCAAAGTCACCTCGTCCGATGAGCGATTTTTTCTTTTTAGTTTTGATTTCGATGCCAATGTTATTGGCAATGACATCGAGAATCTTAAAACCAATGTTAGATCGATTGTTGTTATATCTATCGCCAGGATTTCCTAGCCCTACAATTAACTTCATTGGTTCCTAAAAGTAGTTCTTACTTCTTAGCGCCTTTTTTAGCAGCTGGTTTCCCTTTTGCGGCATCAGCTTCTGCTTTTTCAGCACGTTCTGCAGCAAGGATCGCTTTCGTTTTGTTACATGAAGCAACAATTGGATCGCCATTCACTAAAATTTCCCAAGATTGTGGGTGTGGGAGTTCAGAAACTTTGATCATCATTCCGATGTCAAGTCCGGTCACATCTACAGTGATGACATCAGTCAAATCTTCTGGAGTGGACTTCACCTTGATTTCGTGAACGAGGTGTTCGAACTGACCACCGGCTTTGGATCCTTTTGCCACACCTGTTGTTTTAATGGCAACAGTGGTTTGGATTTTTTTGCCAGGAGTTACTTTGTAAAAGTCAATATGACGAATTTGGCCAGTGTGAGGGAATCTTTGGATTTCCTTTACGAAAACTTTTTCCGATTTTCCGTCGAGTTCAAGGTCAATGAGAGTTGCCTTACGAATCCCGGAGTCGATGAGTTTTTGGATTTCTTTTTCGACAACACTTGCCGATTTTGCCTCACCGCTTCCGATGATGTTAGCCGGTACTAAACCTTCCACACGCATTCTTCTGGCAGGACCTTTTCCTGTTGAAGTTCTTGGTTGTGCTTTGATACTGATTTTTTCCATGATTATGTTCCTTAAAGTTATGAAAACAGACTAGAGATTGATTCTTCGTTATGAATCCGCTCGATGGCTTTAGCAAAGAGTGGGGCGATCGAGAGCGTTTTCAAGTGATTTATTTTTTTGCTCTCGGGAATGACAATAGAATTGGAGAGGACAATCGGATTGAATTTTGCCTCGTTGAGTTTCGAAGGAGCTTCGCCGGAAAGAACTCCGTGAGAAGCACAACACAATACCGATTTTGCTCCATTTTCGTAGAGGGCAGTGGCTGCCTTCGCAATGGTTCCACCAGTATCGATCATATCATCAAGTAACAAACAGTTTTTGTCTTTGATGTCACCTATCACATGCATGACGACTGACTCATTTGCTTTGGGTCTCCGTTTGTCGATGATGGCAAGAGACCCGTTTACTTTTTTCCCAAAATTACGAGCACGTTCCGCTCCCCCAGAATCAGGGGATACAATCACAAGATCATCCATTCCAAGTGAGTTGATGTACTCAGCAAGAACTGGTGAAAAATACAAATGGTCCACGGGAATTCGGAAAAAACCTTGGATTTGGTCAGCATGAAGGTCCATTGTCAGGACACGGTCAGGACCCACCGTTTCGATTAAATCGGCCACCATACGAGCCGAAATGGGAACTCTTGGTTCCACCTTTCTGTCTTGGCGACCATACCCATAATATGGGATAACGGCAGTAATGCGACGAGCAGAGGCCCTTCTTGCTGCATCAATGATGAGTAGAAGTTCCATTAAACTGTCGTTAGCAGGGTAGCTTATGGATTGGACAACAAATACATCGCGACCACGGACATTCTCTTCGATTTTGACAGAACTTTCTCCATCTGAAAATCGCTTCACAGAGATTTGGCCATTCGGAATCTTTAAGTTTTTGCAGATTTCTTCTGCTAAAGGTCTATTTGCATTTCCAGAAAATACTACAACTTCGCTAGGATTCATACTCCAACCAACCCATTATCTATATATTGTTTCGCAAGAGCCAAATCATCGGGAGAATTGATTCCATGGCTTTCTAAAGCATTGGTCAAAGTTTGTGCTCCAACCTTTTTCCCTTCGTTTCGGAAAATTTTGATCACGTCTGTGAGGTAATATTCTTTTTGTGCGTTATTATTTCCAATTTGTTTTAAGGCACCAAAAAGATCTTCTGTATTAAAACAATAGGTCCCCGTGTTCACTTCATTTACGGCTTTTTCTTCGGGGTTTGCATCTTTTTCTTCTACGATGCGTAAGAGACTTCCATCATCGGAAGAACGAATGATCCGTCCGTAACCAGTTGGATTTTCCATTTTTGCGGAAAGGACAGTGGCGACATATCCATGGGATTTATGGTGTTCGATCAGATTGGAAAATGAAGATGATGATATGAGCGGTGCATCACCGCAGGCAACAATCGTGTAACCAGTATATGGTGCAAGTTGTTTCTCAGCTGAAATCACAGCATGTCCAGTGCCTAGTTGTTCTGTTTGTTCTGCAAATTCAACACCGGGAAAGGATTTTGCAATGTCTGTGACAATGTCTTTGCGATAACCGACAACGACAACCTTGCGGTCTATTCCGGCAGTTTCAATATTACGGAGGACGTGGAGTAAAAGTGGAGATTCGTTCAGTACAACCGCAACCTTGGGAAGCTCACTCTTCATTCGAGTTCCTTTCCCCGCCGCCAAAATAACAGCAGTTACAGTATTATGTGGGTTCATCGTTCTTTCTATCGGATCTTTTAAAACTGGCTGGCCTGCTAGGATTCGAACCTAGGGAATGGCGATACCAAAAACCGCTGCCTTACCGCTTGGCTACAGGCCAGTTTCTAAAAAGAGAACGTTCGAAATTCCATTTTCGGGAACCTAAGAGAGACATTGGGAAGGGCTTCGTTTCGTTTCTCTTCGGTCGGATAAATGCCATAAAGACATGATCCAGAACCAGAAAGAGACGCAAAAATTGCTCCCGACTCAAAGAACCCTAATTTCAATTCCTTTAGTAAGGGTTGGGTCTGGAAAGCGATTTTTTCAAACTCGTTCTCTAGCCTGTTTTGCAGGTAAACCCAATCCCCGACGTGAAGACTTCGAATTAAATCCTCTGTCAGAGATTTCCATACTTCGGAACCATAGGGTTTTTGTAAACTTTTTTGGAGACTTGCGTACATAGAACCGGTAGATAATCCAAAGGGAGGGATGGCCAAAATCCCAAAACCCTTGGCCAAACGGATGGGTTCCATCACTTCCCCAATCCCAGTCACAAAACAGGCACTCGATTGGAGGAAAAAAGGAACATCCGCGCCGATGGATTTGGCAAATTGAATTTGTTCTCCCCGCGAAAGATTCGTATAGGGAAACAGGTGTTGTAATAAAACACCCGCATTGCTACTCCCACCGCCAATTCCCCCTTCGGGAGGCAGGTGTTTTTGTATTTGGACCTTGATTTCCAAAGCTTCTTGGAAGTAGGGTTTCAGTTTATGAAAGGTTTTGGTGAGGATATTTTGGGAAAGGTCCCCACGTTCCGAGACAGCTTCAAAAAGGGAATGGCGATACCCTTGTAAATGGTTTGTGGAGTGGAATACAAATCTGGAAACAATTCCTTTTGGTAAGGACTTGATTTGGATTTCCATGGGATCACCAAAGTCAATGGGAACAAAGACACTTCGGATTTCATGGAGTCCATCTTCCCTTTTATAAGGAATCATCAAACCAATGTTAATCTTTGCATGTGCAATCGTTTGCAAAAGAACCAACTTACGTTTCTATCGACTTGTTTTCTTTAGAAAGGGAAATGGATTGTAAATGCAGTCTGATGGATTCTTTGATTTCATTTGGTTCGGACACAAGAATGGAAGGTCCATATCCAAGTATCGTTTGGATGAGCCAATTTTTATCTCGCAAGGGAGTTTGGAATTCTCGGAAGGTTGTGTTTTGGATTTGTTTTACGTTTCCTGTTTCATTGAGAGGGAGTTTTAAACTCAAATGATACGAAGCAGAGTCTGTGACCCATAAGGTAACATTCGTTTCAGGATCTGAATTTGTTTCAAATTTTTGTTTGAACCCTTGTAAAAACTCAGATGCGGTTTCAGGTAAGTTTGGGTATTCCAAATCAGTGATTGTGATATCCAAAATAAAATCCAATCGAAAGGAACGAAACCCCTCTTTTTTTAAATCATATGCCAAAAGGTAAGAATCATTTTCTTCGAGTAATAACCAAGGAGCAAGTGTTCTTGTTTCTTTTTCTTTTGTGTTCCGTTTCCAATAAACAATTGTTAGTATTTTTTTGGAGTGAATGGCTTCTTGAACCATTTTTTTTGTTTTTTGATGAGGTGACCATTCGCCAGATGGTAAGACAGAATCAATTTTTTTTAAGATGGATTGCCGGATCTCTCCGCCTTGGCCTTTTTCAGAAAGGAGTAACGATCGTAAAGCGGCCCATTCTTTGGGTGATAACGGAAGCGCTGAATCAACTGCAATGGGGAGTCTGATTTTCACCTTGTCCCCATCAAAGTCTAAGTCTACAGCATCGGTCGGAGAATAGGGATACATCTCAATCATATACAACTCTCCCAAATCTTTTTTGAGAGAGGCGATGGATTTGTGCCCGGTCACTCCTTGGATTTCTTCTAATGATAAACCTTCTGGATGAGAAGCCAGAAGGCGGATTAAATTGAGTTTAGAAGCGGCCCGAGCGGTAGAAGGGTTCATTAAACTTCGAGAATCACCTTTAGTTCTTTTGCGTTTGATGCGCATAAAGATTGTTTTTCGATGTTTTTTGCTTTGAGGTGCCCACCAGTCAATCTTTGGCTCACAACACTTGGTCCAAAATCAATGATGGTGTTTATGGCACTGTCGTTGAAAATAGGAGCAATCGCCAAATCCCAGTATAGTGGTTCAATGAGTACCATTTTGAAAAGGATGTCACGAAGGTTTCCATCTTTTTGTAAGTTGTGACCATCAAAGATGCTATACACAGGAACTTTTAGGTCAGCACCAGTGTATGGGAAAGGAACCACAGAGGCATCTTCTGCATTGAACTTATCAAGAGAAGTTTCCATAAATGGGCAGTGGAAAGGAGCCGTTGTTTTTAAATAGACAAACTTAAATTTCTTTTCGTCCATCTCTGCTTTCCATTGTTTACGAAATGCGAGTAGAGAAGATGGTAGAGCTGAAAGGATCATCGAATCAGGAGTGTTGTAAAGAGAGATAAACACTGTGTCTTGGCCTTTCAGTCCAAGGGAATCATTTGTTTGTTTCACTCTGTCTTCGAGTTCGTCTTTTGAATAACCAATGACCGCAACCATTGGTGCTGGGTTTTTGTCCCCATTGGCTTCGTTTTCTTTTACGATTTCTTCCGAAACTTGGAAGTTAGGGTAAACCTTTTGTCCGTTGAACCCAAGATAAAAAACAAATTTTAAAAAGTCAGCGTAAGCCTTTAAGAAATCAGCACCTTCTTTTCCAAGTCCCACGAGGGCAGAAGCAATGACCCCTTGGCTATGACCACTTAACGCACCTGTTGCTTTCATGAGGTCTGCCGTTGGATAACCACGTTTGGAAACCAAAACATAGTTTGCGATTTGGGTCATAAAGATCCCTGGAACGGAGATGGGTGCACGTGCGAGGTAATCTTCGTTTGGTGCCGCATCTGGATTTTCGATCCATGATTTGAAATCGAGTCCTTCGCTAAGAAGGGGATTTTTTCCGTCACGAGCGGCGATTTCACCGAGGGTTTGGAAACTAGTTTCGAAAAATTCTTTTAGTTCAGGTTCTGCATACAATTTTACGAGTTCTTTGAGGTATGGGGAACCCTGTCCTCCGAATTGAAGGAAAAATTTTTGAGAATTTTGGAGGGTACCGGTAAGGAGTTTTGCCGAAGTCATTGGTTCTTCCTGAGAAATGATTTTTCTGTTACCGTACAGAGAGGACTTCTCAGAACAAGGAGAAAATTCCTGGAAGGACTGGCGAAAACTCCCAGGAGATTGATTCGAAACGAAGGTTTATGCGGCTTTACTTTGTTCTAAATTGGATTTGATGCGTTCGTGGTCTTGGGCTAGGAGGACCGTATTTTCAAAATAGGTCGCAAAATCAATTCTCCCAGAAGCAAAATCTTCATGGAGAAGGGCTAAGAGAAGGTAGAACATAGATCCTCCTGGTGGTTCCGAATCTAACAATGTGACATAATTCGAAAAGTCTTTTTCAAAGAAAGTGTTACTCAGTTTGTCGGCGGGTTTGGAATTTTTTTTAGGAAAATATTCCCAAGATCCACCCCTTCGGGATTTCCACTTTACAATCTCCAATTCTCGGTTTCCCTTACAAACCTATGTTTGTTGCTCTAAGCCCTATCGATACCCTCATTGTCTTCGTTTTTGTTGGTTTTATGGTGGTGATTGGGGTGCTTTTGAAAAAATCCATGAACCATTCCACGGATTTTTTACTCGCAGGAAGGAAAATCCCCAGTTGGATCACGGGCATTGCCTTCATTTCGGCCAATATCTCCGCCTTAGAATTGTTAGGGATGAGTGCCAGTGGGGCAGAGTATGGCTTTTTGACGTTTCATTTTTATTACTTAGGTGCGATCCCTGGAATGATTTTTCTTGGGATCTTTATGATGCCGTTTTATTACTCTACAAAGATACGAAGTGTCCCTGAATACCTGAGGTATCGTTTCAATCGAGAGGCGCACTTAGTCAATTCGCTCATCACCTTGTTGTCCCTAGCCCTTGGGTCAGGGATCTACTTGTATTCTTTGTCCTTAGTGTTTGAAACTTTATTTGGTTGGAACCCACACCTTTCCATTCTATTCAGCGCTCTCATTGTTTTGATTTATACTTATTTTGGGGGACTCAGTTCTTCCATTTATACAGAAGTGATGCAGTTTTTTCTGACTGTCATTGGACTTTTCCCATTGGTCATTATCGGTTTAACAAAGTTAGGTGGATGGGATGGTCTGATGCAAAAAATCCCCGAGTCACACAAACATATGTGGGTGGGACTTCCTGGAGGACAAAATGAACTGGGTTGGGATGTCTTAAGTGTCACCGTTGGACTTGGTTTTGTTTTGTCTTTTTCCTATTGGACCTGTGGGTTTGCGGAAGTGCAAAGGGCAATGGCTGCAAAAGATTTTCGTGCGGCACGAAGGACACCTCTTATCGGAGCCATGTTCAAATTATTTTTACCGTTTCTCACAGTGATCCCTGGACTCATCGCACTTGCCGAATATTCCACAGAAATGAATGGAGAGTATAACAAAAGTTTTCTCATCTTACTCAAGAACTTTTATCCATCGGGGATGTTAGGGCTTGGAACGTCGGCACTGCTTGCTGCCTTTATGGCGGGGATGTCAAGTTCTGTCACAGCGATGAATACTATTTTTACTTATGATATTTACCAAACTTATATCAATAAAGATAAAGATGACAAAACCTATTTAAGAATTGGAAAACAAAGTACGATGGTTGCCGTTATATTTGCCATCTTTACCTCTTATATAGCGATGCAATTTGAAAACATCATGAATTACATCCAGTTACTGTTTTCGTTTTTTAATGCCCCACTCATCTCAATTTTTTTACTTGGTATGTTTTGGAAAAAAGCATCCAAATGGAGTGCCTTCTACGGGATGTTAGTGGGGACGGCCAGTGGCCTAATACACTATTTTTTATATGCCAATGGTTATTTGTATTACAAATCAGATATGGTATCCAATTTTTATGGTGCCATTTATTCAGGAGTGTTTTGTTTTTTAGTGATGGTGGTTGTGAGTCTTTGGGAATCAGAAGATCCAAATCGAGACTTACATGGGTTAGTGTATGAAGACAGAGATCGAACCAATGAATTTTGGGACCCTAGGATCCTTGCCTGGGGAGTGATTCTCATTGTCCTTCTTGCAGGGTTTAATATCGTTTTTGCGTAAAGATTTATACAACCGTAACAAAATAGTAATTGAAGGAGAGTATTCTTCTTCCTATGTTTGTTGCAGTATACACAAAGACTATGAAACCAAATCATTATACCGAAATCCCAGCTACCTTTGAAGTTCAGTTAGAACAACTCAAAGATTATGATTCGAAAAAACATATCAGTGCCAGAGGGATCCAATTTTTCCATCCTTATGACATTGAAGTGCCTTCGATATTAAAAATATCTTTAAAAATGATTTCGATGACAGGTTCGATTGACTTTCTTGTGAAAACATTGAAGTCTGAGAAAGTCGACAAAGAAGGATTATACGAAATCCATTGTAATTTTTATGACACAAATGCTGAAAAAGAAGACGAAGTGTTGGAATTTATCAAAAGTTTTTAATCCTTACAAAGTTCCGTTTTTTTCACCGATCCATTGGAAGGTCTCTTCGTTAAAGGACTTTTCTTTCGGACCATACTGCATAAGCCACCGAGTGGGTGGTAAAAATCCATCTGTTGATAGTCCGTATCCTCCGCCTAACGGAGCTCCCACTTTGGATCTGAGTTCAAAATGAAGGTGAGCAGGGTAACTGCCTTCCGCATCCCCAATCGTTCCAATCCATTCTGTTTTTTTCACAAGTTGTCCTGGTTCCACATCAATCGTATGTAGATGGGCATATACCGTTTCTAAATGATAAATATTCCCGTTTGCCAAATTTTGGATATGGACGATGCGGACAACCTTGCCCCAACCACCACCATAATCGGCAATTTCTGAAACCACACCATTTCCAAAAGCATACACAGGGGCAGCAAAATCCGAGTCTCCACCTGTGAGCGCATTCCAATCCTCTCCTAAGTGTTTTCTACCGCCAAACTTTGCATTTTCGGTACCAAATTTTTGAGCTAAGTAATAACCATCCGCATACTTTCCACCCACGGGAAATTCAAAGTCGATGGCATGGAATGTAGGATACCGTTTGAGGATGGGAAAGGGGTCAGTGGTACGCACTTCCCCAGATGCCTCCATCCAACCAAAGAGAGGATTGCCCTGGTAGGAATACCCTCTGGAAACACAACCAGATCCTAATCCTAGGATACTGATTGTGTGAAACAGAAATATGATTGTTTTACTTCGAAACCAATTGTTTTTGTTTGCGGGACGACGGGACATGACTCTTCTCTGAATGGTACATAGCACGCGCTTCGATTGGCAAATGGTTTCCTTCCTGCATTGCCTTTTTTTTGCCTCGTTCCATTTCCCTTTTCATCTCGTACAAAAAACTATCATAGTCCACTTGGATGGTATGCCTTGTGCTACTCACATACCTTTTTTTCATCGCCTTTTCATCTTTTGAAATCGAGGTCTCCATCTCTTCCTTAGAAGGCAGAACATAATTCCCTGTTAAGTATTGTGCGATCCATTTGCCTTGGCATTCCGCAAGAGGCATAATGGCACCTAACGGTTGCATAAGGCCCACGAAAAACAAATTGTTGATTCCTGGTTTCATCATTTTATAATAAAGTGGAATGTAATTGTTAGGTGCAGAAATCAAATCTTCTTCAAAAAATGGAAATTTGATATTATATCCTGTGCAGTAAATGAGAACATCTGCCTCTTCCTCGGTCCCATCAGCAAAGGCAATTTTTTTGCCACGGAGTTCTGTGATGACAGGTTTTGGTTTGATGTCCCCTCGACCAAGTCTCACGAGTAAATCTTGGGAAATGGTGGGGTGAGCAGAACCAAATTTATGATCTGGTTTTGGAAGACCAAAGTCTTCCATTTTTCCCACACCAAATCGGATGAGTAGGTGAGCGAGTGTTTGTTGGATGAAAAAAGGAACCCAATGTGGTGTGTATTCTGTGAGTTTGTCTAATGGTTTTCCAAATAAATAATTCGGAATGACGTAAGCCCCTCTTCTTGCAGATAAAAATACTTTTTTGGCAACACCTGGTCTCGACAGCTCAACCGAGATGTCCATGGCACTGTTTCCCATACCAAGTATCACAACGTTTTTCCCTTCGCAGTTAACTGGTGTTTTTGGGTCAACATAGGAATGAGAGTGGATGGTTTGACCAGAAAATTTTCCAGGGAATGGTGGGTCAGGCCAACGTTCACTCCAATGGTGGCCGTTTGCAACCACGAGCACATCATAGGTTTGTGTGGGTCCTTTTTCGGGTGTGATCCTCCAAAGTCCTTCTTCTGTTCGTTCTGCTTTTTTCACTCCGTTTTTGAATTGGATGTGTTTGCGAAGTCCGAAGTGGTCCACATAGGCTAAAAAGTATTGTTGGATGGGTTCGTGATTGGGGTAGTCAGGGTAATTTGTTGGCATGGGAAAGTCACGGTATTCCATCCGATCCCGATGGGTATTGATGTGTAATGATTTATAAATATTACTGAGACCGTTGTCATTTTTGTATCGCCAGTTGCCACCGACATCACTTCCCTTTTCATAACAATCAAAGGGGATGCCATGTTCCTTTAACGATTTGATGACGGTGATTCCAGATGAACCAGCTCCAACTACACATACTTTGGGAAGTGCCATAATGGGTTTCTCTCTTACTAAAGATTCGATGAACGTTTGGGAAAGAGTTATAGAATAGCGAACATCGTTATCAAGAAGATTTTGGGACTATTTTGAAAAAAAGTATGATATCTAACTTTTTTTGGAATGAGGAAGGTATATTGGTTTGGAAGAAAATGATTTTTATTCGGCAGAGTAAAATTTGGTCGATTGAAACATTTAATCATGTTCCATATATTAGATTAATATATGTTATGTGAGTGATCTAATCAATGGAACGATTCATCTATTCTCTTTGTGTCGTAAAATAAGAATGGGCACTTCGGAAGGACAATTGAATCGGAGCGGAAGGATTGACCATCCAATCCCAGCAGAAATGAAAACCATTTCATTAAAAATGGAATGTTGAATCCCTAAATCATAGTTTTTATTTTGAACAGGAAGGATAGGGGAAAGTTGAAGGAAAGGAATCCTCACTTGTCCGCCATGGGTATGACCAGTGATGAATAGATCAATGGATTCTTTGTGAGACGTATCTGCTGATTCAGGATTGTGCGCAATGGCAATTCGAAAATGTTTTGGATCGGTGTGTTGGAAGATATGATCGATCGGAATGTGGTCTTCCCAAAAATCTCCAAGACCACCTATGATCATTTTCTCTTTGCCACGTTTGATTTCCAAGGTTCGATTGCGTAAGGATTTTTTACTTTCTTCTAATAAACGAAGAGAAAGTGTATGATTTGCCCAGTGGTCATGGTTTCCATTCACGAAAACTTCTGTATCGTTTCCTTTTAGAAGTGGAAGTAATTTCCAAACAGAAATCAACTCTTCGTCAAAATTTCTATTTTTGACATAGTCACCAAGCCCAACGATAAGATCAGGATTTTGTTCATTGGTAGATCCAATGACATTCCGAATCCAAACTTCAGGGTTTAGAAAACCATAATGTAAGTCTGAAACCACGGCGATTTTATAACCATCGAAACTTTTTGGTATTTTTGTGGATTCAATTTCATAGATGGGAAAACGAACGTAATAACGTTCAAAAATGAATGAGTTGAAAAAGAGGATTAGTAGAAAGATGAGTATGAATTTAAATATTCTTTTCAAAGGAATCATTCTTAAATTCAACATCATCTCGTTTGATTACTTTATTTCCCTTCCAAAAACCCTTTCACCTCAGCTTCCGAATTCGATATTTCAATCTTTGTAATCTTTCCTTCTTTTAATTGGATCATTGTCACAGATCCTTTTGTTCTTGGAAATGAGTCTGCCATTTTTTCTTCTCTCACCAAACGAAGAGTATATGGATAAGATTTCATTTTGGGGAGTGCCACAAATTTGGTAATAAGTGAGGGCATTCTGTGAATGTCTGAAATGAGAACGGCTTGTTTGGATTCCAAATACCCTTTCCCTTCCTTTTCTAAAATGGGATGGATGATTTTACTCGCATCCATATCGGAGATGAATAAAACTTTATTAGTAGAGGAGGGGATAGGACTTGGTTCTTCCCATTGATTGGTATATTGGATTTCAGGGAGAGAGTCGCCAACTTTCAGTGTGGGAGTCGTTAGCTCTTCTGCAAATAGAGAGAGAGTGAGGAATGCAAAGGTAGTGAGGAATAGGGATCCGAGTCGTTTTGTATTATTTTTGTCAGGTTGGCAATGGGTGTTCGGTTTCATATTTGATCCTTTTGTAAAAGTTTTTGTTAGGTTGATTTGATGAAAATCTAGATTTTTGTTTTGGAATGATTTCATTGTTTTATTGTGATCGAGTGCTGATCGTATCGATTTGAATGCCTTTGAAGACAATGGATGAACGATCATAAATCTTTCACAGTAAGAACCTGTGTTCCAGGATTACAATTTATATAAATACTCTAACACTTGTTCTTTTGTCATTTGACTCGCGTTTGAAAATTCTCCACCTTTTGTGGAAGTGATGATCTCTCCTTTTGGGGAAAGAACCACCAGAGATGGAATTCCATTTTGGATGGGATTTCCCAACCTTTCATTTAGACCTAAGTTTTTGTCAAAACGACCCACATCTACCTTCATCACAAGAAATTGGGAATCTAAAATGGCTTTGGTTTCAGGATTGGCAAAAATTCCATCTAATGTCCGACAGTCGGGGCACCAATCGGCACCAAAGACCACGATGAGTTTTCTGTTTTGTGAGTTGGCTTCGGTGAGTGCGGTTTCGTATTGTGAAAGTATTATGTCACTTTGTTTGGAGCAGTGAAAGGTGGTGAGTAAGAGAAAACTAAAAAAAAGAAACGAGAAGAAAGTTTGGAATCGGAGTTCCATAAAAAACGCGGAAGAAACCTTCCGCACTGATTACTTTTTTGCGATTTCTTTTAGGATTTCTTGTCTTTTTTTGTCTTTCTCAATATGCGAAAGAGACAACCAATCACGTTTCAATTGTTTCTCGGAAACACCTTTGAAGGTTGCATATTTGCCGAGGATTTTTGCTGTTTTTGCGTTCATGCCGACCAGATTCTGATAGACCAGGTTTCTGTCAATGCGAACCGAAAGCTCTTTGTTTCATCCTTGACCCCTAAACTCTCCAAGAAACATAGTAAAGTCCAAGAAATCGATCGACCCTATGAAATCACATCTACCCGACCGTTATGATCCCGAAACTGTAGAACCAAAGTGGAACCAAATCTGGGACGAAAAAAAAACCTTTGCTCCTGATACTTCACGCAAAGAAACTTTTTCCATCGTCATCCCACCGCCGAATGTCACAGGGAATTTACACATTGGTCATGCGCTCAATCATACCATCCAAGACATCATCATTCGTATCGAACGTAAAAAAGGAAAAAATGTAGTTTGGGTTCCGGGAATGGACCACGCGGGAATTGCCACACAAGTAGTTGTCGAACGTGAGTTGGCAAAAGAAGGAAAGTCCAGAACCGATTTTACTAGGGAAGAATTCATAGAAAAAGTTTGGGAATGGAAAAAACATTCTGGAGGAATGATTTCCAAGCAACAGCGGTTACTCGGTGAATCCGTTGATTGGTCCAAAGAACGATTTACGTTTGATGAAGGTCTTTCCAAAGCAGTCATTAAAGTATTCAGAACTCTTTTTGATGAAGGATTGATTTATCGCGGAGAACGGATCATCAATTGGTGTCCTGTGACCAAAACTGCCATTTCGGATATCGAAGTGGAGTACAAAGAAAAACAAGGCAAACTGTATCATATCAAATATCCTAAGTCTGAGTTCAAATCCAAAGATCCAAAAACCTTGAATCAGGGAGAATACATTGTGGTGGCAACCACACGACCTGAAACGATGTTTGGTGACGTTGCGGTTTGTGCCCATCCAGATGACAAACGTTATACGAACTTAAAAGATAAGTTTGTGTTTTTACCTATTGCAGAGAAAGAAATTCCCGTGCTTTTTGATTCCTTCGTAGACCAAGAGTTTGGATCTGGACTTGTGAAAATCACACCAGCTCACGACCCAAATGACTATGAAGCGGGGCAAAGGCTAAAACTGACTCCTATCAATATCATGAATTTAGATGGGACTCTGAATGAGTTTACAGGCAAATACAATGGGTTGGATCGATTTGAAGCACGCAAACGCGTAGTAGAAGAACTTGAGTCCAAAGGTTATATTGAAAAAATTGAAACTCATGTTCATAGTGTAGGTCACAACCAACGAGGTGGTGCTGTCATTGAACCATTGTTATCGACCCAATGGTTTGTGAAAATTGAATCTCTTGCCAAACCTGCGATCGAAGTGGTCAAATCGGGTAAAGTTCAGTTCCAACCGAAGATGTGGGAAAAAACCTACTTTGAATGGATGGAAAATATCCGTGACTGGTGTATCTCTCGCCAATTGTGGTGGGGGCATCGTATCCCTGCTTATTATGCACCAAACGGTGATATGGTGGTGGCTGAGTCATTAGAAGAGGCAATTTCTTTATTTGAGAAAAAAGGAATTTCAGTCACCAAGGACACCATCAAACAAGACGAAGATGTGCTTGATACTTGGTTTTCATCTGGGCTTTGGCCATTTTCTGTATTTGGTTGGCCGGAAAAAACGGAAGAACTCAAACAATACTACCCAACGTCAGTGTTGGTTACTGGTTTTGATATCATCTTCTTTTGGGTCGCACGTATGATCATGAATGGTCTTAAGTTTATGGGTGATGTTCCGTTCCAAAAGGTTCTCATCCATGGACTTGTTCGTGATAAAGATGGAAAAAAATTCAGTAAGTCACTTGGGAATGTTGTAGATCCTTTGGACATGATGTCCAAATACGGAACGGATTCCTTTCGCTTCTTTTTGGCTGCGGTGTTACCTGAAGGAAAAGATATTCTTTTCGATGAATCTCGGTTAGATGGTTACCGATCCTTTTGTAATAAAATTTGGAATTCCAGCAGGTTCATTTTTATGAATTTACCGGAAGATTTTTCTCCTATAGAACCAAACTTAGATTCATTAGAAGATACTGACCTTTGGATTCTTCATGAATTTGATCAGATGTTAGGTCGGTATGAAAAAGCATATTCTGGTTATCTTTTCTTTGAAATGGCAAATGCGATCTACGATTTTGTTTGGGGTTCCTTTTGTGATTGGTATTTGGAATTAACGAAGGCTCGTGTCTATGGTAACGTCACTCCAGAGTCTGCAGAAAAAGCACGCCAAGTGCTTGTGAGTGTCTTAAAAAAATCATTAGGACTCCTCCATCCATTTATGCCTTTTATCACAGAAGAAATCCATTTCCTTCTCGAATCAAAAGAATTGGCTAAAACGGAATTTCCAAAAGCATATGGTGTTTCAGAAACTTCGCCTGCTGTGGTACGGATGGAACTGGTTCGTGAAATCATCACAAAAATTCGAAATATGCGCGCAGAACTGGGAGTGAAACCTGAAAAAAAATGTAAGGTCATCTTAAAGTGCTCAAATAAAGAATTAAAAGTGATGATGGAAAGGGAAAGTAAATCCATCCTTCAACTTTCCAAAGCGGAGAGTTTGGAATTTTTGGATTCTTATGAATTAAAAAATACAGATTCCGTGGGTGCGTTTTCGATCGGAGAGATCATTTTACCATTAGAAGGGATTTTTGATTTTGAAAAAGAAAAACAAAGATTGGAAAAAGAAAAAAAACAAATCCAGTCCGAAATGGAAAAATTAGAAAACAAAATCAACAATCCATCTTTTTTGGAAAAAGCAAAACCAGATGTTGTGGAAAAAGAAAGAGAAAAATACAATACTTGGAAAGAGAAATTAGAAAGTACAGTTAGGGCGTTGGAAAAAATTGGACAATCAATATAAAGTTTTATTATTAGGAAGTGGTGGCAGGGAACATGCGTTAGCTGATGCTATTTCTAAATCAAATGTTTTAGAATCTTTGAAAGTTTATCCAGGTAACGGGGGATTTTCAGAGGATGTTTTACTCAAAGCGGATGAAATTTCCATCACCGATAAATCTAAGTTCATAGAATATATCAAGTCTTCCCAAACCAATCTTGTTGTTGTGGGACCGGAAGACCCACTTGTGAATGGAATTGCAGATTGGTGTGAAGAGATCGGGGTCCCTTGTTTTGGTCCTTCCGCCTATTGTGCGCAAGTAGAGGGTAGTAAACATTTTGCGAAAGAAATGATGAAACGAGCAAAGGTTCCGACAGCTTCGTTTGCCGTATTTACAGACCACGAATCTGCTTGGAGTTTTGCTCAAAAAGAAATGTTACCACTTGTTGTCAAAGCGGATGGTTTGGCCGCTGGTAAGGGTGTCACTGTTGCTTTTGAAATGAAAGATGTCAAACGCGCGTTAGACGAAATATTTCTCGAATCAAAATTTGGTCAAAGTGGTTATAAGGTTGTTTTGGAGTCTTTTTTGGAAGGGGAAGAATCATCCTTATTTGTGATTACGGATGGCGAAAGGTATATGTGTTTGCCCGCCGCCCAAGACCACAAACGCGCGTATGATGGAGATATCGGTCCAAACACTGGTGGGATGGGAGCCTATGCTCCTGCTCCCATCGTAACTGAAGCCGTTTTAGAAAAAGTGAAATCAAGAATCATTGAGCCGATGTTAGATGATTTTAAAAGATCTGGTCATCCTTACAAAGGACTACTTTACGTTGGTTTAATGATTACAAAAGAAGGCGAACCAAACGTAGTTGAATTTAATTGTCGTTTTGGTGATCCTGAAACCCAGTGCGTATTACGTCTCCTCGATGAAGATATTTTGCCGATTTTTTATGCATCCGCAATAGGGAATTTGCCTGTCAGAAATTTAAAATTAAAACAAGGTTCTTCTGCAGTTGTTGTACTTGCTGCAAAAGGGTATCCAGATTCTCCAGAAAAAGGAATGGTTTTGGAAATCCCACCAAACGAAGGGAATGTGGTGGTCTACCACGCAGGAACCAAAAGGGACAATAGTTCCCTATTGGCAAATGGTGGTCGAATTCTCGGTATCACATCTTTTGGAAAAACGCTTAAGGATGCAATAGATGAATGTTATACTTTTTTAAGTACAATTAAAGCTCCGAGTACATTTTATCGAAAAGATATCGGAAGGAGAGCACTCTAAGTGCCATTCAGTCTCTCAGGAAATTTTAAAACTTGCGAACGTTCTAAACTTCGCAATTTTGAAAAACACCTAGGGATCATTTTATCTGAAAACCAAACCCAACTTCAACAACACTTAATGATCCGAAGGGCACTTCAAAATTTAAGTGGTTCTGTAAGCGTTTTATCGGGCCTTAGCCGACAAGAACTTTTGTCCTTTATCTTCATCTTAACTCAGTTTGGTGACATCATTCGTTCGGAAACACCACCTGAATACTTACTTTTAGAATCCATTCCTTATGTGATTGAATGGTCTAAGGGTCATTATATGATCCCACTTGAAATTTTAGAACACCTTGCACATGAAAGGATTTTTAAAGACCAAGGTTATTTGTTTGCTCTCATCCCTGCATTACCAATCAAAGAGAAAAAATCGTGGATCCGTTGGATTGGCGTGGATTTCGAAAAAGGTGGTGACCGTGATTTAAACTTTGAAATTTATTTCCAGTGCCGTGTATTACAAAAACCTTTTTTAGGTAAGTCACTTGTCCAAGAATCGGAAATTCGATTGGAACAAATTTGGCCACGTGGTAAAAACGAATATATCGATTGGTTTTATAAAGGCCTATCTACTTTTTATTATGCGATGGAAGAAATGAGTCGAAAGGAGAAAGATCCTTTTTTACTTCATGTAATCGAACTCATCAAATCTGGAAAATTCATTCTTAAAAAACTCCCAGATTCTTACGGGAAGGAAACGAGTTATTCACTCGTTGGAACTGTGGAAGGGAATACACCGCAACTACGAGAAACAACATTCCAATGGGAAGTGGAACGTTTGCGTAAGGATTCTTTGTTTTAATATACAATTCGGTTTTACACATTATGGATAGATCATTAAAAGAATTAAAAAAACAAACTACTGAGATGATAGAATCATTTCAAACCTATTGGACCGCACAAAATTTCCAAGAGGATTACGATCGGTTATTGTCACTCATTGAAAAAGCAAACGATCCCAAGTTATGGGATTCACCTGACCAAGCAAAAAACGTTACACAAAAACGTAACGAACTTCAAATGAAATTGGATCCTTGGTTAGGGTTAAAAAAAGAATTATTGGATTTTCCTGACTTGATTGAACTTACATCGGAAGAGATGGGTGAAAGTGGTTTAAAATCTTTAAACGATGATTTTGATCGTATGTTTGAATCATTTGAAAACTTGCAAATGTTAGATGCACTTTCAGGAAAAGATGATGGAAAGGCAGCCTTTATCAACATTCACCCTGGAGCTGGTGGAACTGAGTCACAGGACTGGGCTGATATGTTACTACGAATGTATACTCGGTTCGCGGAACAAAAAGGATATCGTGCTGAACTTGTGGACTACCAACCAGGTGAAACAGCGGGAATCAAAAACGCCACTCTTTATATTCAAGGTGATCATCCCTTTGGGTATTTAAAATGTGAATCAGGAGTCCATCGATTGGTACGAATTTCACCGTTTGATTCCAATAAACGGAGACATACCTCTTTTGCATCCGTGTATGTCACTCCAGAAGTCGATGATGATATCCAAGTCAATATTGAAGAAAAAGACTTACGAGTGGATGTGTATCGATCTTCAGGAGCTGGTGGTCAGCACGTCAACACAACAGACTCTGCCGTTCGAATCACCCACATACCTACAGGGGTAGTTGTTTCCTGTCAGATGGAAAGATCCCAAATCAAAAACCGTGATACAGCTATGAAGATGTTGAAAGCACGGCTTTATGAGATGGAAAAACAAAAAGCCGAAGAGGAAAATGCTAAAAAAGCCGGTGAAAAACGTGATATTGCATGGGGTTCACAAATTCGAAGTTATGTGTTCCATCCTTATAATTTGGTAAAAGACCATCGCACAGATTTTGAAACAGGTAATGTCCACGCAGTGATGGATGGAGACTTGGAAGATTTTATAATCGCTTATTTAAAATACCTGACAAATCAAAAGGCAAACGCTAAAGTATAACCCCATGTCTGTAAAACAGGATATTTCCGGCACTTTAAGGAAAATCCAAAAAGAAATCCAACAACTTCCGAATATTACGGATCGATTGAATTTCATTTTGGATATGACTCTTACCCTTTTTGGTGCTTCAACTGGAAGTATCTCCATCATGGACCAAGAAGAAAAGGTTCTTACCATTGTCGCGGCCAAAGGTATGGACTGGGAGAAAAAAATTGCCGCAAAACTTCCGTTTAATTTAGGTGTTACGGGACGAGCCGCTTCCTCAAGAGAAATCATCTATGTGCCTGATGTTACTTTGGACAAAGACTATGTAAAACTCATTGAAACAGTTCGTTCGGAACTTGCCATTCCACTTCTCACTAGAGATTCGACAGTCGGAGTCCTCAATTTAGAATCTGACAAAGTTAACTTTTTTTCACCCGACATCATCAACCAAGCCACCCTATTTGCTTCACAACTAACGATTGTCATTCTAGAAGAAAGAATCGCAAAAGAAGCATTTGAAAAATCCAAACGAGAAGAAGACCCAGTGGAAGAAGTACTTGGTTATGATCCGAGTATTTTGTTTTTAAAACACCGGATTCGTCAAGTGGGTCCTTCTGATATTTCTGTTATGATTATTGGAGAAGAAGGATCAGGAAAGAAGTTAGTGGCTAAGGCATTACATTTCATTTCGCAAAGAAAAAATGCTCCATTTTCAACCGTAGATTGTTCGGGTCTTAGTTATGAATTATTGGAAGCTGAACTCTTCGGAAGTTTTAGCGGAAAAATATTCAATCCAGGAAAATTAGAACAATCCAATGGTGGCTCCTTATACATTGAATCCATTGGAGATCTTCCTCCCAATTTACAAACAAAACTCTTTCAAATATTACGAGATAAAACCATCCCAAACCCAACTTCCAAAAAAAAAGAAGAAGTGTTGAACATTCGTATTTTTACAGGGAGTAAACGAGATTTATTAGAAGACATCCAAAAAGAAACCTTCTCTATGGATTTGTATTACCGACTAGCAGAAGTTCCACTTCGTGTGCCACCTTTGCGTGAACGAAGAGGAGACATTCCACTCCTTGCCCATCATTATTTATACCAATACAACAAACAATACGGAAGGAACAAATCGTTTTCAACAGATGCACTCAAGGCACTCACAGGGATGCCGTGGAGTGGCAATGTGCGCCAACTGCAAAGTGTCATCCAGTATGCAGTCCTTGTCCCACAAGAAACGGTTCTTGAACCATATTCCTTTCAACAAGATGGAAAACGCGAAGAGGAGTCTCACCAAAAAGTTTCAAGATTCGGTGAAGGCATGGAAGTTCTTGCACCAAGTGAGAATTTGTCTTTGAACTTAGCGATTGAAAGACTTGAGGCAATTTGGATCAAAGAAGCCTTCCAAAGGGCCTCAACACAAGAAGAGGTCGCAAAACTTTTGGGGATCAGCCGTGGTTCCTTGCAATATAAACTCAAAAATAACCAATTTCTGGACGGTTTTAGCACCTAATCACCAGAAAAGAATGGATCGAACGGCCTCTTTGGTCGATACTACTAGAAAGGAGCTTCGAAGTGGCAGAAAGTTATTACCGTACCATTAGTGGTAAACAATATGACAATGAATTGTTAGAAATCGCAGAGAAGGCCACCAAACGTAGCAAAGCTCCTATCGGCAAAAATGTCGCCAAAACATTATTTGATGCCATCAAAGACGGTGGTGACTACACCGATGTAGAAAAACGAACGGTCAAATACATCCGAGATAAATTTCAATTTTCGCCGGAAGCAGACGAATACCTTCGCTCTGAAATTCGAAAATGGGCGGCTAAAATTTCTGTTCCAGCTGCGAAAAAAAAATCACAATCCAAATCATCTACCAAATCAAAATCGTCTCGTACACAAAAAACATCCATCAATGTGGATGAGTCTGAATCTTCTTATATGGAGATTTATGATGCGAGAGAAGAATCAAGTTACGAAGTGGCACCTACTCCGGAATACAACGAACTAGTTGCACTCAATAAATTCCAAATCACTCCAAAACAAAACCAATTGGGGAAATACATTCTCATTGGACTCATCGTTTTATTTTTTCTTGTTCTGATATTTTTTGGAGTTCGAAGTTGTAATCGGAATACACAATCAAATATATCAAATCAAGGTTCAGAATCGAGCCAAGGCCAAGAAACGAATTCTCGCTCTTTGGAAAGAGTCAATTTACAAACAGGAAATGTTTCCAGTCAATTTGATTCACAATCAAAAGCGATTCGTTACATCAATGACTTACAAATCCGATTTATCAAACAAAGTATGGCTACAGAAGATGGAGCGGCAGATAAAATTGCAACACTCGCTGAAGCTCTCAAAACATATCCGAGTATCAAAGTTCGGGTGAAAGGCCATACTTGTTTTATTGGAGAGATGGACGAAAATAAAATTTTGTCAGATGAACGTGCTAAGTTTATTTATGATGAACTGATCAAAAATGGTGTGAACCAAAGTCAACTCGACTACCGTGGGTTTGGTGAAACAGCAGAAATTGATACCAATCAAACTGAATCTGGTCGAATCAAAAACCGCAGAGTTGATTTTACTGTTCTTTCGGTGAACCCTAAATAATCAATTGTAATCGATACAATGATTTTGTGAGCATCCGTTTGGTATTCTGAACGGACTCATACAAACCTTCATACAATAACAAAGATTTTTTTGCCACACCTAACTGCGCATTTTCTTTTTCTTCTAAACTCAAATGGTCATCATAACCTTCGGTAATGGTTAAAATCACTCTTTGGATCCCCAAACTTAAAATTTCATTTAATCCTTTTTTTTGTGATACTTGTTCGTCAATACCATCCATCAGTTTGATATCTTCTGAAAAAGTTTTTGGATTGATTTGGTTTTTTTGGATTTGTTGGTAGATCCTTTGGGAAACAATCAACCCTTGTTTGACAAGGATACCAAAATCTTTTAAGGATGAAATTGTATTTTGTATGTCTTTAGTGAGAAGTATACGATCAAAGAAATTTGGATGTTCAGACAATTTGGATTGGATTAAGGCTTTGACAGAACAAACTAACTCTTTTTCTAACATAGTTTCTTTTGGGTCTAATAAAAATTCCTTTTGAAAATTGGAATGGTCCATACCTTCCAGTTTGGCACCAAACTTAGTTAAGTTGGTCCAAGGGTTTTCCTTGGTATGATCCTCAAACCATTTTTTAAAGATTAACATTTTTTCGTTTGTGATATAAGTTTCGTTCTCAATTCCTAATACTTGTTTTTGTGGTAAGGCAAAAAGTTGTTTGTAATTGTGTTTTTCCCTTCGAAACTTCCTGGATTCCAAATAATTAAGCCTTTCTTCTAGGACGGCTCCTTTCGAATGTGCAAGTCCCTTGGTAAAACTAAGGTCTTGGCCTACCAAATATACTTTATTGGCTCCCATCAATGTTCCAAGACTTGCAGCATTGGTTGAAACAGAGCCACCAAAGGGAACAGAACCGATTTCGTCTGAGGCAGTTTTTTCTAATAATTGAATCAATGGAAAGGGAGAAGAGGTCACAAAACCTTTGTTTGGCCCTTTGTCCAATCGTAAGCTTAAGTAGGTGGAAGTTGGATCAAAAATTAATATCCCATCTCCAGTATAATCTTCTAAGTATTGGCTGTTTAAGGCCTGCGGGTCCACTGAATAAATCAAATCTGGGTCCACACCAAATAAAGTGAGGATGGGAACCGCAGTATCCACTGCCAGTAATAAGAATTGGTCTCGGTAAGAAGTGAGTTCGGGGATGGATTCTGATAAACTGGGTCCCGCGCAGGCAATGACAACCTTGATCCCATTTGCAATTCCAAACAGATCAGAAACAGGACGGAACTTTGAAAGTTCAGGTAAGTTATAACATATATTTTTTGCCCAAATTTTTTCAAACCGAGTGAGGGTGGCTAAGTTCACATCTTTTTTATGAAACATCTGTTCGGCGATGAGTTTGAGTCTTAGATATTCAGTTTCTTTCCATTGCCATGATCCGCGGTGAGGGACGAAACTGATGGGATGAGTTCCTTTTCCTTTCACGGCCTCAGACAATTGGTCTTCTAAATTGTCTCCAGTGATGAGAACTAGTTTTCCACTCAAAAAAAATTCGGAAAAATCAAACTTACGTAAGGCTTCTAAGATCAAAAAAGGGAAGGGTTCCATCCATAGGATCGTGACTTTCTGACGTTCTAATAGATAAGGAATGATGTATCCAATACCTGCACCAAACAATAGATAAATGCGTTCTGTTCCATCATGAGGGAGTTCGGAGACAAATCGAATGGCTTCTTTTTTAGGATCAAATTGACTATGGATCCATACTCCATCAATTTCCAAAGTGTCATCACCTGATTTGGATAAAGCATGTTTGATTTGGAATCCATTTCCATTTGAGGGTTCATTTTGTAAAAATGATGAAAGTTGGGAAGGCAAACTGGCTAAGTTTTGGGAAAGGAAAGTTTCGTTCACTTACGGTTCTAATCCAATTTTAACGTTTGTATCGGGAGAAAGAGGGGCATTGGGTTTCGGCTCTTGTGTTTTCACAAACCCTGAACCTTCTAACGTGTATTTCACTTTTAATTGTTTTAACACTTGTAGGACTTCCGATGCCGTGAGGCCTGTGACATCTGGCATTTGTTTGGGATCTACCTTAAACACTTTGTTTTTTTCATTTTGTAATCGGTAAACCAATGCCTTTTCACTTCGTTCCACAATGGGAATGATACTCTCTACGACCTCACGAAATACTGGAGCCGCAATCCCACCTCCTGTATGAGACTCACCACCTGGTTCATCAAAAACTATGAGACCAACATACTTTGGTTTGTCGGCAGGAAAAAATCCAAGAAAACTAGCAGTAAATAATCCTTCCTGGTATCCTTCGCCCGCTTTTGCTTTTTGTGAGGTTCCCGTTTTTCCTGCGATAAAGTAGTTTTCTAAATATGCCTTTTTCCCAGTTCCTTGGGAAACTGCCTTGCCCATTGCATTTAATGTTTTAGCTGCAGCACCAGGCTTGATTCCGAGTAACTCTGATTTTGTGGAAAATTCATGCACCAATTCCCCATAGGAGTTGGTGATTTGGGAAACCACTGATGGTTCAAATAAAATGCCACCATTGACAACAGCCGCAGCAGCTGTGATGAGTTGGATGGGAGTAACGGAAACTCCTTGGCCAATCGAAAGAAAGTACGGAGTACTTTTGTTCCATTTATTTTGAGGTGCTAAATATCCTTTTGCTTCATGGATGGAAAAATTGGTTCGTTTCCCGAATTTAAAATTTTCCAAATAACGGTAGTAAGTTGCTTCATCGATTTTTTGTGCGGCTTTGATGATTCCGACATTACATGAATATTGGAGAATTTCATCCAAATTCAAATGGCCGTGGTTATCTGTACATCGGATGATGGTTTTTCCAATTTCAATGTAACCTGGACAATGGAACCTTTCTCCAGGTAGAATTTTACCCTCGTTCAAAAGCATAAGAGCGATGAAAATTTTCATTGTGGAACCTGGTTCATAGACATGTCGGATGGACCAGTTTGTATGTGACTCCACAGGAAAGTTTTGGAAATTGTTGGGATCAAAACTAGGAAAGGATGCCATTGCCAGGATTTTTCCTGTTTCTGTATCCATGATCATCCCAATTCCACGTTTGGATGCTGTTTGAATGAATGCTTTTTGTAAGGATTTTTCCAATCGGTATTGTATGATACTATCGATTGTTAGGTGGATATTATTTCCTTTTGTGGACTCTGCATCTGGAGTTGATAATAATTCCAGATTGTACAACATCTCAAGTCCAGATAATGCTTTGTCATCATCATAACCAGTAAATCCAAGTAAACTTGCCGCCAAACTGCCTTGAGGGTAAATTCGTTTGTATTCTTTTTCGACTCTTACACCTGGAAGCGAAAGAGTTTTGATTTTTTCCGCTTTGAATAATTCTATTTCTCTTTTTAATAAAAAATAATTTTGTTTATCTCGAATGGTATCAACAAGTTTGTTTGTGGGAATTCCGAGGACAGGGCCTAACTCTTGTGCGGTGAGCTCTGGGTCGTAAATATTGGAAGGATCAATTCCAACGGTTGCAGATTCTCTTGAGATCGCAAGTTCAATGCCTCTTCGATCATAAATTGTACCTCTTTGGACAAATTTATTGGCTTTTAGATTGATGATGTTTTCATTAAAGTAGGTGAGATACACCACTCGGAAAAACAAAACGGCAAATAAGGATAAGATAAAATAGAAGATGTACTGAAAACGAAGTTTGTATTCTGTCATTGTTAAAAATAAAAGATTACCTTTCCTTTGATTTTTTCCACGGGCACTAGACCAAAGGATCTAGAGTCAGTAGAATACTGACGATTGTCACCAAGCAAGAGAAAATATCCTGGAGGAATCCTCCCTTGTTTGTCCATGGCAAGAAACGGGGAATGATGGCGATTTAAAAATACGGAAGTGGAAGGCTCACTGGTATAAGTGCCTTTTGGTAAATAATTTTCTAATAATTCTTTTGCGTCGATGAGAACTCGACCTGCCTCAATCGAATAAAATTCACCAGGCAAACCTATCACTCGTTTGACGACTAGTTCATCTTCCTGGCTCACAAAAAGCACTAAATCCAATTTATTGATGTTTGGCTCTGTGTATAATAGTTCCGTTCCAAAAAATTTGGCTGAGATGGCAAATCCTGCTTTCCAAACAAAGACCACAGACCCGTGTTCTAAGGTCGGGTACATCGAATTGCCTTGGACGGAATAGATTTGGAATAAAAAGACCCGGACAAAAAGTAAAAAACAGAGAAAGAGGAAGACATAAAGGCTTCTTCTCATGTATCGTTTGATTTTGAACCACCATTGGGGGCCTTTAGTTTCTGTTTCCATATCCATCAAAAAACGATAAAAATCATTCGTGCATTTTTCCCCTTTCCAAAGAATGGAAAAGGAAGTTTCCGTAAATCTGAAGCCTAGAGAAGTCTATGTCACTTACAAAATATCAATTCCGAGCACAGTTTCGCTGTACCAATGACTCTTGTCGCAAAACGTACCCACTCCACCAAGTGATTTATTCCTGTTCCAGTTGTGGAGAACTTCTGAATGTGGAACATGATTTAGACAGCCTCAAAAAAATCCCAGCGGAAGAGTGGAAGTCTACGTTCGACTCTCGTTTTCGTTCGAGCCAATTTCCCAATGCTTCTGGCGTTTGGGGTAAAAAAGAATGGGTGCTTCCCGAAATCCAAGATCAAAACATCATCACATCCGGGGAAGGAACGACACATTTGTATGATGCCTCTCGTTTTGCCAAAGACTTGGGACTGGGGAGCCTCCATATCAAACAGTGCGGAGTTTCCCACACAGGTTCCTTCAAAGATTTAGGCATGACAGTTCTTGTCAGCCAGGTAAACCAAATGATCGCCGACGGTGTTCCGATCAAAGCAGTGGCATGTGCATCCACTGGTGATACCTCAGCTGCTTTAGCTTCTTATGCGGCAAAAGCGGGGATCCCTGCCATCATCTTACTTCCAGCTAACAAAGTTTCAACGGCACAACTCATCCAACCTGTATCCAACGGAGCCATTGTTCTTGCATTAGAAACTGACTTTGATGGTTGTATGGCCGTTGTGAAAGAACTCACACAAGAAAAGTCCCTTTACTTAGCAAATTCAATGAATTCCCTTCGCATTGAAGGGCAAAAATCCATTTCAGTTGAAATTACCCAACAACTTGGTTGGAAGGTTCCCGATTGGGTTGTGATCCCTGGTGGGAATTTAGGGAATGTGTCTGCTCTCGGAATGGGATTTGAAATGATGTATGAGTTAGGACTCATTGGTAAACTCCCAAGGATTTTGTTGGCACAAGCAAAAAATGCAAGTCCTCTCTACGAGTCGTATAAGAAAGGTTTTGCGGAGTTCTCTCCTGTGACGGCTGAAAAAACGTTAGCCTCTGCCATCCAAATTGGAGACCCAGTCTCTGTCAAAAAAGCGATCCGTGTTCTCAAAAAATTCGACGGGATTGTGGAAGTGGCGACAGAAGAAGAGTTAGCCAATGCGGCAGCAAAGGGAGATTTGTACGGACTTTATAATGACCCACACACTGGGGTGGCACTTGCGGCTCTTTTCAAATCCATCCAAAAAGGAACAGTGGGAGCGGGTGAGTCGGTGGTCGTGATTTCGACTGCCAACGGACTCAAATTCACAGAATTCAAACTTGCCTTCCACGAAGGAAAAATTCCTCAAGTGGATGAGGCTCTGAGGAATGTAATTTTGCCTTGTAAGCCGACACTTTCTGGTGTGATGGAAATCCTAGGTAAACATTTGAAGAAAACATAAATCGCTAGACAAATCTCGAAATCACTGGCAAATTTTTTAAGTTTACCAGTATGTCCCACGAGATTTCTCTCAGTCCAGATTTTTGTCATACAGTCGACGAGGCAGTTTTGGCTGGGAAAAAAATTTCGATGATCACCTATGTGATGGGAGACATAGGTGAGGCAAAACTCAAGTACATCTTACTCAAAATACTAAGTTCGGTGGGTCGGGAAGACCTGATGGAGCTCTTTTATACTGCAGCAAAAGAGTTGATTGTCAATTCCACAAAAGCCGCAATCAAACGAATCATCTTTGAAGAACTCAGACTCAATATTCAAAATTTAGAGGATTATGAAGAAGGCATGAAACTCTTCAAATCCAGTTTGAACGAACGCAAGTTTCCCACCTACAAACGAAAAATGCGCGAATCAGGTTTATTCGTAAAAATCACTTGTATTTATCAAAAACATAAAATTGATTTAGAGATCCGAAATAATTTTCCATTATTGCCCATTGAAGCCGAAAGAGTAAAAGAAAAGTTTATTAATGCAAAAAAGTATGATAATCTGTTTGAGTTCTTTATGGAACACGGCGACAGTACAGAAGGTGCGGGGATGGGAATCACTATGGTAGAAATACTATTGTCTCAATCAGGATTTGACCGTCGTTTATTTTCAATATATTCATCAGAAAGGAAAAAGGAAACAGTAGCGCGTGTAGAAGTACCATTGGATGAGATTCCAAAATCAAATGGTATTCCTGAACAACTGTTTGTAGAATGACCATGTCAGAATTAAGCACAAAAGCAGACCAATTAAAAAGACAAGCAGACCTTCTCGGTTTGACAAGAGAAGCCGTATTTACTGATGAACAAGCCAAAGAAGTGTTACAGGGGAAAATCACGGATGGTTACCTTGTCAAAGTAAAAATTGATTTGGACAGTTTGAACGGAATGGTACTCATCTTGGTTTCCTCCATTCGAAAACATATCATGGAACTCTATGCTGTTGTGGGAACATCTCCTACCTTTCGGCGCATCCGCACCTTTGCGGACCATGTGCAAATCTCAACCGACTTGGGTGATATTGGAAAAACGGGCGGGTATGATCCTGCTATTTCTGAAAATATCGGTCGTGCGGTTCACAGAGCCTTCACCAAAGAGAAGTTAGAGGAACTCCTTCCTCTTTGGCAAAAAAAAGATCCTTCCCATATCACTGAAATTTTAGAAAATCCAATCCTTTTGGCAACAAAAGGGAGAAACATCAAACTCCAAGCGGAAGTGGATAAAATTTCCACAGCTAAGTTTCGATATGAAAATCCGATGAAAGGTGTGATTTTACCCATACCAAAACCCGAGGATGAAGCTCCATCTGCACAAGATGCCTCTGTTCCTTCCATATCCACCGAACCGCCGAAAGGTGAAGGTTCTCCTTTAGAACGTCAGATTGCACAGTTTCGTGTTGGTTTTCCAAAGGAACTCAATATGAAAACCGTCATCTCTCCCATCAATGGTGTGGAATTTGACAACCTCATGGAAGGTATGGAAATTTTATTTCGTGTTCCTACAGAAACACCTGAAGGGATGGCCAATGCTCAAATTCTAAATCTCATCGATGAAGAAGGAAAAATCAAAAAGGAACCCGTTGTTGGGAAATTTCTTGGGATTGCGAGTAACAAAACAGAATACCATATCTTTGCCGAAGGACCCAATCAATACTTATTACATTCTATCGAAGAACACCCTGTGAAGGTTGCCATTCCGAAACCTGCCGCGATGGCAGGAGCGGGAAATAAAGTGGGAGCTGGTCCCGCTCAAAAAAAGAAAACAGGTGCAGGTCAACCTCAAGAAACAAAATCTTCAGGTACCAACTTATTTATGTTAATGGGTGCCTTTATCACCATTGTAATCTTTGGTGTGTTGATCTTTGTGATGGTGATTTTGTAAGCGTTTTAAGGATTCGATTTATGTGATGGTGATTAGTTGACCTTCTAAGGATAAAACCTTTTTCAGGCAGGAGATTTTTGGAAAGTAGGTGCTACACAATCACTTTCTTTCCCTTTTAAATTCTATCTAAGAAAACAAAATCTTAACCTTAACCCGCCACAACGATATTGACGAGTTTGCCTTTGACATAAATTTCTTTTTTGATTTCTTTTCCGACCCAGAAAGGTTTTGCCTTTTCTACTTCTTTGGCAAGTGACAAAGCTTCTTTTTCTTCGATCTCTCTCGGTGCTAAAAATTCCCCACGCATCTTGCCATTCACTTGGACAACGATGGTGATATTGGCATCAATTAAATATTTCTCATCCCATTTTGGGTAGGGATGGTAAGCGAGAGAATCTGTGTGTCCTAGTTTTGCCCACAGTTCTTCTGCTAGGTGAGGTGCAAACGGGCTAAGAGCTAAAACAAAGGGTTCCAATACTTGTTTTGGTTTTCTAGGATTACTTGTGAACTCATTGATGAAGATCATCATTTGAGAAACCGCTGTATTGAAAGAGAAACTATCAATATCGTCTTTTACTTTTTTGATTGTCCTATGGAGGGTTTTCTGTTCCGCTTCATTCGGTTCGATGTCTTCCACAAAAAAGGATTCGTTTTCGCCTGAATGAAAGAGTCGCCAAACACGATTTAAAAATCGGAAGACTCCATCGACTCCGTTTTTACTCCAAGGTTTGGACATTTCAAACGGACCCATAAACATTTCAAAGAGACGTAGTGTGTCGGCACCAAATTCAGAAACAACGTCATCTGGATTGACAACATTGCCACGAGACTTGGACATTTTGCCTTTGTCTTCTCCCAGAATGAGGCCCTGGTGGACTAATTTTTTGAATGGTTCTGGAGTGGAGACATGGCCCAAATCAAAAAGGATTTTATGCCAAAATCGAGAGTATAACAGATGTAATACGGCATGTTCTGCTCCACCCACATAAACTTCTACTGGCATCCACATCTTTTCGAGTTCTGGATCAATGAGTTTATCATTGTTTCTTGGATCAATGTAACGAAGGTAATAATAACAAGACCCAGCCCACTGTGGCATGGTATTGGTTTCTCTTTTGCCAATTTCTCCTGTTTCTGGGTCTTTGTAAACTAACCAGTCTTTGGCGAGAGCAAGTGGAGATTCCCCTGTTCCGGATGGTTTGAATTCTTCTAGGTCAGGAAGAACTAATGGCAGTTCAGAATCAGATAAGGCTTTTGGGGATCCATCTTCAAAGTGAACGAGTGGGATGGGTTCTCCCCAATACCTTTGTCTGGCAAATAACCAATCTCTGAGTTTGAATTGGATTTTTTTGCGACCAATCCCTTTTTTTTCTGCCCAAACCACCATGGTTTGGAAGGCGTCTTTGTAAGATTTGCCATCTAACTGTACTTCTGCGGAGGATGAGTTGATACAAACCGAGTCTTTGGAATCAAAGGCTAAATTTGTTTCCATCTTTCCATCAATCACTTGTTTGATGGGGAGATTAAATTTGACTGCAAAATCATAGTCTCTTTGGTCGTGCGCTGGAACCGCCATAATGGCACCCGTTCCATACGAGATTAATACATAATCAGAAATATAAATCGGTACTTTGACAGATGGGTCTGTTGGCAACTGGGCATAAGCTCCAGTAAACACTCCCGTTTTGTCTTTATTCAGTTCAGTTCGTTCCAAATCACTTTTTAAAGAACAATCTTTTTGGTATTGCCCGACCGCTTCTGTTTGTTCAGGCGTGGTGAGTTCTGCGACAAGTGCGTGTTCTGGGGCAAGGACGAGGTAAGTGGCACCAAAAATGGTATCAGGCCGAGTGGTGTAAACGGTGATGTCTTTGTTTAAGGAAGGAACATGGAAACTGAGTTCCAATCCTTCTGATTTCCCAATCCAATTGCGTTGCATCTCCAGAGTGGAGGGAGGCCATTCACAGAGAGAAAGATCATTTAAGAGTCGTTCGGCATAAGCTGTGATGCGCATCATGTACTGGCGCATTGGTTTTCGTTCGACAGAATACCCTTTGGAGGTCCATTCTTCCACTTCTTCGTTGGCAAGAACGGTTCCGAGCGCTTCACACCAATTCACCGGGATATTGGCTTCGTACACCAATCGGAAATGGGACAAAATGTCCTCTTTTTCTTTCCGAGACTTGGACTTCCATTCGGAAGCGGTGAATTGAATTCCTTTCGGTAGTTCAACGCCTTCAAAAAACAAAGATCCTTCTCTTTCCAAGGTTTGGATCAGAGTGGTGATAGGAACTGCCTTGTTTTGTTTTCTGTCAAAGTAGGAATTGTAGATTTGTAAAAAAATCCACTGGGTCCAGCGGTAATAGTCTGGGTGAGTGGTCGAAATTTCCCTTTCCCAATCGTACGAAAGCCCAAGGCTTTTGATTTGGCGACGGAAGGTATCGATGTTGTTTTTCGTGGTGGTACGAGGGTGGATGCCCGTTGTCATGGCATAACGTTCTGCAGGGAGACCAAAGGCGTCCCAACCCATCGGGTGCAAAACCTCGTATCCTTCCATACGTTTGAGTCTTGAGATGATGTCAGTGGCAGTGTATCCTTCTGGGTGGCCTACGTGAAGGCCGGCACCACTTGGGTAAGGAAACATGTCTAAACAATAGTATTTAGGTTTGGATGAGTGTGTGTTTGTGCGAAAGGTCTGGTGGTGGTCCCAGTATTTTTGCCATTTTTGTTCAATATCTTGGAATGGATAATTCATCGACTAACGTAGAGAAAGTGTAGTTAATTCTACTTTCTCACGGAGTCGATGATTTTTACAAGCTTTTTGAAACTCTTGGACAAACAAACTTTGCAAAGATTGTACTGATAAAGGGTAGTGACGGAGCCACATTCCGCACAAGGTTTAACATTGTTGATTTTCACATTCATAAAATCTGCAGTATTTATCTTTGTATTGCATTCGAGCATTCTATATTTACCTGTATGAGTCCGCTTATCGACAGTGCTGTTCATAACTTCCCAAATTCCCTAAAAATCGGGAGAGGGGAAACACTACGATGAAGTTACTTTATATGAAACCCACCCTTTGGGGTCAAAAAAAATTAGGAAGTACACACAAAAAGATAAGGAATTTTTTCTAAGTTTTTTTTTGCAAAGGTGCAATAGAATTGGAACGAAAATGAAAATTGAAAAAAAGATAACTGTAATCAAAAAAATTGAAAAATCGTTGTTAGGTGGCATTTTATTGAATAAATGCCCGATATTAGTCATGCGTTATGTGTTAGATGGTAAAAAGTTTGGGGGAAAAACCTAGTGTTAGAATTTAAAAATGTGTTCAAATCATTTCACAATGAAGAGGAAACGATTGATGTGTTGAAAAACATTTCATTTCGCATGGAAACTGGTGAATTTGTAGCGATTATTGGCCCATCTGGCTCAGGTAAATCCACTTTACTCGGTGTCGCTGCAGGTCTCGACAAACCCGATACAGGCATCATCTCACTTGATGGGATTGATTTGACCAAACAAAATGAATCCAAACTTGCTGATATACGAGCAGATCAAATTGGATTCATCTTTCAAAACTTCCAATTATTACCTGGCCTCAATGCCATCGAGAATGTTGGGATCCCTTTGTACTTAAAGTCATCTCTTTCTGAAAAAGAAATTTTGTCAAAAGCGGAAAAAATTTTGGAATCGGTAGCAATGTCACATCGTGCCACACACTTCCCGAAACAGTTGTCAGGTGGCGAAGAGCAAAGAATTGCCATCGCGAGAAGTTTTGTGAACGATCCTAAAATTATTTTTGCAGATGAACCAACAGCCAACTTGGATTATAAAAATAGCAAAACGATTTTAGATCTACTTTTATACCGAAACAAAAAACAAGGAACCACTCTTGTTGTGGTGACTCACGACCCAGAGGTTGCAAAACTTGCGGATCGTGTTTTGGAAATGAAAGATGGTGAAATCATTTCGGATTCAAAGAATGGTTCCAAACCTCAAAATCGTAAATCTATTCCGAAAGTTAAGGTGTCTCCTCCGATCTCATCTAAATCCTCCACCAAACAAAGAAAAACGACGAAACAGGCAAAGAAGGTGAGTCGATGAAGGCGTCCCTCTTTCGATTTTACTTAAAACGGGAGTTGTTTTCTCGGTTTCGGTATTCTTTACTCATTGTCGTTTCCATCACACTCGGCGTGGGATCTGTGATTGGGATCCATTCCTATAAGGACAATACAGCAAATGCCATTAAAAAAGAGGCAAAATCGATTATGGGAGCGGATTTGGCCTTACAATCCCCCCAAGAAATCACCGATTCTGCGAAGGAATTGATCAAAACTCATCTTCCAGAAGGTGCAAAAACCAGTCGTTCCATCCAATTTTTATCCATGATTTCCAATGATTCGGGTACAGAAAATTCCCTCAGCTTTATCAAAGGGATCGAAACAAGTTACCCATTTTATGGGGAAATGAAAACAGAACCTGAGTCTGCCTACCGTAACTTAAAACCAAATCAAGTTTTACTCGATGCTTCGCTCGTGGAAAATCTAAAGTTAAAAATCGGAGACCGAGTTCGGTTAGGTGATAGTTTGCTTGTGCTCGCAGGAATTGTTATAAAAGAACCTGGTGCGGTAGGTTCTTTTGTAGGTTCGGCTCCTGGCTCCATCATCCTAAAGGATACGGCCATCCAAACAGGACTTGTGCAACGGGGTAGTCGCATTCGTTATACGGTGTATCTAAAATTCCCTGAATCCATAGACAGTATGGAATGGAAGGACAAAGAATTTGCCGCGTTTATCAAAGAAGACTTAACGATTTATCACAACACAGAAGTGAATTCTGGATCCCAACAATTCATCAAAAACACATTTGATTATATGGCTCTCCTTGCCCTCGCTGGGTTTTTTCTCGGAGCCATCTCCGTGTACACAGCAGTTCGCACAAGGTTACTGGAAAAACGAAATGAAATTGCCATCCTTATGTGCCTTGGTGCCAAACCGAATGTCATCCTTTTATTAGTATTTTCGGAAATACTCATCCTTTCCCTTTTGGGAACTACTTTTGGTTTGGGACTCGGGTATTTGATCCAATCTTTATTGCCCGATATCAGTGGATTATTGGCGGTTGGTGCGGGAACTAGTGTTCTTGGGTTATCGGTATCCTCTCTCCTCTGGAGTCTTGTGCTTGGTGTGGTTTTACCACTTCTGATCTCCATACCACTTGTTCTGGAAACAAGGTCTGTCAAACCACTGGCGGCCTTAAAAGAAGTGGAATCACAAACCAGTGGGAATTTATCAACTTCCTATTGGCAATTTGGTTCTTTTGTTTTGATTTACCTTCTTTTTACAAGCCTTGCCATCTTAGAAACAGAAAGTATCTTCAAAGGGATTCTCTTCACACTTGTATTACTTACCTTGCCACTGCTTGTGTACGGATTGTACATTCTCTTTGGATCTTTCCTACAAAAAATTTCAAAACTTGGATGGTTATCCAAAGAATGGAGCCTTGTCACAAAAAAAGTCACACGGAAATCAGGAGCCCTTCGCCTTTCCATCATTGGGCTTGGCTCTGCACTGTTTATCCTCACACTCTCTCTCATTTTACAGGAAAGTTTACTTGAGTTAAGTGGAGCAAGAGAGATCGAACGTAGGCCAAACATGTTCCTACTCGACATTCGTGAGACCCAGAAAAATGGCCTGCTAACAACGATTTCATCCTTTCCTGTGGAAAAACAATTTGTGGCTCCTGTGATTGGAGCACGTTTGTCCAAAGTGAACGGGGAACCCATTAAAAAAGAAGACACGATTCAAAACGCAATGGATCGGAATTGGCGAGCCACTGCAAGAACTCGCGAATACTTTTTATCTTACCGAGACGAGTTGTATGATACAGAAGAGGTGACCAAAGGGAGTTGGTGGAACGAGTCTGGCCGAAATGAAATCTCCGTGGAACGTGATTTTGCGGGTTATTTACAAGCAGGAATCGGGGATGAACTCACTTTCAACGTCCAAGGCAGGGAAGTATCGGGTAAAATCACGAACCTTCGTTCGGTGAACTGGGCCGATATGAAACCAAACTTTGTGGTTTTGTTTTCCCGAGGGATTTTGGAAAAAGCTCCGAGGTTTTATATTGTTTCCCTTCTCATTGATGCAAGCGAGGACAGATACCAATTACAAAAGGTGATCGTGAACCAGTTTCCGAATATCACAGTCATTGACACAGAAAAAACCATCCAAGCCTTTATGGGAATTTTAGAAAAAGTCACCCAGATGATGGCACTGATGACTGCCTTTATCCTTGCCGCATCATTTGTCTTGGTGTTTACCACTCTTTATGCAAGCCAATCCGAACGAAAACGTGAGTTTGCCTTATTGCGTGTGATCGGGGCAAACAGTCGTTTTATGATGAAACATTTTTTAAGGGAGGCATTACTCGTCTCAGTGATTTCGTTTTTCCTTGGACTTGTGTATTCCGTTCTCTCCAACGAAATATTGAACCGGTCAGTTTTGGAACTTCGTAGTGTGTATCCTTATGGACAACTCACACTTGTGTTTTTAGGGATTTGTTTTGTGACGGTGAGTTTGTATGCGGTTGGACTTTTTAGTTTCTTTCGGATGCCAACAAAGACAGTGCTGAAAGAGATTAAATAAAAACAAAAAAGCCCGGGGTTTGAAACCGGGCTTTCTCATTGAAAGAGATGTATTCGGGATTATTGTGCTACCGAAATAACCTCATCTCGGTTGATTACGTTAACAATATGTTTGTATTCAGGAGAATCCTTTCCATATTTCAACTCAGTGGCACGTAATAAGTGAACGTTCTTTTTGTAACGATACTTAAAGAGCATATCATCTGGACCTTTTGTCTTTTTGATCATGTTCTCTTCAAAGCTATAGGCACTTGCAAGATACTTGTGAGCAGGGTATTCTTTCTCGTTATCATCGATTTCGATGTAAAGCTCAAGAATTGGGATGGTTTGAGGAAGATTTTGTAAGTCATACTCAGCCATAATCCAAGAACGATAAACGTCAGAAAGAAGTCTTTTGAACTCAGGTCTTTCTCTTAGGTCAGGGTTTTTGATTTCATCAAGGTGATTGATCGCTTTTGAGAAGTAGTTCAGTGCGTCTTGTTTCGCTTTCATTTTTTCGCGGTAAACAACACGTTCTTCTCTTGCTTTACGATCAACTTTTTGCCAGTACCATTTTTCATCTAAGCGTTTTTTCTCAGCTTCTTCTTTGCGGTACTGCTCTACCCAATCTCTATTTTTCATGATGGTATTCACACCAGATTGGTAGTTTGAAAGAGCCAAACGGAATTGGTTGTTTGCAAAAGTTTTAGAAAGTTGGTGTAACTCTTGGAAAGTTTTGTTATACCCTTTGAAATCAGGGTTCTTCCAGAGAGATTCCTGTTCCATAATTTCTTTCTTTTTTTTCTTCTGGTCTTCGGTGAGTTCCGCATCGTCATTCTCAGGAACGAGTTCGCCTTTGAGAAGTTCGTCGACTTGGTCTTTAGCCGCTTGGCTTTCTTGAGCGTTCGCAGGCTGAGTTTGTGCGAAAAGCACACTGAAGCCGGACACCAGTTGGAGAATAAGGAGATACTTTATAATCTTCATAGTCGTGTGACCCTTTTGTCTCTTTCAATATTTTGAACAAATAGGTTTATCTATTTCTTCAATGAAAGTATCGGAATGGCAAGAGTCAATAATAACGAATTAAAGAGGAAAAAAACCTAAATGTGAACTTTTTCTTCCAAAACAATTGGTTTTAAAGGGACATAAGTCATTTAATCTCTAAAATATCTCATTCCTTGACAGCCTAGTGAACTAAAGAAGATTGCTCATTGGAGATGAATTTATCCGAAATTACTTCGATCCGAGACGGAAATCCGCAGTGTAAAACCTGTGGAGGAGTGGGAATCACGCTCGCTGAACATGTGAGGGGATCTCGTTCTGGGGCTTTAGTCCTGTGCCATTGTATTGGCAGTGACTGTAACACTTGTGAGGCGAAAGGACAAGCTCCTTTTATGACCTTTGACAGAAAATTGGACAAAATGCTCCCTTGTGTCTGTCATAATGCACGGTTTTCCTTACGCAACCTAGAGAATTTAGTCGAAAAAGCAAACATCCCTGCCCGTTACCGTTTCCAATTTTTATCCACAATCGACATTGGGGACACGGCAAATGACCCCGATATGTCCTTTATCATTGCTCATGACTGGGCAAACGAACTGGTCCATAAATTCAAAAATTCTGATTTTACTCCGCAAGGTTTTTACCTTTGGGGAGGGACCGGTTCTGGAAAAACACTGCTTGCTTGTGTCATTTTAAATGAACTCGTCTTTCGATATGGGATCACCTGTAAGTATGCGAAAGTAAACAAAGATTTTTTGTCTGCCATTCGTGATACCTACCAATCCGATAGTGAAACCCATGGCCAAGAACGTTCCATTGAAAAGGAATTTGCAAACGTGGATGTGCTCGTGATTGATGATTTTGGAGTCCAAAAGGAATCGGAATTCAACAATCGTAAGTTATACGACCTCATCGATAGTCGGTATGAACAAGAAAAACTCACCCTTCTCACATCGAATCATTCACTCGTAGAATGGCGTGACCGTGGCCAAGGCCGGATTTATTCCAGGCTTATGGAAATGACAAAAGAAATTGAATTAAAATGTCCTGATTATCGAACGAAGTTTGTGAAGAGGTAAGTGTATGAAATATTCCAATATTGCCTTTTTGTCTTTAGGATCCAACATAGGTGACAGACACCATTTTATGGACCAGGCAATTTGGGAAATATCCACCTTACCTGAATTACAGATTCTGAAACAATCAGAACGGTTGGAAACTGCACCACTCGAAAATACCAACCAACCTTATTTTTTAAATCAAATCCTAAAGGTGATGGTGTCCTCTGCTTTCACACTGCCATGTTTATTAGATTCTTTGCAAGGGATCGAAGACAAATTGGGACGCAAACGTAGGTCTTGGAAAGGACCACGCGAAATTGATATCGATATTCTCACTTACGAAGCCGTGGTGATGAAAACAGATTTTTTACATTTACCCCACCATTCCCTGTATTCCAGACCATTCATTAAGCAGTTGTTAACTGACATGGGTGAGATTGGTGTGTATGCCCTCTATACGGAACTGAACCATGAAAAACATTATTCTACAGTATAAAAAAAAATACGACGCGGGCGAACCCATCTCTGTTGTCACTTGTTATGATTACACGTTTGCGACACTTTTTAATCGCACAGATGTAGATTGCCTTCTTGTGGGAGATTCCCTGGGAATGGTGATCCAAGGAAATCAGTCCACACTCCCCGTGACATTAGATGAGATCATCTACCACACAAAAGCGGTTTGTAAAGGGGCTCCCGACAAAACCATCATTGCGGATTTACCATTTTTATCGTATCAAACCTCCATTGAAGAAGGGATCCGTTCGGCAGGACGTGTCTTAAAAGAAACAAACGCATCTTGTGTGAAACTCGAAGGGGATTCTGAATTCATCATCGAACTCACCAAACGCATGACAGAATCGGGAATCCCTGTCTTTGCCCACTTGGGTCTTACCCCACAATCGGTGCACACACTTGGTGGCCACCGTGTCCAAGGCAAAACCGAAGCGGCTCGAAACAAAATGATCCGTAAGTCGAGAGAACTAGCAGAAGCAGGTGCCTTTGCTTTGTTACTAGAGATGGTGCCTGAATCTTTAGGAAAAGAGATCACAGAATCCATTCGGATTCCTACCATCGGCATTGGTGCAGGTAAGTACACATCAGGCCAAGTCCTTGTGATGCAAGACCTTCTAGGGCTCAATGAAGACTTTCATCCTAAGTTTTTGAAGAAGTTTGGAAATTTAAGTGGAGCCGTGAAAGAGGCAGTGAATGCCTACCACAAAGAAGTCACAAAACGGGAATACCCATCCGAGGCCCATGTGTTCTTAGATACTTGATTTCCTTGGAAATGGAAATGGAAATTAGGAAACGGAAAGACGTTCCATTAGAAAAATCAACTCGTCGTCAGAGTGAAATGAGAGGGTTTTGACACCCTCTTATGGAAGAGATTGGGATCGAACCAATCCTTTGTTAGATTGGTTTATTTTCGTTTGTTTGCGGCTTCTGCTAGTTTTTCAAGCATTGGAACTGTTGTTTCCCAAGACACACAAGCATCGGTGATGGATTGTCCATATGTCAAAGGTTTGGCATCAATGGATTGGTTTCCTTCTTTTAAGTGGCTTTCAATCATCACACCTAAAATGTATTTGCTCCCTTTGGCAAATTGTTCTGCAACGGAATCCACTACACCTGGTTGTTTTCGAAAATCTTTTTGGCTATTACCATGAGAACAATCCACCATCACTTTTGGGGGAAGTCCAGCTTTTTCGATTTGAGATCCCACGTCATTGACAGACGCCTCATCAAAGTTAGGTCCTTTGTTTCCACCACGTAAAATCACATGTGTGTCTTTGTTTCCTGCTGTTCGAAAAATGGCACTACTTCCTTGGTTGGTAACAGAAAGGAAATGGTGGCTGGAACTTGCAGAACGAATGGCATCAACAGCAATTTGTACATTTCCATCCGTTCCATTTTTGAAACCAATGGGTGCGGAAAGCCCAGATGCCAATTCTCTGTGGACTTGGCTTTCTGTTGTCCTTGCTCCAATGGCACCCCATGCCACGAGGTCTGCGATGTATTGCGGAGAGATGACATCTAAAAATTCTGTTCCACATGGGATTCCCATTTTATTTAGGTCGAGTAAAAGTTTCCTTGCGAGTTGTAAACCTTTGTTGATATGAAACGAACCATCTAAATCAGGATCATTGATGAGTCCTTTCCAACCCACAGTGGTCCTAGGTTTTTCAAAATAGACTCGCATCACAATGAGGAGTTCTTTTTGAAATTCTTTGATTTTTGGTTTTAATTTTTCAGCGTATTCCATCACGGCACCAATGTCGTGAACAGAACATGGACCAACGACAACTAACATGCGTTTCTCGTCTTTCCCATGAATGATATCCGATATTTCACTTCTGGTTCTCACCACAACGTCAGAGGCTTCATCAGTGAGGGGAAGCTCTTCCATGATGACAGAAGGAGGGATGAGGCTATGTTGTTCTAATATTCTTAAGTTTGCTGTTGGTTTCATAATTAATACTTCTGCATGTTTGGGTCCACTAAATCGGAATAGGCTAATGTTCCGCCAGCTACGTTTTTGTAAGACTTAAATCCCGCTTGCGCCAAAATCCCACAAGCCATCCCGGAACGACCACCCGATCGGCAATACACCAAAATTTCTTTGTCAATTTGGCTTTTGATTTCATCGATGCGAGCGGCAAGTTCACTCACAGGAATGAGTTTGTCTGTTCCTGGTACGAGTGCAATTTGTTGTTCGTTTGGATTGCGTACATCCAAAACAAAAAAATCATCCTTTCCTTCTGCTCTTGCATCCAGACGTTTTTTTAAACTGACTACATCGATTTCCGGTACCATTATGTAACTCCGCCCATTTCCTCTAGTTCTATTGTCGCTTCTTCCCAACGTTTGGTCAGGATTGAGATTTCTCTTTTAATATCGTTATAAGTGTCCATTTCCAACTGAAAACTTCTGTTTTTAAAGAACTCAGGGTCCTGTAAAAGTTCCTCTTTGTCCTTTTTATTTTTTTCCAGTCTTTCTATTTGGACTTCCAAATCGGAAATTTCTTTTTCTAATTTTTTCCGTTTGTTTTTACTCGCTTGGGGATTGGGCTTTTTTTCTTCCGATTTTGGCTTTTGGGACGTTTGGTCCTTCGCGTTAGTCCCTAATTCATCTTCTTTGTGGAATTTGAGGTAATCATCAAAACTACAATTGAGGTTTTTTAATTCGCCACCAGAGAGTTGGAAGGTGCGGTTACAAAGTCCCTTCATAAAATCGGGGTCGTGGCTGATGATGAGAAGGCTTCCTGGAAAATCGATGAGGGAACGTTTGATCGCTTCGCGGATCACGATGTCGAGGTGGTTTGTTGGTTCGTCGAGGAACAAACAATTGGAAGGGTGGTTGACAAGTAGGGCAAGTCGGAGTCTACTCTGTTCCCCACCTGATAAGTGTTTGACGGATTTAAACACTCCATCGCCAGGAAAGGCAAAATGACCAAGGAGAGTCCTTGCTTTTTCTTCATTCAGTTCTGGGTATTTTTTTAAAACCGTTTCCACAAGATTTAAGGATTCATCCAAATCTTCCCCGTGTGTTTGGGAAAAATAACCAAGTTTGGTTTTTGGCCCATAGTATAATTTTCCAGTATCCAGTTTGTGTTGTTCTAACAAACAACGCATAAGAGTTGATTTTCCAGCCCCATTGGGACCAACGAGTGCCACTTTGTCGCCAGCCGAAATTTCGATCTCTGCATTTTCAAAAATGGATTTTTTTTCACCTGTGTTTCTGTCAGGATAGGAAAAGGATGCGTGTTCTAGTCGAAGGATGATATTACTCGAAGGGACAAATTGGAATTGGTAGTCTGGTTTTTGGTTCCAAAAACTTTCTTCAGGATTGTCAACCCGGTCCCGTTTCTCCAATCGTTTGATGACCGATTGTACTTGTCTTGCTTTGGTTGCTTGGGCACGGAATCGTTCGACCCATTCCATTCTTGATTTTAAATACGATTCTTCTTTTTCAAATTGGACTTTTAGTTTCTCTTGGATTTCATTTTTGGCTTCAAAAAATTCTTCCAAACTTCCTTGGAATTCAAACGTCCCATGGGGATTGATTTCAATGATCGTATCTACAGTTTGGTTTAAAAATTCCGGATCGTGAGTGACAAGGACAAAAGCTTGGTTTTGGGAAACCAAAAAGTCAGCTAACCAAGATTTGGTTTTGTCATCCAAGTGATTGGTTGGTTCATCTAAAAGTAGTAAATTATGCGGATTGAGTAGAGCAATCGCAAGTCCAATGCGGTGGTGGTAACCTGGAGAAAATTCTTTGGTTTTGCGAACGAAATCAGCCGTGGAAAAGCCAAGTCCAGATAGAATTTTTTTGGCCCGAGCCTCTAACCCATGTAAGTCGTGTAAGTGGGCAAATTCTTCCAATTCACTCTGTTCGTGGAGTAATGTCTCAAATGCCGGATCTTCGTGGTCTATGGTTTCAAATTTGGATTCAATTTCTTTTCGTTTGGCATCGTACTCGGCATACAATTTGTTTTCGTCGAGGACGGTTTCGATGACTGACGTATCGGGATTGAATTCAGGGATTTGTTGGAAAAGGGAAAGGATCGTGTGTTTGGAACGAATCACTTCCCCGGATTCAGGTTTGATTTTCCCCGCGGCCATTTGGAAGAGAGTCGTTTTTCCAGAACCATTGGGACCTACAAGCGCCACGCGGCAACCTGGTTTGATGTGCCAGCTGAATCCCTCAAAGAGGACTTTGGGGCCGAAGTGTTGGTGGATTTGGATGAATTGGATCAAGGGCTGTGAAAACCCGCCGTTTCGGCGGGCAAATTAGGAGGGACTAACCTTATTTCTTGGCTAGGAGTTCCGCCTTTCTTTCGCGAAGGTGTTTTACATAAAGGCTAGATTCGCCGTTCATTGTTTCCACAGACTTTTTAATGGCTGAGTCAATTTCCTCTACCGTCATTTTCGCGATTTTTTTGTTCTTCTTTTCTTTTTCTTCTGACATGGAAGTTTTCCCCTTTTAGGTACGTCACTGAGATTCTTCCAGGGTTTCCTCTCGAATGGAGACGGCAAGAAAAATAAGACAAAAATACCGACAAGTGGCAAACTGACCGCATGAAACGGATCCGTCGATTTTTCAGCGAAGTGTATTTGTATGATGTCCATGGCCTGGCCTCTGAACTTTCGTTTACCTTCCTTTTGACCCTTTTCCCTTTACTTGTTGTGTTTGTGACACTCCTTGGGCTTTTGCAAGATCCGAGAACTATCAATTTAATGACGGACCAAATTGGTAAATTTTTACCCGCACCCATTTTCCAACCCATCGACAAAAGTGTAGAAAACCTAACCAAGGTAAAAAGTTATAATGTCATTGCGATTAGCATCGCCATTTCCTTTATTTCGAGCCTTACCATTTTTGGAACCATTTCCAAAGCCCTTCGTTTCATCTCACGTGACGAAACCCAAGTTGGTTTTATTGCTTCGCAGTGGATCAACTTCCGTTTGCTTGTGATCTCTTTGGTTTTACTAGTATTCTATTTTTATCTGACGTATGGAATTGTTTCCATTGAGCGGGTCTTATACCAGTCGTTTCGATTTGCTTTTTTTCGAAACCATCCTTATTTATCTGTATCCCTTATCATTTTGCCGTATAGCATTGGACTCTTTACATTTTATTATGCTTATATTACCAAAGCAAAAACAACTTTGAAAGAAAATTTACCTGGAGCGATTTTTGCATCGTTACTTGTGCTTGGGATGAGTTTTGGATTTCAGTTTTACTTAAAGATGAAAAATGTGGGTGTGAATTATTCTTTAGCGTATGATTTGATTTCCAAAATGGTGGTGCTCATGTTATACACCTATATCAACTCTACATTTTTTATTTGGGGGTTTTTATGGAACCAAGTGCTTGCAGACGATCGCGGTAAAAAATCTCATTCTAAAAAATAATCTGGCTCTAAGAGCCTTGGGCAAAAAGAAATGATGATACCAAAGTAATGTCTAGCCAAAGAGTGGAAGAGCCATTCACCACCTGACGATAAAATGTCGTCGGCATCTAAGTCCGTGTATCCTTTTTTGTGAAACAATTGGTCAAGGCTCCAATTTTCTTCTCCAGGAATCACTTGGACTTTTAGGTGAGCATAAAATTTGTTTTCCTTATGATGATAACGAAAGACTAAAGCTCTACCACCTAACGGATTTCTGATGGTGAAAGTCAGCCAAGTGGGAAACTCATCATCTGATTCAGAACTTAAACTATACAATTCCCAACCAATGTCTTTTGCATTTCCAAAAAATTCCTGGAAACTGGAAGTAAAGGCAGATTGGTATTCAGCGGTAATTCCCATTCTTAATTTGAATTCATTTTACAATCCTGTTTTTTAGGCAAACCCTATCTCTTTTTTTTAAGCAAAGAACTACAAATTCAGGTTTCCTAAACAAACAGAATCCTTATGATGGGAACTCGAGGATCGTAAGTTATGATCGAAACCATCAATATCAATTGGCCAAGTGGTGCCATCGACCCTACCATCCATTGCCCTGCATGTGGTAGTATGGTCTTAAGTCCCTTGGAAGAAGAGGGCCCTGGATGCCATCATGTTCAATTCATCATCGATAGTGAATCGGGAGAATTTAACTATATTACAGATTCATTTGATGAAATCCTAAAAGAGTTTCGGAAACCCGAAGTGGAAGGTTTTGATGAATGGGATGCCACGGAAGGATTTCTTGAGGATGCTGAATCCAATACATTTTATGTGATGAATCTGATTTTACCAAGTAATGTTTCCATCGAAGATGATCCAGTCTGTTTACGAATCGGTTATGAATTATTTTTTACAGAAGACCAGGAAGAATTATATGAAGAATTGGAAAGAAGACACGACGAAGAGGGGTTACATGACCATAGCCAAAACTAAATTGATCCTATCAAATTTATCAGGACTACTTTTGACATTGATTGTTTTTTCAAATTGTCTAATTAGTTACAAAGACTATCCAAAAATTTTACCACTTCCATCGGAAGAAAAAACCTTAGACACTCCATTTGTATATGGATTACCAACTTTCCCACAGTTGAATTTAGGTGGGAGAGAAGCATTGAAGAACTACTTCGATCAAAAAACTAGGTTTAAAAAAACAGTGGAAGGCGTGGATGTACCTAAGGTGGGTTACTTGGTGAATGTAAAAGTAAACTATCGTTCCCCAACTCCTGTTGCCACTGCCTTTTTAGGTGTCTCTACACTCACTGCTACATTTTTACCTGCATGGTCCACACAAGATGGATATGATGTTCAGTACATCTTATACAAAGACGGAAAAAAAGTAGGAACTTATGATTATCATATCTTCCGAAATTATGCACAATGGATTCTGTTCCTTCCGATCTCTTGGTATAATTTTGAAACAGCTACTGAAAAAGAAGTGTTTGAGCGAATGACCTTAAAATTCTTTGAGGATGCAAAAGAACATTTTTAATTCACTTGGAACACTCATTTCAAATCTTCCATGAATTCGTTTGGGGCTTTTGGCCTGGCGTTTTGGTTGTATTTGGATTGGGATTTTTTGTTGGGTATTTAGCCTCCTTTCTCGGACTGGGAGGAGGTTTTATCTACACCCCCTTTTTTCATAGTTTCTTTCATTTAACTGCTGTTCAAGCAGTAGCAGTCTCTCTTGCACAAATGCCAGTCTCCGCACTCTCTGGACTCTATGTGTATTTTAAAAATGATAAAATACGTTGGAGACAAGGGTTTTTGTTACTCATTACATCTATTCCCTCGGCTCAATACACTGCATTTGCCTTTGGAAGGTTTGAGGACACTCCACTCGGCAAACAACTGTATTATGGGATACCGCTTTCTGAATTTGTATATCTCATTGTGTTTACAGTTTTTTTGGGAATACTGGCTATTTATAATTTAATAGCTGCACTTAAAAAACGAAAACGTTATTATGAGGCCTTGTCACTCGTAAGATCTGAGCCAAATGTAAAATCACTAGACTTAGACAATCAAACCAATCCGAAAGGACTTGAGAGCAACGAAAAAAAATCCAAGATCACAAACCATCAAACTCAGTTTCAATTCACAAAGAAATCAATCTTCATTGTACTGCTTGTAGGAATCTTCTTTGGTATGTTCTCTTCTTTATTTGGGATTGGTGGTGGTTTTTTAGCAGTTCCATTATTTGTTTATTATTTTCGCATGAGCCCTGTAGAGGCAGTTGCTACCTCTTTTTTAGGTATTTTTTTAACATCATTTGGAACCACCATCCAATTTCTTTTGTTAGGAAAATTACATTGGGAGCTTGCACTCGTCGGAAGTTTTGGTGGGATCTTTGGCGCAAGGATTGGATCGTTAAAGGCAGTGAATGCAAAACCATATACAATCTTACTTGTTACTTCTTTCTTTCAATTTCTTGTTGTGACCTGGTATTTAGTCGCTAAACTTCCGAAATTTTAATTTCGAAAACAAAGTTGCAAACTTTTACCTATCGTCTAAACTGGGTAACCGAAAAACATGAAACCAAGTTTTCCAGAAGCACAATTAGAAGATACACCCAACGGAAAAGTACCAAAGTTGTATAGTTGTGCGGAATGCCGGAGCGGTGCGGGTTTAGATTTTTCCTTTTCCATGGCCTTCCAACCCATCATCGATTGGAACCAAAAAAAAATCTATTCCCACGAAGCACTAGTTAGAGGAACAAAAGGAGAATCGGCATATTCGATTCTTTCCAAGGTCAATCAAAACAATCGTTACCAATTTGACCAATCTTGTCGGATCAAAGCCATCCAACTGGCAAACCAAATCCAAATCCCTGCCTTACTCAATATCAACTTTTTACCCAATGCGGTTTACCAACCGGAGACCTGTATCCGTACAACTTTGGAAGCCAGTCGTGAGTATCAATTCCCTCTGAATCGATTGGTGTTTGAGCTGACAGAGGGAGAAGAAGTCCAAGACCATAACCACATCATCAATATCTTTAAAACCTATCAAAAGTATGGGTTTTTAACTGCTATCGATGATTTTGGATCAGGGTATTCTGGGCTCAATTTACTCGCAAAGTTCCAACCCGATCTCATCAAACTCGATATGGAACTCATTCGGAATATTCACGCAAATTCAGTGGCTCAAAAACTGACAAAAGCGATTGCAGGTGTTTGTCGGGAAATCGGAATCCAAGTCATTGCGGAAGGTGTGGAAACGGTAGAGGAATTGAAAGTGCTTGTGGATATGGGAATCCATTTGTACCAAGGGTATTTGTTTTCCAAACCTGCCTTTGAATCCGCAGGTGAAGTTCACTTCCCCGAATTGACATCTTGATCCAATTTCCTTTTTTGAATCCAGAGTCTGATTGACTCAAATGAAAAAACTATTTAGATCCCTTCGTAAAGAATCAAATTGATAATCACTTCGTCCTACCCTTGCGATCAATTGGATTTCCTCGTTGGGTTTGAGTTTTAAGATTCCATTCAATTGTTTGGTAAACACTCTGCTTTCTGGATAATCTTCTACCGCTTGGTTCATGGTATGAAAGGCGATGTTTTTGACGGCACAAGAAAGAGTATAACGCATAAAATCACGACCCGTTTGGATCCAAGTGGTTTCGTCATCTTTTCCTTCTGAGATAAAAAATACCAAAGCCTTTGCTGAATTTGCTTGAGATGAAAACATTTCAATCGCAGCTCGTTTAGAATCTTCGGAGTGCCAAACCTCCTTCGTCAGATTGACAAAAAATGTTTTTGCAAACCATAATTTTAAGCCAGACAAACCATTCGCTTCCAAGGTTAAACCATCACGATTTTCATACATTTCTTCCTTTGACAATCGAAACCATTTTCGATTGAGTTCGTTTGATTCATAACGATTTGTCTCCATGGCGAAAGCATCGGTTAATATCGGTAAGATGGACTTAAGGAGGATTGGATCATTTGTCCATCGGATTTGATTTTGAAAGGGTCTTGCGAAGGAATGGATGTCGTTTAGTTCCTCGTTTGTCAAAAGTTCTCCAGAATACACTGACCGATTCATCCTGCGCTCACTGACACCTGAGAATAAAAAATCATGAACACATTTTGTTTTTGGTTGGAGAGAAACTTTTGCAATTGGAAATTTGGAAAATGTTTTCCCTGAAGGTTTTCCTTTCGGGAAAAGTTTGATGGTGGTATCGAACATGAGGGAATCGGCCGTTAGGTGGCATAATTCCAAAAAACATCCTTGAGTATGGTAAAATTGTCGGTTTTTGGGATCAATTTCGGGTAATTGTTTGTCCCCATCTCCAAAGAGATAAAATTCACTCTCTGAGATTTTTTGGAATTTCCAAGGTTGTGAATTGTGGGAATTGGGTGCAAGTAGGGCTGTCAGTAAAATTTGGTCAATAGGTTCTGTATACCCAAGAGATTCTGCATAAGCGATGGGATTTGCCCTGTGTTTTTTGTTCTCTTCACTACCAAAGGCGTAGAGTTCTTTTTGTAACGAAGTGAGCGAAATCAAACTTCCCATTGTTAAACTTTTTTTTAAAAAACTTTCTCTGCTGAGTTTCATCTTTTTCCTGGCTATTAAAGCTTACCTTTATTGAATCGGAGTCTAAATTCAAATGTCAACCAACTCTGAAGTATTTCCAATCGATATCGTTTCCGACGTAGCCTGTCCCTGGTGTTATGTTGGCAAAAAAAAATTAGAAAAAGCCCTTTCCATCGTTGGGAATACCATCAATCCCGAAGTGAGATGGAGACCATTTCAATTATCACCGGAAATTCCTGAGGAAGGGATAGATTATAAGCTACACCTAACGCAAAAATTCGGAAGTTTAGACAGGTTGGATGGTGCTTGGAAACGTTTAAGTGAGATCGGAAAGGATGTCGGAATCAATTTTCAATTCCAAAACATTCCAAAAGCCACAAACACTTTGGCATTACATGCACTTGTAGCGGCTCTTCCAAGTCTTGAAGAACAACAAAAATTAGTAGAAAGATTTTTTGCCGCCAATTTTGAAGAAGCATTGGATCTAACAGACAAAGAAGTTGTTTGGAAGGTGACAGAACCTGTTTACAAGGATCGAAACAAATTTGATGCCATTTATTCGGACTCAAATTTAAAACAAGAAATCCAACAAGAAATCCAATACTACCATCAAAATGGAATTAGTGGGGTACCATATTTCATCATCGGTGGTAAATATGCAGTGAGTGGAGCCCAGGATACCTCAGTCTTTGTGGAAGTCATTGAAACTGTCATAAAAGAACGCGAATCCGAAAATAAGGGTCAATAAATTTCGAATCATCTTGACTCACCAGTCAATATCTTAAACTTTTAGAAATTGTAGTCATATTATGAGAAAAGTTATCCATTTTTTTGTTTATAAACCACTCGTTGCAAACCTATTGTTTGTATTCTTGTTTCTTGCGGGAATCATTTCCGTTCTTTCTATGAAACGAGAAGCATTCCCTAGAGTGAATTTTCGTCAAGTGAGAGTTCTCACTGTGTATCCTGGTGCGAGTCCAGTCGATGTGGAAAAAAAAGTCACCATTCCCATCGAAGAGAAGTTACGCGAAGTAGAAGGACTTGATTCTGTTAGGTCGATTTCCAGAAACTCGGAATCAGATATTAGTATCAAAATTGATTTGGAACACAGTAATCCAGATGGAGTTGTGAATGATATCCGAAGAGCAGTGGACCGTGTCACCAATTTACCAAGTCAGGTAAAAGATCGTCCCATTGTCACAGAACAAAAAAGTTCCAACTTCCCCGTTCTTGAATTTGCGATCCATGGAGCGATGGACGAAATGGAACTCCAAGAGATGGGTCGTTTCATCGAAGACGAAATGCGTAAAGTTTCTGGCGTTTCTCGTGTGGATGCATTTGGGAAACGAAAGGAAGAATGGCGGATCCGTGTGGATCCTGATCTGAAAAAAAAATTCACAATTGGATTTGCTGATATCATCAATGCAATTTCCAAACGAAATATAAGTGTTCCCGCAGGATCGTTTTTAAGACCCATCACACAAGACATCCGTGTGACAGGGGAAATCAGTGAAATCAACGATATAAAAAATATCCCCATTCGTTCGAATGAAACAGGCAATGCCATTTTACTTTCTCAAGTTGCCAATGTAAAAGATACATACGAAAGACCCAGGGTACTTGCGGTTGTGAATGGGGAACCGGCCTATGTTTTACAAATCATCAAAAAGGATAGTGCCGACATCATTCGCACCGTTGAAGCTGTACAAGGTCGCATTGAAGAATTAAAAAAACAAATCCCAGCGAACATTCAATTTACGGAATTGAATAACGAAGGAGCAAGAGCTCTCAAACGACTGGATGTTGTGATCACAAACTCTTTACAGGGTTTGTTTTTAGTGGTCGTTGTACTCATTCTATTTTTTAGTTTTAAAGATTCACTCCTAACTAGTTTATCCTTACCACTCACTTTATTTGCCGCAACCATTGCATTTCCTATCTTTGATGTTTCCTTTAACTTGGTTTCGATGCTTGGAATCATCATCTCACTTGGGATGCTTGTGGACAATAGTATCATCATATCGGAAAATATTTATAAGTATCGATCCAAAAATTACGATTCAAGAGAAGCGGCAGTACTCGGAGCAAGTGAACTCTTTGTTCCTATCATTGGTTCTTATTTAACCACTGTTGCTGCCTTTTTACCAATGGCATTTATGTCTGGGATCATGGGAAAATTCATTTGGCAAATCCCATTTATGGTGATAGTGGCACTTACCTTATCTCTCTTTGAATCCTTTTTGTTATTACCAGTCCGGTATGCTCAATTCACTTCCAATGAAACGAAAAAAAGATCGAAACATAGAGAACGTTTCCGTTCGGTTTTAGAAAATGGTTTTGAATCCTTAAAAGCAAAGTTCACTCGTTTCATCACAAATGTTGTAGGAAGACCGTTCCTTGCTCTCGGTTGTATCCTCATTGTATTTTTGTCTTCTTGTGGATTAGTGGGACTGATGAATTTCAATTTGTTTCCAAAAGAAGGAATTGATTATGTATTAGTCCGAGCAGAATTCCCACCTGATTTTTCTGCACAAGAGACCGCAAAACAACTGCAATACTTCCAACCGATTTTGAATAAAATCAAAAAAGAAGAAGTACAAAGTGTAATTTTAAAAATTGGAATCCAACAAACTGACCCGACAGATCCACTCACAAGGATTGGGGAACAGTTGGGGATGGCCCAAATCATTCTAGTGCCTGAGACAGAAAGGAAACGCACTGCCCAAGAAATTTTTGGCGAACTCGAACCTGATCTAAAAAAATTACCAAATGCGATTTCCGTAATGGTGGATTTGGTTGTGAATGGACCGCCGATTGGTGCTGCGGTGACTGTTGCCATCGAGGGACGCGACTATAAAGTATTAAAGCAGATCTCAAATGAAATGCAGGATTTTTTAAGAAAACAGGATGGTGTCATCAACATCAATGATGATTACAAACCTGGAAGAGAAGAAATCCAAATCCGAGTCAAAGACACGGCATCTGCCATCACTGGCATTGATACGGAAATCACTGCGTATTACGTGAGAACCGCTATGGAAGGTTTGGAAGCATCAAATCTTCGAAAAGGGAAGGATGAGGTGAGAATCATCATCCAAAACGATGATCGGTTTCGGGATGGCATTGAAGATTTAGATTCCATTCGAATTTCTAATAAGTTTGGTCTCCTAACACCGATTACAGCTGTCACGACAAAAACAACCGTTCAGGGGATTGAAGCCTTGTATCATAATGATTATGAAAAGGCAATCACAGTGCTTGCGGATGTGAATGAAGCCATCACGAGTTCTTCCATCGTCAATGGGAAAATCGTCGATGAGTTCGGCAATATTGGTAAAAAATACCCTGGTTACAAAATCAAATTCCGTGGGGAACAAGAAGAAACAGCTAAATCCATGGTATCATTATTAGTTGCAGGGGTACTTGCATTTTTTGGAATTTTTGCCATCCTGGCAATCATATTCAATAGCATCAAAAAACCTGTGTTAATCCTATTATCCATTCCTTTAGGATTTGTGGGCGTTGTGTTTGGATTTTTGATTTCCGGTAAGGCTCTCAGTTTTCTTGCGATGATTGGAATCATTGGTCTTGCTGGGGTCATCGTGAACGCCTCCATTGTGTTAGTTGATACGATTGAGGAATTCCAATCAAGGGGTGAAGGCCTCCTTGAATCACTCATCACTGCTTCTTCCGAAAGATTTCGTCCGATCCTTGTGACAACGATGACAACCATGGCAGGGATGATTCCGACTGCCTATGCGATTGGAGGATCAGATCCTCTCCTCATTCCAATGACACTATCACTTGCTTGGGGACTCGGATTTGGAACCTTTGGTTCCTTAATTTTTATCCCGGCCAGTTTTTCTGCGTATTACAAACTAAAGAAAAGAGCCTAATCCATTTCGTAAGTTTCATTCGTGGAGTCATTGAATCAAATGTTCTTGTTTAATGACTCTTGTCCTTTAGTAATGATTGAGAACGTCCTCGGCAAAACCAAGTACGTTCTCTAATTTGATTTTTTTCCCGTTATCCAATACAACAGTTCCATGAAAGGTTCCAAATACTTGGTGTTGGACAGATTTGATGATGAGAAAATTCATATAAGAGTTACGATCGACAATTGGTTTGAAATCTAAATCCAAACGGTTGTTATTGGAAACAAATTTCCATGGTGCCATATAATCTTTTGTGTTGATCATGAATTTTACTTCATCAAGTTTGTGAATCTTCCCATCATATAAGATTACGTTTTCAGAAGCGGGGGTTCGATCAGAAAATCCATAACCCAAATTGAGACCAAATGGTTTTCCATCAATCCTTGCAGAAACAGAACCCCAATACCAACGATTTTTATATGTCCAAACCCCTCTACCCCAATCCAAAGCACCAAAGTCTGTCTTTGCATCGAATTGATAAGTTGTGTTTCCGATGACAACTTTCCCTTTTGCAGGCATACAGTTGATTTTGGTATTGTAATAGAATGCCTTTCTGTTTTCTTTCCAGGAAGTGGCAATGTTCATGGTATCCATTTTGGGTTCAGAGAGTTCGATGGTGCCTTGGATGCCTTTCGAACCATCAGGAGCTTGGAATTGTTCTGATCCAAATTCGAGCGTACGTTTTCCGTCTCTCACTTCAAATCGTAGATGTAACTTTTTGTCTTGAAACGAAACCACACCGAGATCGTTTGTTCTCGGAAAACCTGTTTTTCCTAAGGGGAATACTGATAGTGTATCAATCTGTTGGAAAGTCGCTTTTTTAAAATCTAAAAAGCAGATTGCGAATAAACCCGCATAACCTAAGTCAGATGCTGTAAGTGTGATACCAAATTCTTTTGTTGGGGAAAGAATCGAATAATAATCCCATTCTTTGATCCGAAGTTTAGAAGCGGCAATATTTTCCCGGTTATAAGTCCAAAGAGGTGAACGTGCCCAACCTTCTTCTGTTATGGTTCCATCTGCATTTAATAAAGGGATTTGTTTTTTGATCTCAGGCATGAACCGATTCAAAACCGATGATTTGATTCGACCAGAAGTTTTTTTCAAATTCAAAAGAGCGAATTGACAGAAAATGAATTCATAGAGAGAATCGGATTCGCTCATTCTCCACAAACAAGGAAAAACGAACCATGAACCAAACCATTCCAAAAGAACAAAAATTTGATTACGACGTGATCATCGTTGGGTCAGGATTTGGTGGTTCTGTTTCTGCGTATCGTCTTTCGCAAAAAGGGTACAAAGTATTAGTCATAGAATCCGGAAAAAGATGGAAGGCAGGTGACTTTCCTAAAACCAATTGGAGTCTACGAAAGTATTTGTGGATGCCCAAATTAGGTTTTTATGGAATCCAACGAATCAATTTACTGAATGATTTTTTACTTGTGAGCGGATCAGGTGTTGGTGGTGGCTCACTCGTATATGCCTGTACTTTATATGTGCCTTCATCCAAAGTTTTAAATTCACCATTGTATTCCAAGATGGGTGGAGAGAAAGCTTTGTTACCTTATTATGTTGTAGCAAAGCATATGTTAGGTGTTACGGAAAATCCACAATTGTGGGAACCAGATCATTTATTACTTGAAACGGCAAAATCATTTGGAAAAGAAGATACATTCCGAAGGACACCAGTTGGAATTTATTTCGGAAACAAAAAAGATCTTAAAGATCCTTTTTTTGAAGGAGATGGCCCTGACCGTGATCCTTGTAATTATTGTGGTGGTTGTATGGTGGGGTGCCGACACAATGCAAAAAATACATTGGATAAAAACTATTTGTACTTAGCAGAAAAGTTAGGTGCTGTCATATTACCTGAAACAAAGGTAACTTCACTCATCCCTCTCAATGAAAAAGGAATCCCAGATCCTGAAGCAAGTGGCGAATTTGGATATGAGCTGGAAACCAAGAGTACAACTGGTTGGTTTGGGTATCCTAAAAGTAAATTTCGTTCGAATCAAGTGGTTCTATCTGCTGGAGTCATGGGAACTGTTGGCTTACTCCTCAAGATGCAACAAGAAAACAAAATGATCCGATTGTCAGAGAAGTTAGGTGATACGGTTCGTACGAATAGTGAGACTGTTTTGCCAGTCACAGTACCAGCAAGTCACAATGCTGACTATTCCAGAGGGATTGCTATCACATCCTCAGTCCATCCTGATGAAAATACTCACATTGAACCTGTACGTTATTCCAAAGGTTCTGATTTTTTTGGAGTCCTTGCCAGTGTGATGACAGACGGTGGTGGAAAGTTTCCAAGGCCATTGAAATTTTTTTGGACCATGGTGCGCCACCCACTTTATTTTTTAAAGGCCCACAATCCGTTTGGTTTTGCAAAAAACTCGATCATCTTACTTGTCATGCAAACGGTAGACAATAGTGTGCGACTGGTTCGAAAGAGGCGCTTCATTTGGCCCTTCCAAAGAACGATCACTTCAGCCCTGTCCACAGGAGAGCCAACACCAACATACATTCCGATCGCCAATGCGTTTACTCGAAAATTAGCAGAAATTGTTGGTGGAATCCCACGTAGTTCTCTTAACGAAACTTTACTATCGGCACCTGTGACAGGTCACATCATGGGTGGTTGTATTGTTGCCGAGTCACCAGAGAAAGGTGTGATTGATTTGGAAAACAAAGTATTTGGATACGAGAATTTACGAGTTTGTGATGCTTCGATGTTAACAGTCAACTTGGGTGTGAATCCAAGTCTTACCATCACTGCTTTATCGGAACGTGCGATGAGCCTTATCCCACCAAAAGAAACAACACAGATTCAATTTTTGAAGTTTGAAGTGAAACGTGGATTTGACAAAACAATTGCCTTCAAACCCACTAAACGTGTTGTTAAAAAATCGACAACGACAAGGAAACAATTATCGTAACAAGAATGAGTTTGATTGAGGTCGCGAAATCGGGGAGTATCGATGAGTGGGATTTGTGTTTAAAAGAAGGAGAAGATCCCAATGGATTGGATACGTATGGAACCAATGCCCTTTCCTGGATGTTAAAAGTAGACAATGTAAATTTGTTCCGACATGCGATCCTAACCGGTGCTGATCCGAATTCCCCATACCGAACTCCTGGCAATGTGATTTTTGATGTGATCAGTCAAAATCGAACTCAGTTTATGGACGCACTAATAACAACAGCGACTCATTGGAAATCTTCACCTAACATTCAAACGCGAGACAAAGACGGAAATACAATTTATCACTTGTCTGTTTTGGAATCTTGCGAACCGCTCTGGGAAGTTCTCCATGAACAGATCACTGATGATATTATTTCCTTAAGAAATGAAAGCGGTCGTTCGCTTTTTTTAGAAGCCATCATTGAAAATCGAATCGAAATTCTATCCTATTTACTCAAAACATTCCCCCAAGTGAAAGACCATTCTGACAGCGAAGGCAAAAATGCCCTTCATTTAGCAGCGGAACGTAATTTAGATGAAGTATGTTCCATACTTCTGGAAGAAGGAACGATCGACCTAGAAACTAGAGATAACTATGGTAATACGGCATTATTTTTATCAGCTTCTTCTGACGGAGTTGAGTCAATGAAGGAACTTCTCTATGCGGGTGCCAATCCATTTGTTTGGGGTGAAAATGATGAATCCATTTCTCGGTTACTGGATAGAGAAAAATTTGGACATTGTCTGAAAACTTGGAAAGACTATGTGATCCAAAAAGCGATCTTAGGAGAAGTGTATTCCTTCAGAAAAGAAATGATCCAATACATCCAACAAGAAAAACCTTTCAAACCAGAAGAGCTCGCCAAAGCAAAGTTAGTAGATTTGATTTAAATCTGAATTAAAGGAATACACAACTCACTATTTTTGAGGAGTTGCATCATTGCCTATAAATTTTGGTCCATAATTTCCCTCTCGGTCGGTATGGTTTCGTTCGAACCGAGGGCGCTCAAATGTAAAATGTTGTTCAATATTGGTTTTGAAGGGAGCATTCTCCGGAGATTCTCCAAATTGTTTGAGCTCCGATGTTTTTAAGACAGTCCTTGGGTGTTTCCCAAGTCTACCTTGGAATTGAAAGAATGAGGCAACTGATTTGTCTACTTTGTGGTGACCATCAGGGTCCATCACTGCCTTTTGGTTCACCCAACCTGGTTCCTCCCAGATCACAATTTTTTCGATCCTTTGTTTGATCATACTGCGTGCGTCTACGATTTGGGTGGGAAAGGGATTTATTTCTACCCCAGTAGCTGGAGTTTCCATTTTTTCCTTTGGAAAGACTGTTTGCGATTGAGACTTTTGGATCGTTGTCCCTGGACCAATCGTAACAGCCGCGAGTTCTTTTTCAGAAAGATCAGAAGGCAAAATTAAGATCGATTCTTTGGGATCAAAGCTTGGAAATACATCCCAAGGGTCAGAAATATAATTAAACAGAAAGTTTCCTGCATTTAATTTTACCGTATAACCACCATATGCTGACGTTGGATTTCCTCCATCCGCACCCATATTCCCTTTGGCCACATAGAGTATGGGATGATTTTTGATAGAATTGAGATTCCGAAAGTCTGTATCTAACAAAATATGGTTGTGACCAGTGAGTAAAATCCGTTTCGGTTTTCCCTCTTTTGAAATGAGAAGTGCATACGATTCTAAGTCACCTTGGTGGATGTTTCCAAATTTGGTAGGGCCTTCATTCCAATCATACCAAATCCAATACGACACCACCATATCACCATTTCCTACTTCATACCAATAATTGGCATCATCGCGAAAACCAGGAAGGGCTTCTTTTTGTGTTCCCGACACTCTTGTTTCTGCATACCGAACGTGAGCATACAAATGAGTAGGGTTTTCTTTGTAAGTTTGTTCTGGAAATTCTACATAATTCCAAGTCGTTTGGCCTTTTGACTTTCTTCTAAGATCTTTTTCTGGCAAAGGATATTCTTTTGAAACAAAATGTTCTGCATATTTTTCAATGTTAGATGGTAAGTGTTTTTTATCTTTGTGAAAAACAAGAATTGGGGCAAACTTTTTGGCGATCTCCTCTTGGATTCGATTGGGAATTCTGTTTTCTTGGCTCACAAATCGAAATTCTTTTGTAATAATTGCACCTAACGTAGAAATGTCGGATGGAGAATACCAAAAAGGATTATGGCCAGGAGAAAACTTGCCATGAACTATATCAATGCCTTGGACTTTGATCGCGAGATGCGTCCAATCCTTAGGGAGAGTTTGATTGATTTTAAGACTTGCCGCATTCGATTTAATTTTTCCTAGATCATAACTGTTTTCTAAAATCGGAATATAACAGTCATTTGCTGTTGGTTTGTCACATTTATAAAATTGAAGTAAAAAGGAAATGGATTCTCCATTTAACTCTTTCGGGATTGCCGATAGTTTGAATTGAAACGTAATGTTTGTAGGCAGATTGACTTGTAAGTTATTTAGGGAAGCTGACTTACAAGTAAGGATGGTGAAGAGTAAAAAGGTAGAAGGGAGAAGGTGTTTGTAATTCATAATTTGTGGAACAAAGAATTTAAAAATAAAAAAACCCCTGGTGTCAGGGGTTTTTCCAATGGAAGATAGAAAGTATTATTCAGCGTCTTTCTTAGCTTTCTTTTCTTTTTTGGCTTTCTTAGCTTTTTTAGCCTTTTTCTCGCCATTTTTGTTATTCTTTTTCTCTTTTTTCTCACCGTCTTTGTTGTTCATTTTGTCTTTTTTAGGTTTAACGGTTTCAGAAGCTTCTTCCGCTTGCATCGTTGGTTCTTCGTCTGCTTCTGTTTGCGCAAACAAACCAAAACTGCTGAAAGAGAAAAGAGTGAGAATCACAAGAAATTTTTTCATTTTTTACCTCGTATCGAATGTGCGACCAATTAGATACTAATTCGGTGATTATACAATCTTAAATTTTTGACTAGAACCGATTTATTTTCCGACACAAAATTTGCTGAAAATTCGACCCAAAATTTCCTCATTTTCCACAACTCCATTCACTTGGCCAATTTCATGCAAAGCGACATTAATTTCCTGGATATAAATTTCTGCGGGAGCGTTGTTTTCCATCAATTGGATGGCTTCCGATAAACAAGATTCAATTTTTTGAATGTGATACCGTTGGCGGTCTTCTAATAAGACCAAGTCTTCCGTATCATCTTTGGATGTTAATTTTGATTTTAACAATTCTAATAATTCGGGTATCCCTTGTTTTGTTTTACAGGAAATTTCTGAAATAGTGAGTTGGAATTCCTCTTGGATATCATGAATAGATTCCGTATGCCAAGAAGGATGTTTTGAATCTATTTTGTTGGCAACAATAAGGGAACCGAATAGGCGATCTTTGTGTTTGAGAAGGAATGATTGTTTTTCAAATGGAAGAGATGTATCGATTAAAAATAATTTAACATTGGCACTATCTGCTTCTCTTTTGCTCCGTTCAATGCCCATCTGTTCGATGTTGTCGGTTGTATCCCGGATTCCTGCTGTGTCAACAAGCCGGATAGGGATTCCATCCAAACTCAATTCTTCGGCAATATAATCCCTAGTTGTTCCAGGAACATCGGAAATAATGGATCGATCCTTTCCGATAAGCAAATTCATAAGACTCGACTTTCCAGTGTTAGGTTCTCCATACAATACTACAGTAGATTGTAATATGTAAGATTCCGCTCTTTCAGAGTCTTTGATGAGCTTAGAACATAAATTTTTTAGAGCCACCATTCTATTTTTTCGTTCTTCTAAACTCTCGAAGGTTAGGTCTTCTGTAGAAAAATCAATTTCGGCTTCACATTCTGCTTTGAGTGAAATTAAATCGCTTCGAATTTTGGAACTTAATTTTGTGATTTCACCAAATACATTTTTTTGGGCGAGTTCCAATTCATATTTGGATCGTGCTTCAATCAATCGACTGATCGCTTCAGCGCCAGATAAATTGATTTTGCCATTCATATAGGCACGTTTCGTAAATTCACCTTTTTGTGCAGGTCGTGCTCCCTTTTCAAATAACACATGAAGGGCTCGTTTTAATAAAAGTGGATTTCCGTGGAGATGAAATTCGGCTAAATCTTCACCTGTGTAAGAGTTAGGCGCTGGAAAGTAAAAGAATACAATTTGGTCTAGAGGTTTTCCATTTTCGACAAAGTCGCAAAAGATGGCAGAACGTTTTTGATTTTGTAGGAAGGTTTCTGTGAGGGGTTTTTGATTTTTTTCTAGAACAGCAAGGGCGATAGGCATCACCAAGGAACCCGAGACCCGAAGGATACCAATCGCTCCGGGGCCTTGGGCAGTGGACAATGCCGCTATGGTATCAATCAAGATCTTCTTGGTCGACTCCATCGGCAAAATCTTCAACAGGTAAACCTTTTTTAGATGGATCTTCCAAATCTTTGTATTTGTGTTTTTCTTTGGCAGAAATCACGCGAACACGTTTGAAAGTTCCGTTTCCTTCTGATCTTGTAAACACTCTTTCATCTTCTTGGATTGCCATGTGGACAATTCTTCTTTCAAAAGGATTCATTGGATCGAGTAGTTTTGACCTTCCCGATTTGATGACAGAGGCAGCAACTGATTTTGCTAATCGAATGAGAGATAACTCGCGTTTGTCGCGATAAGATTCAATGTCTAAAACAATTTTGCGGTTGTGACGAATTTTTGGATCTACCATCAAATTGAGAAGGAATTGGAGTGAATCCAAAGTGCCTCCACGTTTTCCAATGATGAGACCAGATTCTTTACTGGTTAGTTCCACATAAATTTTTCCGTCTACGTCACCCATACCAACAACTTCTGCAGGGATTCCCATTTTTTTCAAAATGGTGATGATCACCCCATGTATGATTTTTTCTGATGGGATATCGGTGTTTGCAACAAACGCGCGTACAACGGCAGGTTTTTTTTGAGTGATCCCTAAAAAGCCGGACTTTCCGGAATCAACTACTTCGAAACGTAAGTCGCCGGATTGGAGTCGAAGGGTTTCGAGAGTATAATCCTCTGCTTCCCCTTTCGTTTTTCCTTCGGCTTCGAAAATGTAATTATTCATCTGTGATCTTCCTTGTTAAACAATGATTTCATTTTTTCTTTTTGTTTTGGTTTCTAAAACCAGGTCTTGCCATTGCTTGTGCGTTATTGGCAGGAGTTGGACCGCTTGGTGTCGGTTTTTTGTCTTCTGATTTAACAAACTTGTTTGTATACACTTGTTGAGCGATGGACAAAATGTTTTGCATGGTCCAATACATCGTCACACCGGCAGGCATTGACCAGAAGAAGTATAACATGATGACAGGCATCATATACATCATCATCTTTTGGTTTGGATCTGTAGACACAGTCGTCATTTTCGATTGGACCACTTGTGTTGCGACCATGATGAGTGGCAGGATGTTGATCGCCAAAGTGCCAATGAAAGCTAACTTTGGAGTGGTGAAAACTGTATCTGGTTCACTCAAATCTTTGATCCAAAGGAAAGGTGAATTCCAAAGGTCTACTGTGTCAGAGAAGGCGGTATAAAGAGCGATAAAGATTGGAATTTGAATGAGCATCGGAAGACAACCCGCCATTGGGTTGGTGCCATTCTTTTTATAAAGTTCAATCGTCTTTTCTTGTTTGAGTTTTGGATCATCCGCATATTTTTCATTGATGAGTTTGATTTGCGGAGATAACTCTTGCATCTTCTTCATTGATTCCGCTTGTTTTTTGTTCAGCGGATAAAAAGCCAATTTGAAGAGAATTGCAAATATCACGATCGCCCAACCGTAGTTAGGTATGACCAAATAGATCTTTTTTAAGATCCAAACAATTCCATTGCGGAGTGGGGTGGTGATCCCTTGGTTGAAGGATTTGTCGAGTGATTCACTTAAGCCCGCAAAGACAGAGTCATTGTTGATTTTTGGATCAAGTTTGCTGTCACGAAATGCAGTGCCATCTAATTCTCTGACCCCTACATAGGCCGCATAATCTAATTTGATTTCTTCTCCAGGACCCAGTTTCCAATTGTCGTAAACAAGGAGAACTCCGGTTTCATTGCCCTTTCGGTTATCAAGTAAAACTCCAGCTGGTTTGTCATCCAGTGGATCGATCACTCCAATGAAATAACGACTTCCTGTTCCAACGAAGTCAACTTTGTCGTTCGAACCTTTTTTAATTTCATAACGAGTGTCTTTTCCTTCGTTTGATCCAAATAGGTTGTCAAAAAAACCTTGTGAGCTTGTTCCATCAACGTGGTCTTTAAAACTTCCATCCAAATAGTAATAACGGAAATAATGTGCATTGTCTCTATCGTTAAAGTCTTCTTTTTTCTTCAATATTGGACCAAGGGAACTAAAGGATCGAAAGTACACATCCGATTTTGTTGGGGATATATGAATGGTTTCGCCAGTTCTGTTTTTCAGTGTTAAGTGAAATTTAAAATAATTTTCAGATGGGAAAAACTGAAACCGTTTTTGGATGGTGAATTTCCCATCGAGCGATGGAGCTTCGAAGATAACAGTTTTGGTATCGGCATTGTAACTAGAGCTAAAGTTGACTAAGTTATACGCAGAAAAAGGAATCGTGTCTTTGTCTTCGATGATGTTGAAGTCAAACCCTTGGCCCCTTGTGAGTTCCACTGCCTTTTCGGTTTGTCCATCAAAATCAATTTGGAACTTGGGATCCTTTGCGATCACAAATTCAGAACCATCTGGTTCTTTATGGTCTTTGATATAATATTCTGTGATCCTTCCGCCTAAACTTGAAAATCGAACTAAGAATGAATCTGTTTTGAGTGAAAATGTTTTTACATCTTCAGTTTTGACTGGATTCAGTTTCGTAGATTCAGTAGTGGCTTTTTTAATTTCTGCCTTGGGATCAGCAGTTGTTGTTTTGTTTGTATCAGTATTTTCTGTTTTCGAAACCTCATCTACTGCTTTGGGTTTTGGCGGTTGCGGTGGAAAAAAAATATAATTGATCCCCATCCATACTGCTAAACTTAAAAATAAAGCGAGGAATAAGCGACCTTGTCTGTTTGTGGAATCGTTTTGCATAATTTAACTCTTGTTATAAGATTTCGGTAATGGGTCATGTCCACCTTCGTGATAAGGGTGGCATTTAGAAATTCGAACGACACTCAACACAAACGCTTTGTACCATGGATAAGTTTCAAACGCTTGTTTGGCGTATTCAGAACAGCTCGGAGTGAATCGACATGAGGGAGGTAAGAATGGAGAAAGCAGTTTTTTGTAGAGAAAAATGAGAACCAAAAACAGCCGATTCATGGGAATTGTTTTAGTGCCGAAAGGAACAAAACCTCTCGGTCTTCCTTAGATAATTTCGCAAAACCTATCTGTGCCAGCAGGGCACAATCGTATCCTACTGGGATCAGAGAAAGATGTTTCCGAACCAGTTCCCTTAGGATTCGTTTCGAACGGTTGCGAAGAACGGCAGTTTTGTGAGTTTTATCGGGGCAAAATAAAAAACTGGCAAAAGGAAGGCCGTTTTTCCGAACAAGCCAACGAAGTGGTGGCTTGCCCATTTTTCGATTCTGACGAAAGAGTTCCTGGATCCTGGTTTGGTCGCGAAGGGTCTCCGAAGGAAGCTCCTAAATTAGAACTTTCTCCCGATTTTTTCGTCGGAAACAGTCAACTTAGCGCGTCCTTTTCTTCTTCTGTTCGCTATCACATTTCTTCCGCCTGGGGTGGCCATTCTGGCTCGGAATCCGTGAGTTCTCACGCGTTTAATTTTACTCGGTTGGAATGTACGTTTCATGAAACACCTAATTTATCTATCTATGATCGCAAAAATATGAGGTCTTTTGAAAGGTTTTTGGTACCCCCATGGAAGTCAAGGGGAATTGGTAAAAATGATTGGACAGATGAGATCTTATGTGACATAAGACAGATTCTCCCCTCTCTCCAGGTGAATTCCTTTTGTCTCTACTGCTTTTCCTCTTCAAAAGGAATGGGAATGCACAAAGGAAGGTAAAACGTGGAATGGGAGTAACGTGATTCCCCTATGAAACGAGAACTTGCCAGATACCATTCCGATTCGATTCCTTGGAAAGAGTTAGGCTCGAGTTTCCAATGGCTTTTCCTTCTTTTTTTTCTCATTCCAACTCTTTCTATTTTCCACTTCGGCATCCATGCAAAGCCAATCCTTACCAAATCGAAAGCCCTTGATTCTAAGACAAAACACTCTGCTCTCCATCTTGCTCTGAATGAGTCCATCCAATACCTACAAAAACTCCCAGAAGAAACAAATTTTTTGGTGCTAGGGAAAACATATCATCGAAATGAAATTTTACACCCACTGCAAAAGATTCAAAAACAAATGTTGGTTGGAGACGCGAAGTATGATTTGCGTTTGGCGATGCGACCGTATTTCCATGAGGTAGAATTAAAAACAGGGAATGATCTCCCTCTGATCACTGGGTATTATGAAGTGCGGGTCCAAGGAAAAACCAAACCAGAGGGGCACTATGCTCACCCGGCACTTGTCCCACCCAAACGAGGAAAAGTAGACGCAAAAGTTGTCTCCTTTCCACGAGAGTATTGGAAAGAAGAATCCCATTGGAAATCCCATTCGCAAGCAATCGTTTTCCTTCGTTTGACGGATTTACACTTAGCGCAATTGGAAGGATCCGCGCTCGTACAAACCGAAACAAACGAAATCTTTCGTATAAATTATGCCGCCGATAATGGATTGGATTATATCAGCCCTTCGATTCATTTAACAGGAGTTTGTCCTAGCTTAAAGCCTTATCATCTTTCTAATTGTATCAAAACCAATCCAAAGGAAGTAAGCGATGCGATTTGGAAAAATCCAAGGTATATCTTTTTTGAAAAAGAAATGATTCCAAAAAAGCATGGTTTTGTTATGCGAGCAGGTCCATTGGGGAGTGGTGGTATACGACTCGTGGAAGGAAGATCAGTGGCGATGGACAAACAAATTCCCTTGGGATTTCCTGTCCTTTTGCATTTTAATTCCACTAAACAGACATATGACGACCATCTGGCATTTGTTCATGATCGGGGGAATGCCATCCAAGGTGAGGGACGCGTGGACTTTTATTTGGGAAATGGGGAAGGAGTGGAAGAGGTAGCAAACCAACTGTTCACCAAAGGAAAGGTGGTATTACTCGTTCCCAAAAAAAATAAACCTTCTATTTAAAATGGAGATGATCAAATTTCATCCGAACAATTATTTTTGATTCGAAATCCCTTGGTAAAAGATACTGATTATGGATTGAATTTCCAAATCAACATCGATTGGAAATTTGGGAGCTAATATAAATTTAGTAATTAAAAAACTTGCCCCCAAACTAAATGAGGCCCTCACGATTTGATTGGGATCTAAGTCGTTTCGAATCTCACCTTTTTTCTGAAAGTAACGAAATGCTTCCATCGAGGTATCATACAAATTAACTTTCCACATTTGCCCAAAAATCTCTGCAAATTCCTTTGAAAATAGAAGGGCGCCGAGTAGGAGTTTTAGTTTTTTTGGATCTTTTGCAACAGCTTCATAGCGTGCCTTCAATATCGAAGTATACCATTCTTTAAAATTTGGGTCCAAATTTTGGATTCTTTCTTTTAAGTCTGACATGTGACCAGGTAAAATGGTTTGCAGTAATAGACCTGATAACACTCGTTTGTATAGATCATGTTTGGTAGGAAAGTATTTAAAAAGAGTACGTTCCGTGACGCCAGCTTCTTTTGCCAGTTCTGCCGTTGTGGCCCCACTGAATCCAAATTCTGCAAAAACATCTTCTGCCGCCCGCACGATGTCCTTTTCCTTCTCAGTTTGAGGATTTAGGTAGGCTTCGAATTCATTTTGTAAGAGTTTTAAGGTAAGTTTCATCAGAATTTTTTTAGTCTATTTGGAATCATTTTTTCTCAGTGGGATATTTTTTCGATTGATTTTTTGTATAGTATTTACTTTACATAGGATAAAGCAAAGTATAGTATTTACTATACAGGAGAATTGGTATGAAATATGTCAAATTAGGTCTGTTACCCAAACTTGAAATTGAGTGGCTTCGTAAATCTGTGGATTCAGCCGAATCAGGAAGGGAAATTTTACCTGATGGGCGAGTGAAGTATTGGATCCGGCATGAGATTTTGGAAGGCGTTTCTCCCAAAATGTTGGTTTGGTGGTTTCAAAATTTAGAGGGTGAGATCGAATACAAAGGGAAAGTTTACAATCGATACCATGTTTGGCATCCTGAAGATCATGTACATGTGAGTTACGAAAAACGTAGAACAGACGGATCGGTTGGCCCAGGTGCAATATTACGGATCGTGGAATACTTAGGGAGACAAAAAAAATACATAGTCAATGTGACAAGTCCCATTGAGAAATTAGATGAAGAAGGATTCATCCATTGTCCTCGATTGTATGGATTATTCCCACTCGCAAGAATGGAATATCGTTTTAAAGAAATGCAAAATGGAACATTTTATGAAAATTCGCTCATCGTTGGTTGGAAAGGGATATCATTTCGAATCTTAAGACCAATTTTCGAATTTCTATTCTTTGACAAAAAACACGGATCTGCTTGGATCAAACATAATATTGAAGAAGTGGGTCAGTTTCAAAGTTTTTTACCTGATCTTTATAGGAAACTAAATGAAAATTTACGGTGATCACCAATCCGGTAATTGTTACAAACTACAGTTAGTTGCATCTTTCTTAGGAATCACATATGAATGGATTCAGTTGGATATTAAAAATGGAGATACCAAAACCGAATCATTTTTAAAATTAAATCCGAATGGGAAAATACCAATACTTGTTTTAGATGATGGAAAGGTATTATCGGAATCAAATGCAATCTTAAATTATTTGGCAGAGGGAAGTGAATTCCTACCGAAGGATCCTTACCTAAGAGCAAAAGTATTACAATGGCAGTTTTTTGAACAATATAGCCATGAACCGTATATAGCTGTGGCTAGGTTCATCCAACATTATTTAGGAATTCCTGAAGAGAGAAGAGTTGAATATGAATCAAAACAATCTGGAGGGCATAAAGCCCTCAAAGTGATGGAAATTCAATTGGAGAAAACTCCGTATTTAATCGGCGATTTTATGACGATAGCAGATATTAGTTTGTTTGCCTATACACATGTGGCAAACGAAGGTGGATTTGATTTGTCGCAATATCCAAAAATCAATCAATGGATTGAAAGAATTAAAAATCAAAAACAATTCATTCCAATGAAATCAATTGATATGTAGATTACATTTTTCTTCGTCAGTTTCTAATTCAATGGTTGTGTGAATGATCTCATATTGAAGCGCTATCTTTCGGATTTGTTCTTTGATTTTTTGAAATTGGTTTAATTTTATTTTTTGATCTAACAAGACATGAAGTGAAGCCACATGGTGATTTCCATCCAAACTCCAAATTTTGATATCGTGTATTGACTTCACACCTTTGATTTTATTCCAATCAGAAATTAAATCAGATCGATTGAGTGATACGGGAACGGCTTGTAAAAATACACGCATCACTTGTTTGGTGTTTCCATAAGCGTTGTACAAAATCCAAATCGCAATCGCTAGTGATAACATTGGATCAAACCATGGTACGTCCCAAAAGTACATAATCACACTTCCAACGAGGACGGCAATCCACCCGAGGATATCCTCCAAAAAATGTAAAAAGACTGCTTTTTCGGAAAAGCTTGATCCATGTTGCAATCGAAGCATGGCAATCCCATTTACTAGAACACCAACAATCGCTAATAGAAACATCACATCTGCTTTTGACTCAACGGGAGTGATGAACCGTTTGATGGATTCGATGATCATAAAGATGGATCCAACAGATAATAAAACTGAAATGATGAGGGCACCTAAGATAGAAAAACGTTTGTACCCATAATCAAAATGGCGATCAATGGGTCTTGCGGAAACTTTTTGTAGATACCAAACAAATGCAAGCGAGAGAGCATCTCCAAAATCATGAAAAGCATCAGAAATGATGGCGATACTATTGGAGTAAATCCCACCAACCAATTCAAAAATCGAAAAAAATAAATTTAAAACAAACGCCAAAGCTAAATTTTTGGAAGCAGAAGAATGATGGTGCGAATGGTCATGGTGTTTTGTTTTGTGATTCGTATGATCGTGGCCTTGTCCCATGTGGATAGAATTGAATTTATCTTGAAAGGTTGCAACTAGGAAAGAAAAGATTTGGTTCCAGAGTGAATTTGAAAATGATGCAACTCGATTTCAATCAAAACAAATTTGCGAAACAAGTTGTTATTCAATTTCATTCAAAAAGGATTATCGGTTTTGAATAAATATAACCTTGGACGATATGGCAGGATGTTTTTTTCAGTCGAATGATTTGTTCCTCTCTTTCGATTCCTTCGGCGATTGTTTTTAATCCAAGGGAGTCTGCTAAATGGCATATGGATTCCAATAGTAAAAAATTTCGATCAGAGATAGCGATATCATCTAAAAATGATTTATCGATTTTTAACTCATCAAATTGAATTTTTTGCATATAATGTAAGGAAGAATATCCTTTTCCAAAATCATCTAAGGATACGGATATTCCATTGGATCGAAGAGAAGATACAATCTTTTGAATGGTTTCGATCTCATCAATGAAGACATCCTCTGTGATTTCAAAAATAAGAATGTTTGGATCGACAGATTGTTTTTTTAAATATTCAATTACGTATTCATTAAAGTTTGGGTATAAAAAGAATATCGGAGAGATATTGATGGATATTTTAATTTGATGCCCATACGATTCCAATAGTTTTGGAATTTGACTGACAACTTTTTGGAAAATATTTTTACCGAATGGAACGATGAGATCCGATTTGGTGATGATTGGTATAAATTCTTCTGGAGATATATCACCAAACTCGAGTACATTCCATCGGGCCAGAGCTTCCAATCCAACAACTGTTTGTGTTTTGATATCAACCTTTTCTTGGTAAGCAATTCTGAATTCACTGTTTTCGATCGCCTTCTCCAATTGGTTTTTTAGTTTTTGTTCTCTTTCAATTTTTTTCTCCATTTCTGGTTCAAACCAAACTAAATGACGAATCGACTCTTCTCTAGCCACATTCATTGCAATTGATAATTTACGTATGACTTCATCCAAATCATTTGCTTCTGTTGGAAAGTGAATTCCAGAAACGCGGTATTGTAACCTGTGACCCAGTCTATCAGGTGTGAGGGTTTGGTTATTATTCAAATCAAATTTGACAATTGCATCTTCGATTCTTGTTCTGGATGAGTTTTGAATCCAGAGGATAAATTCATCTCCACCCAAACTGGCTACCATAATATCTGGTCTTTCCAATGTGTATTGTTTGAGGATATTTCCAATGAGAGTTAATATTTGATCACCGAAACCAATACCATGTAAGGCATTGATAACCTTAATCCCTTTGATGTTGATCAGTAAAACATAAGCTTCACTTTGACCTAATGAAATCCGATTCTGAATGGATCGTTCAAATAAATAACGATTGGGCAATTGTGTTAGAGAGTCAAAATACGCAAGTTTGTCGATCTGTTGGTTTGATTTTAAAATTTTGGCTCTTGATTCTTTCAGATAAACAATGTTTTTAATTAATTTGGCTCTGAGACGTTGGATCAAAAATCCAGAGAGAATGGAAAATATAAACAAACTGACTGATTTAAAAAACCATTCTGTTGGACTTTGGTTTCTCATCCCTAATTCTTCGGGAAAAAATAAAACAGAAAGGTAAACACAAATTCCAAATATAGCTGGAACTATTGAAATCAGGATTGCAGAAACTAAACTAGGGATAGGAGGTAAAAATACAAAAAAAGTTATGATGATGAAAGCAAGTGAGATCTCGCCGGTTCCGAGTAAACCACTTCTCAAAAAAGACAATACAGAAATAAAAATGGCAGTGCCGATCAAAGTGAGCACACGAATGATGAGGGGGACTTTGTTTTTTAAAATATACTCTAATAAAAATAGAACGGAGATTCCTAAATCAACGGTAAAGAATATAAAATCGATCTCACCTGACTTGGTTAAAAGTGGTGTTAGATGCAAACAAGCAGCCGCGAAAAAAAGTCCAGAGGCAGCGAACAAAAATCTCCGGAGAAGTGGTCCTGTATCCTTTCGGAATTTTAGCCAATAGACGTAGTTTCGTTTGTCAGTGATCATTTGCCCTTTACTTCCAAAATTTGTCTAATGTCGGCATGTTTAAAAAAGTCTTTTCGAAACAAAACGTCAAGACTAAGTTATCCTCATTGTGTCCTCTCCTAATGAATTATCACCCAAGTCACCGCAAGAATCAGCTGTAGAAACTAGACATATCGTTTTGCCTAACGATGCCAATCACTACGGAACCGCTTTTGGTGGTGCGATCATGAGTTGGATCGACTTAATAGCTGCCATGTCCGCTCAAAGGCATTCGGGAAGGGAAGCAGTTACGGTGAGTATCGATCGAATCAATTTTATCACTCCGATCCAGATTGGTGACCATGTGAATCTAAAGGCAATGGTCAATTATGTGGGAACAACTTCGATGGAGGTTGGCGTACAGGTGAACCGCGAAAATCCATATACGGGTGAGATGGTGAGGGCAACGACCGCTTATCTTTCGTTTGTTGCATTAGATGAAAATAAAAAACCAGCTCCAGTTCCACCTTTGAAGTTAGAGACGGATCTCGAAAAACGAAGGTTTGCCGAGGGAAAAATGCGAATCGAAATGGCAAAAGAATTTTCTGCAAAAATCAAAGCCAATCGGAAGATCCTTTAATCCACGAAACGTTCGTACTCTGCAATTTGTGTTGTACTTTCAACGGAAGGTACAAAGTATTTTTCTCGAACTTTTTTGTATTCGGGATCTGCAAAAAAGTTCAGTTTAGATTCTTTATTTTTGAAATAGATCAGGAACACTCGGTTGATTGGCTCTTTCGTTTCTGATTTTAACATTTCTTGGATTTTAAAATCATACCGAAACCCACCTTCGTATTGCTCTAAAATAGGTTTCATGGCCTTACGATACTCTGTATAAAGGACTTCATCTTTGACTTGTAACCCAACAATTGTTTCGAACGATAAAATTTCTTTTTCCATGTCTTTACTCACATAATATGGTTTAAATGTTTTTTTTGAATCTTCCGAAGACAAAATTTTGAACCGTTCCAAACGGTGTCTGGTGGTCTTCTCTTTGGAATTTAATAGGCAAAAATTCAGGAGAAAATGTTTCTGTTAGGGTCGCTTCTGTGTACTGTTTGATTTCGAGCCCACTACATTTTTTGGGACCATCGTTACTAAAAGTTCCGATGATGAGTTCTCCCTCTTGGTTCAAAGCATTCAATAAATTTCTTTTGTACGCGGAAATGGAGTCCTCGTCTGTTAAAAAATGGAAAACAGCACGGTCATGCCAAATGTCAAATTTGGTTCCGGTTTGGAATTTTGTGATATCAGACACAATCCATTGGACATCTTTTCCTTTTTCACCTAATCTTTGTTTGCATCTGCTAAGTGCGTTTTCGCTAATGTCTAATACGGATACATTTTGGTAACCAAGAGCAAGTAAATGGTCTACTAGATTTGATTCTCCACCACCCACATCAATGATTTGTGCTGATTTAGGTTTGTTTGTTCTCTGAATCAATTCTAAGGAGAGAGTTGGAATGTTTTGGGTCCAACTCACTTCATTGGGTTGTTTTTCTGTATAAATTGTTTCCCAGTGTTTTTTATTGTCCATGATTCAAAATCATTTTCCTTTTAGTCTGAATGAAGTACATCGTGATGATAGAAACAAAAACCAAAAAAGGTATACTCACCAAATTTAGGGACAACCATCCAATTTTATGTTCGAGATATCCTGCGCTATAGGTAGAAAGAATGGCTAACGAATACACGATGGTATCGTTGAGTGCTTGGATTGTGTTTTTTTCAGATGGATGGTATTGTTCGACAAGTAAGTTTGTCCCACCGACATACATAAAATTCCAACCGATTCCAAGTAGGATGAGTGCGACTGCAAATGGTAAAAACTCAGTTCCCTGTATAGCCGAAACACATTCGAGTCCCATCACAAATACACCTAACAAAATTAAGTAGGGTGCTGTCATCTTACGAACAAGGAATCCGGAGAAAAAGGAAGGGATGTACATTCCGAGTACGTGCCATTGTAAAACCATTGTTGAGGCATGCATTTGATGACCGTGTGACTTCATCGCTACAGGAACTGCTGTCATGAGCATTGCCATCAGACCGAAACTAAAGGCAGTGGCAAGTACCGAAACCCAAAGACCTAAATTTTTGAAATGAAAAGAAAGTGGCCGGGCGATTTCTCTTGGAGATAAGGAATTTGTGGATTCATCTTCTGTTATAAATCGTTTGTTAGGTGAAGGTAAAAAGGTTATGAACAAAAATTGTAGCGTGAGACTTGCAATGAGAATTAAATAACATCCCAAGTATAGTGTCGAAGGGAACAGTTCTTTTCCTTGTAATCCAGCAAGTGGACCAAGAAAGGCCGCAGGTATCCCCGCAAGTAGGATCCAAGACAATGCATTGGCACGGTCATGTGTGGGAACTGATTCCATGGCCACAAATCGAAGGTACTGGATAAAGGATTGGTGGAGACCAAATAACAAATGTGCGGCGGAAAAAAGGATAAAACTTTTTTCCGACATGGCATATGTCGCAAGAATGGCTCCAAAAATTCCTATGATGGTACCAAGGAGTAACCCATACTTACTCCCTTTCCATTTCATAAATTTTGAAGCAGGGACAAGTCCAAGCAGTGTCCCTAAAATCACAAAAGAAATGGGAAGGGACGCCGATTCAGGAGAAGGGGCGATGGACTGGCCCGCAAGAGCCGAGACAGCCATAATCATCACAGTCCCGATTTGGAAGACCGTTTGGGTGATGGAAAAAATTCCAAGGACTTTGACTTTATTTAAGAAATGATTCATAGTAGGAAATGTTGATTGGACCCGTTTATGGAAATTTGATTCTCATTTGTTTGGTTAGACAGATCGTATCATATCCACTGCATCTAAATTCCCAGTTTAAGCAAGATTTCTTTGGCTTGCGTGACAAAATGAACTTCTTCTTCTTTTTGAAACGGTAAAAATTGATTTTGTGCAAAACGTACGGATAGGTGAGCATACTCTATGCATCCAGCGACTGTGAGTTCTGGTTTGGCCTTCCTTTCGAAAATTTTGATATCAGAACCATCGGGAACCACAAGGGATCGTGGTGGGATTTTTTTTCCTCCGCGAATCATACAACCTGCTGCAATTTGAGAACCATCTCCGATTTCAGCATTGTCGAGAACAATAGAACCAATGCCAATCAGTACAGCCCTTCCAATTTTGCAACCGTGGATCATCACGTTATGACCAACTAATGTATACTCACCAATGGAAATTGGACTTGTAGAGTCTGTGTGTAGAGTGGAGTTATCTTGGATATTGACAAAATTTCCCAATTTAATTTGGTTCATATCTGCGCGGACGACAGCACCAGGCCAAATGGAAACGGAAGTTCCATATTCAATCATTCCGAATGCTGTAGCATTTGGATGGATGAATGGTTTAGTAAAATTAGGAATTTCAGTGTACGACATGGATCAAAGTCAACTGAGACTTTGAATTTCGCAACCGATAAATGTAATGTCGTCTTGTTTTGCTTGTCCATCAGTGAACAAAGAGAGTTCACTTAACACTTTTGCCATTGTATGGTCCAAACTCAGTTTTAAGTTTTCTTTTAAGATTTCATACAAACGATCTTCACCAAACAGTTCTTTTTCTTCGTTAAATTGTTCGAAGATACCATCTGTGAACAAAAAGATACGATCTCCTTCTTCAATTTGATGTTCAATGAGGCGATATTGAGTATGATCCATAAGACCAATGATTTTTCCTGTTCTTGGTAATAGTTTGATGTCATGAATTCTTTGGTGGATCTGGTCGGGGTGGCCCGCAGATGCGTAAAACAACTGTTTGTTTTTTAAATCAATATCGCAAACAGAACAAGTAAAAATGGTTTGGATGTTACTATATTTATTGATAAAAATTTGGTTCATATGAAAAACCAAATCATCTGGATGGTCATAAATCATTTTTAATGATTCATACTCTGCTTTGATTGCCATTGTGATCAGTGCAGCTTGGATTCCGTGACCCGTGGCATCAGCTACGAAAATTCGATAATAGTCTGCCTTGACTTGGGTGAGATCATAAAAGTCACCACCCACTTCCGACATGGATTGATAATAGGAATGAAAATGGATTCTTGGGTCGCTGGTTTTGATATCAGAGAATAATGTTTTTTGAATTTTTTTCGCAACATTCAGATCTTTTTTGATAAGGTTTAGCGATTCATCTAATGTTTTCGTGCGCTCTCTTACTTTTTCTTCTAAAGTGACGAGTGCTTCCGCTTGTGTGTTTGCTTTTTCTTCTTTCAGTTCATTGATTTTGTTGGCAAGTGCGAGAGATAAAATCCCTGCTTCTAAAGTAGATCCAATTTGGTTACCATAGATAGTGAATACGTTTACAGGTAAGATTCCATTTTGCATCAACGTATACATTAAAATTCCAAATAGAAGTGTTATCCAACCAAACAAAAACAAACGAGCTTGCTTATTTCCTGTGCTATAGTTGACAAGGGCAACAACAAGGACAGAGACAACAAACAACTGAGCAATAAAATTCCCGATCCGAACAGCGATGTCAATTGGTAAATAAGCATATGGAATCAATATATAAAACAATACGAGGTATTTTAAGGATTGGATGAGTCGATTGGACCAAGGATTAAACTCTCGTAAGTTCAATGTTTGTTGGGCAAACGTCCAACCTGTAATTGCCGAACAAGTTACAATGATACTTCCTATTCGATTGTGGATTTCTGGATGGTCTAATGTAAAAACTTGGTTTAGAATTCCATTCAGATACATCTGTAATAACAAATTGCAAAAAATGGAGATGGAATAGGTGATGTAGGCTTTTTCTTTTAAAATGAAATATATGAATAAATTGTAAATCACCATGATAAAGATGGTGCCATAAAAAAAACCAAGGATTGTGTTTTCTAAATTTTCTTTTAAATAAAAAGTTTCTTTGGAGTAAAATCGGATCAGATAACTAATATTTGATGATGATTTGGTTTCCAAAATCAATGTTTTGGTTTCACCACTAGGCCAATTCAACTCAAATGCAATAGACTTAGAAAATGCATCCCAGTGGGAATGGGCAATAAAATCACCACCTTCACTTATGGGTTCAGGATTTCCTTCTTCATACACACGGATAAAATCCAAATGAGGATTGCCCAAATCTAAAATCAGTTTGTTTACAGATGTTTGGTTTGTTGCTTTTATCTTAAGATAAACATGTTCCGTTTGAAATCCTAAACTCAAATTGTTTTTGAAGATAGGTGTCCATCTTAGTTTTTGAAAATTAACATCATCACCCGCATGGATCACATAATCAATTTTTTGTGGGACAAAACTTTCATCACTGATCGACTTTTGGATCTCCCAACGGGAACAGGAAAACAAACTTCCCGACAGAATGAAGAGATATAAAATCCGCATAAACTCGAATGATTTCCCAATAAAAAATGGGTTTTGTCAAAGCAAATTTATCGCAAAGAATATCCGTTTGATTTTGCCGTTTCCACCAAACGATCAGAAAGTTCTTTGAAACGATCCTGAGTAAAGGTTTTGTCATAAGACATAAGTATAAAACGATAGGTGACTGATTTTTTACCTTCACCAACCGATTCCCCTTGGAAGATCGTTTGCACAAAAACAGATTCCAGTTCCGGGATTCGTAATGTTTTTACCAAGTTAGCAAAGGATTCTGTTGGATCAGATTCGTTCATAATAAGGGATAAGTCAAGTTGGCCTTGTGGGAAATGGGAAGGTGGAACAAAATGAGAATTCCTACCATAGGTTTCCCAAATTTGAACTAAAACTTCCATATCGATTTTTGATAAGATGGCACGTCGTTTGAGATCATATAGATCTGCAAACCGAGTGTGGAGGATACCTAGTTCCACCACTTCTTTCCCATCGTATAAAAGAACCAAACTAGCGTTAGGATGGAAATGTGTTCGTGGTAGTTTTACCCATTCAAATTTTGGTAGGTTTAAAAACAAAAATAGCTCTGAGATAGTTTCCCGAACCGTTAGAAATTCATCCTCAATCGAAGAAAGGTCTGTTGGTTTGCACTTAGATAAAGAAAGGAGTGAGATCCAACGTTTTTCTTGTGCGAGAGTTGCATCATTTCCTTCTTTATGATAGGTTCTTCCCAATTCGAAGAGATTTACTTTTTCAAATCGATCTTGGTTTACCTTTGTTTGTTTGATAAGCCCAGGATACAAACTGTTGCGAAGTAGGGAATGTTCTTCTGGCATTTCGTTTGCGATCTTTAAAGAAGTGACTTCGAACTCTTTTTCTAGTTTTGCATCTGTTGGAGAAGCAAACGAATAATTGTAAACTTCATTGAAACCAACTTCTAAAGCCAAAAATTGTTTTACTCTTCGTTCTAACTCACGAAGTGGGTTACGGATAGGTGTCTCCACTGCCATGGAAAGTGCTTCGGTTCGGATCGAAGCATACCCAATGGTCCTTCCAATTTCTTCCACTAAATCTTCTGGAATGGTGACATCATAATTTTGACGGTATTTAGGAACTAAAACGGATAAAGATTCATCCTTGGTTGTAACTTCGAAACCTAATCGCTGTAAGATGTCTGTTACTTCATGTAAACTGATCTTTTTTCCCAATTTGTGACGTAAAAAACTTAAATTGGTTTCAATTGTCACTGTTTTGGATTCCGTATGGTTAAACCCCTGAGGTTCAAATACCTTTACGTTTGGGTTTCCATTTTCTTTTAATAATTGGACAGCCCGTTTCATCACCGGCAAACAAGTGTAAGAATCCAAACCTTTTTCGTATCGAACAGCTGATTCTGTTCGAATATTGGTTTTTCGAATGGTATAACGAACATCTTCTCGTTTGAAAACAGCAGATTCCATCACGATCTCTTTTGTGGATTCAGATACAGCCGAATCTTTTCCTCCCATCACACCTGCTAAGGCAACTGGTGTTTCTCCATTTTGGATGAGAAGGATATGATTGGGAAGTGTGGGAGAGGTATCATCGAGAAGCGATATACTTTCCCCTTCTTTCGATTTGGAAACGGTAAAGGAAGTGGATTGTAATTTGGAGCGATCAAAAAAATGGGTAGGTTGTCCAAGTTCTAACAATAAATAGTTGGATACATCCACCACATTATTGATGGATCGGATTCCACATTTTTCAAGACGTGATTTGATTTTGGGAATGGATTCGGTGATATTTACATTTTGAATCGAACAAACGTAATAGGCATGTGCATGTTCTGATTTTTCTACCGTTAAACCTTGGTTACCTGATTCCCATTTTGTATCTGCTTGGAGTGGAAAATGGTGGAGTGGGATTTGGAGTTGGCTTGCAAGCTCTCTGGCAAATCCAAAATGGTTCCAAAGGTCTGGTCTATGTGTGATGGATTTATTGTCGATGGTGAGAATTGTATCTTCCCATAAAAAGTACTTTCGCACGGAAATGCCAAGGGTTGTGTCTTTCGGCAAAATGAGAACCCCTGAAGATTCTAAAGCCATTCCCAATTCTTTTTCCGAACAATACATCCCTTGGGAACGAACCCCACGTAATTCAGAATCTAATATTTCTTTCCCATCTAACTTGGTACCAGGAAGTGCCAAGGGAACGATGTCACCAACCGCTACATTTGTGGCCGCTGTGACGATTTGGTATTCTTTGGAACCATCAGTCGCAATTGTAGTCTGTAATTTTTCCGCATTCGGGTGTTTTTCTAGGGATTTGATTTTGACTGTGATAACCGATGATAGGTGGGATTTAAATTCTTCCACATCATCAATTTCACAAATTGACGTATTAATTTTTTCCAGAACTTTTTCGAAGGGAATCTGGGAGAGCGGGGTAAATTCGTTTAACCAATCAACTGAAAGTTTCAAGTGAAATCCTTATTTGTTAAAAACGGCGGGAAAGCAAACGGGTCAATCGGAAATTCCAAGTTCTGTTTTCAGAAAATGCAGGCAGTCCTCGGATGTCATTGGTTTGGCAAAATAAAACCCCTGGATTTGGTCCACTCCACTTTCGGCAAGTAACCTGACTTGTTCCTCAGTTTCTGCTCCCTCCGCCACTACACTCAAACCAAGGTTATGTGCCAGGTTGGAGACGGCATGGATGATGGTTTTGGAATCTTTGTCGGTTGTGATCTCCGAAACAAAGGAACGGTCTATTTTTAAGGAGGAAATCGGGAGTTTTTTTAAGTATCCCAAACTACTATAACCCGTTCCAAAATCGTCGATGGCAATTTTGGCACCCAGTTTACGAATCTCTTGCATGGTGCGCACCGCCGCATCCGCGTTTTCCATCACAGAACTTTCTGTGAGTTCCACTTCCAAGTCATGTGGGTCCACTTTGTATAATTTTAGATTTTCGGCGATGGTTGAGATCAGCCTTTCGTGTTTGAATTGTTTGGTGGAGATATTTACGGCCATCGAGATATCTTTGACCCCATGATCTTTCCATTCACGCATGGTTTTGATAGCGGACTTAATCACCCATTCCCCAATCGCAAGGATCATCCCCGTTTCTTCCGAGATGGGGATGAAAACATTGGGAGAGATAAGCCCACGTTCCGGATGGCGCCAACGAATGAGAGCCTCTACCCCAACTGGTTTTCTTGTGTACAAATCAATTTTGGGTTGGTACATCAAAGTGAATTGGTTTTCGATGATGGCAATCCGCATCCGATTTTCAATTTCCAATCGTTCGGCAACTACGGTTTGTAATTCTTCTGTAAAGAACACATAACAGTTTTTCCCTTGTGACTTGGCAAGGTTCAGTGCACTGTCTGCATTTTTGAGAAGAGTATTGGAATCCTTTCCGTCTGTTGGATATAAGGCGATCCCTATCGAAATGTTCACAAATATTCTTTCACCATCGATGACAAAGGGGTGAGTCATCGCATCTAAAATGGATTCAGATATGACGGCGGCATCTCGTTCGTTTGATAAATCAGGTAAGACAACAGTGAACTCATCACCACCTTGTCTACTGATAAGATCATAGACTCGAATGCTTTCGCGAATGCGATAGGCAACCAGTTTGATGATTTTATCTCCAAAGTCGTGACCTCTTGAATCATTGATGATCTTAAAATTATCCAAATCAATGGCAAGGATCCCTACCAAGTTCCCATGCCGTCTCGCTTCTTCAAAAATTGGGAAGAGTTTGTCGATGAGTGAGTTTCTGTTCGGTAGGTTTGTGAGTTGGTCAAAAAAAGCCATGTAGGCAATTTTTTCTTCTGCATGCCTTCTTTGAGTGATGTCAAGGAAGGCTACTGCGAGTCCAAAGTTTTCAATGGGAATGGGTGTGGCGAGGATATCAAACCAAGTGATTTTGTTTTCCTTAATCATCCCAATTTCTAAATTCCGAATCACTTCTTTGTGCCGAAGCGCTCGCATCAAACTTGATTTACGTGGATAAATTTTGGTTCCATTGGGTTGGATGAGAGTGTACTTACGAATGTTTAATGTGCGATTGAGAAGTTCTCCATCTTGGATGTCAAAGTATGTCCTTGCGGTTTTGTTGGTTTCGACAATTTTTCCTTTTTCATCGGTGATGGCAATGCCCATGGGAAGGTTGTCAAAGATGGACTTATACTTTTGTTGTTGTAATAAAAATTCAAAGGAGATGTCTTTTTGGATGGTGACATCCCTGTCAAAACCCAAAATGATTTTGGAATCTGTTAATGGGATGAGTAACCAGATGATCCAAACCTCTTCTTTGGATTTGGTAACCAGTCGATTTTCGAAATTCACAATATTCGGATTTTCACCCAATCCCTCGAAAGTGTTTTGAGTGTTTTCTTTATCGTCTTCTTGTGTGAAGTTGAGGATGGATTTACCAACAATTTCTTTGGGTTCAAATTCTAAAAACCGGGCAAACCGATCTGTCACCGAAACAAAATTACCTTCCCAATCCAAAACTTGGAAGCTGTTTGGATATTCACTCAGGAGTGATTTAACTGTGAGTCCAGAGAGAATGTTTTTGCCTAAAGGCTCATTTCGCATGTATTTCTTTGCCTAAATAATAGACCGCTTCGATGGATCCTGGAAATTGGAACCCTTCGAATGGCGACCATCCGGACTTACTTTTAATCATGGATTTTTTAAATTCAACTGGTTTTTTTAAATTGAGGATAGAAAAATTTGCCGCATAACCTTCGTTAATAACACCTACACCTTTTCCAAACTGTTTTGGTAGATACGGTGCTACAAACTCACCAGGATTTTTAGAACAGATTTTGGCAATGAGAGTCATGGGAATGTTTAAATTCAGTATCATATATGTGACAAAAAGTCCATAGGTATCCAATTGGGAAATGCCACTTGTACCTTTTTGTTTTTCTTCGATGGAATGGGGGGCATGGTCGGTCGCTAAATAATCAATATGCCCATCCAGAATCCCTTTCACCATGGCTTCTCTATCCGCTCGTCCACGAAGGGGTGGGTTCATTTGGAACCATTTGTGATTGGTTTCTGTTAACATGTCCGTATCAAACATCAAATGAGTGGGAGTCACTTCGCATGTGACCTTCACACCTCGTTTTTTGGCCGCGATGATCTTAGAAAGACCGTCTTTTGTCGAATAATGGCAAAGTTTCCCTTTGAGGTTGTACTTCTCAATTAAATACAGCGCAAAATCGGTTGCCACTGTTTCGGCTTCTTTCGGTCGCCTGGTTTCATGCGTGGGTTGGTCTTTGTTTGCAATGAGAATTTCTGGGTCTTCACAATGGAAACTCACATCTTGGCCTTCGTAATGTTGGATCACTTCTTCGAGAGATGGATTGTCATGGAAAAACAATTCCCCAATGGAAGGACCCATAAACACTTTATAAGGAACTTTTTTGGAAAGAGGTTTTGTATGGGGACCGATTCCTGCATACAAAGTAATGTGGATAGGAGCTTTTTCGGTAAGCGCTTGTTTGGCGGCGTAAGTTGCATCATCAATCGGAGGGACTGGATTGTTTGGCATATCAGCCACATGGATCACACCACCGTTGATGGCTGCGGCACTTGCAGATAAAAAATCTTCCTTGTATGTATGTTTGCCTGTGACATCTTCTCTTGCATGGATATGGATGTCTCCAAAACCTGGAAAAATCACACAATCTTCTGAGAATTGGCGAGATTTAGGTTCGATCCCTTCTTTCACCTTTGTGATGAGTCCTGTCGTTGGATCAAATTCGATGCTACCCAAAAATTCTTTTTCGTGGGTGACGATCTTTCCTGCAATTGTTTCCATTTTATCCCTTTCCATCAGCAGATTCTGAGAGGGAAGGAAAGTTTCAAGGGAATTTACATTGATTTCTAATCTGATATCCGAATGGGACGCTAAAAATAAGGGAAGGAAATCTCAAATCGACATTTGTTGTTGGTCGAAGAAATCTTGTTTTGATCAGTCCCACTTCTCTAAAATTTGAATGATATCATTTCCAAATCGTTCCACTTTCGCAGGCCCCACACCTTTTGTGGCTTCGAGTTCTGATAGGGTTCTTGGTTTTCGTTCAGCGATGCGTTTTAGGACAGGATTTTGGAACACCATAAACTTTTTCCATTTGAGTTGCCTCGCCTTCCGATCTCGATAGTTCATGAGTTCTTTTAATATTTGAGAATGTAATGTTGGGATTTTTTTTGGTTTTGTGACTCCATCTTCCGAATCACCTTTGTTAGTTGACAAAGATAATTTGACTTTCGTTTTTGAAAAATTTGGTAAATATAATTTGGGATATTTGGCTCCAGCCACCAAAACCTTTTTTTCTTCTACCCAAGTTTCCAATTTAGCAACCACTGCTTCTTCTGGGATTCCTTCGAGCTTACCATGGAATGGATTTCGTTCCATTCGATACCGCAAAACATCTTTGGTTCGTTTGCCCACGAGGGTTTTGGCAATGATGTTTTTTCCAAAGACCGCTGGGTGTTCTTTTAGAAAATTTTGAATGGTTTCTTCTTCCCACTCCGAAAGTGGGTAATCCCTCTTCTCATTTTTTTTCTGGAGTTTAACTTTTTCCGATTCTAAAAACTTGGAACGATGGACACTCACACCAGTTTCAGAACAGATATCACATTTTCCGCAAGGAGGAATGGTTTCCCCAAAATAGGAACAGAGTTGAACTTGTCTGCAGACTTCATTATTGGCATACTCTTTGATGTATTTGAGTAATGTATCTCCTCCTTTGAAGTTTGTTTCCTTTGACAACATAAACACTTGCGTGGCAACATCGCCTGCTTTGTAAAACAAAACACATTCGGAAGGGAGGTTATCTCGCCCAGCTCGGCCTGCTTCTTGGTAATAGGCTTCGAGAGAGGCAGGAACCTGATAGTGAACCACCAAACGAACATCAGGTTGGTCCATACCCATTCCAAAGGCATTGGTTGCCACAAGGATGGGAACTTTTCCTGAAGTGTAGGCATTTTGAGTGCGTTCCCGAATTCCATCGGTTCGGCCAGCGTGGTATTTCCCCACAGAAAATCCGAAGTCTTTGAGTAAATCATACACTTCGTCTGTTTTTTTCCGAGTGGCGCAGTAAATGATGGCGCGACCTGGAAATTTCCTTCCATCTTTCCATGGTTCCAAAAGTTCCATCAATCGATCCGCTTTGTCTCGTTCTTGAGCAGGGTATTCTACGCTGAACTTAAGATTGGGTCGAAAAAAAGTAGATAAGACTACGTTCGGTGATCGCATGCCGAGGGCAGATTGGACATCGGTTTGCACTTTTTCTGTTGCCGTTGCTGTGAGTGCCAGTATAGGGAAAAAAGAATTGGGGTGTTTTTCTCGCAAAACGTGAATTTGGCGGTATTCAGGCCGAAAGTCATGCCCCCATTGGGAAACACAGTGTGCTTCATCTACCACAAGGGAAAATAAATCCATCTCACGAAAGATTCTTAAAAAACCATTGGACAATGCTCTCTCAGGAGAAACGAGTAAAACGCGAAGTTCTCCTCGGACCGCTTTGGAGAGGATGGTCATTTGTTCCACTTCGTCTTGAGTGGAATTACAAAAGGCAGCTGGGATCCCTTTTGCAAGTAAACTCTCCGTTTGGTCTTTCATGAGAGCAATCAGTGGCGATATAACCAGTGTTAGCTTGTCTTTCTGGATGGAGGCTGGCAGTTGGTAGATGAGGGATTTTCCAGCACCGGTTGGCAAAATGGCCAAGGTGTCTCTGCCATCTAAAACGGATTCAATGGCTTCCCTTTGTCCAAGGCGAAATTCTGAAAAACCGAATTTGGTTTTGAGTTCCGAGAGTAGATCCAAGGTAACTCTTAGATTTTTGGGAAATAGGAACGGGTCAACGATAAGATTCTCTCTTTTTTACGCATTTTTGAATTTTACAGAATCCCATGACCTTGAAATTGTAACGAAGACCGATGCTTTTTAACACTTTCGTCTTTTTATTATTCTTTCTCATCGTGTATTCGGTTTTTTTGGGTTTTGGATGGTTTGCCAAAAAACAGAAATGGGCCTACCGTGCTCAAAACCTTTGGTTACTCTTAGCCTCCTACTTTTTTTATGGGTGGTGGGAATGGTTTTTCCTTACCCTCATTTTAGTCAGTACCATCATTGATTACATCGCAGCAAGGCTCATTGAATCTTCTCAACATCAAATCCGTCGAAGGATCTATCTATCAGTTTCGATTATAGCCAATTTGGGCCTACTGTTCGTAATGAAGTATTATGATTTTTTTGCAGTGAATCTGATTGATTCTTGGAACCAAATGTCCATTTGGCTAGGTGGAACGGCTGCCACAGATTCGAGTACTTATCTTTTGAAAAACATCGTACTCCCTGTCGGGATTAGTTTTTATACCTTCCAAACTATGTCCTACACCATCGATGTGTACAGAAAACAAATCCAAGCAGAGCGTGATTTTTTTGACTTCGCTTTGTTTGTGAATTTTTTCCCTCAGCTCGTGGCGGGGCCCATAGAAAGGGCACAAGACCTACTCCCACAATTGAAACAACCTAAGTTCCCCACAATAGAAGGCGTACAAAAAGGTTTGTATGACATTTTACTTGGTTACTTTATGAAAGTGTATGTCGCTGATAATTTAGCTACGTATGTGGACCAAGTATTTTTTGCTGGGAAATCTTTTTATGTGCAAAATCCGGAAATCATACATTCGGTAGACGGCTCACAAGTGTTCGCTGGTGGTTTTTTATTTTTAACTCAGATATATTGTGACTTTGCTGGTTATTCTTTCATAGCGCTTGGAATCTCTCGTTTACTTGGTGTGACACTCACCGTGAATTTTGAAACACCAGAATTTTCCAAAACTCCAACGGAATTCTGGAATCGATGGCACGTAACATTGAATCGTTGGTTTCGCGATTATATTTATATCTCTCTTGGGGGAAGTAAATACGGTAAATTTGCGCAATACAGAAATTTATGTATCATCTTTTTCCTTTCAGGGCTTTGGCATGGTGCCAATTGGACCTTCATCACTTGGGGTTGTTTGCAAGGAGTGTATACCATTATCTATTTAGTGGGATTTTCCAAAAAGAAAGAAGACCTAGGTGAGAATCCAAACGAATCCACTCACTCCATTTCTTCCCAGTTTATCCGAATCCTTTCTGGGTCCTTCAGTCGCGTATTGGTGTATGCGTTGGTTGCCTTTAGTGCGGTTGCTTTTCGTTCCTATGATGCAAACATGATGTTAGTGTACTTCCAAAAATTCCTTTCGTTTTGGACTTGGGATTTGTCTCCAAATAATAACGTCAAAAATATGTTTGGACTTTGGGAAGAATATTTTAAAATCTTTCTACCACTCCTAATCATTGATGGGATCACCTATTTCAAAAAAGAAAGGTATTGGTTGTTTTTAACACATCCACTCATCCAAGCAGTTGTTTTATCTTTTATGGCATTTCTCATCCTCACCAGAGGAGTTTTTGGAAAAGAGGTAATTTACTTTGCGTTCTAAATTTTTAGGCATCGGACTCGCTCTTTTGTTTTTTTTGGTTTTGGAAATCACAGTCCGTGTGACAGGCATTCATTATTTGGAACAACCTGAAATCTTCTTTGTGAATCTCAAGAAAAACTATGTGGAATCGGGAACGGGAGATGCCGACATACTTGTATTAGGCGATTCACGTTCCATGGCTCTTTCTGGCTATTCTAAAGACGAGAACACAGAATACTCCGTTTACAATCATAGTTTGCCAGCGATGGGACCCAAATACTACCGTTTCTTTTTGGAGAAGTATCTAACAAAAGGAAACAAAAAACCAAAAATGGTTCTTTTTGCCGCATCACCCAAGTTATATGCAACGGGTTATGGTCCACCTTTGTATGATCCAGATGCCAAAGTTGTGAAAGAAAATGAATCCATTCCTACTTACATCAACCGTCGTTGGAACGAGGGATTCGAAAAAAATTTTTTTAGGACCCAAACGAAATCCAATGTGATTCGTTATAGTGGCAAACAAGAGGACGCCAACCAAATCCTTTGGGAATTTTTTGGCCATCGGTATCTCCACCAATTTACTTTCTCTGAATTATCCGAACAGTACACTGGTGTGGAACGATTGTTTATTTTATCTAAAGCAACTCCACTCTTGTATCATTCTTACCGATTCCACGGTGCCATACGGAATGCACTCAGCCAATCCAATTGGAAAGTGGACAAACAATACAAAGAAAAATCCATCTTCTGTGAATCTTGCGAAAACATTGAAGCAGGTTTGTGCAAACCATCCTCATCTCAACTCGAAGACAATCTCACGATCGAAGACCAAATCAATCGTCATTTTGGGAAATATAATATTTCCAATCGTTTGAAACCAGAGTTAGTCCTTTTTTCCAAACAGCTGATCCGAAAAGAATTGGATGAGGAATTAAAACATCCCAATTTGAATTTTGATCCAAATCCAGATTTTGTCGTATTAGAAGATTTGATCACCTACGCAAAAGAAAAAGGCATTCCCTTTGGGATGGTATACATGCCGTGGATGAAAGAACGCCAAGAATCCCCTGAGTCAAAGGCCTTACTTTCCAAGTTAATCATTTTTTTCCAAAACCACCCCGATACCAAACTCTTTTTCTTTCCCGATTCTTCCTACCCTGCAGAGCGTTTTGTAGATAATATCCATTACGATTGCCGAGGGGAAAAACGGGTAAACGAAGAATTCCGCCAATTTGTCCTTCCCCAGGTCTTTCGTTTTTTATCTTCTAAACAAAAATCCAATTGATTTCCGATTTCGAGTATTGGAGAATGAGGCACTCCATCCGGATAAGAGGAAACCCAATCATGTTTTCGTTACGAAACATATTTGTTTGTATTCTATCTGCCTATCTCATCGGATTACCGGTGTTTGCGCAGAACCGTTATGCGTTGTTCATAGGAACGAACTACAAAGGGAACACAGCGAAAATCCCTGAGTTGAATCTCTGTGAAGCAGATGCGAATTTTTTAAAAGAGAAAATCCAAAAAAAGGGAAACTTTAAGGATATCAAAGTCCTGTTAGGTTCCATGGTGACTCGAGAGAATGTCAAAAATGCAATCACCCAATTAGGAAAAGTAGTTGGGAAAGAGGATTCCGTATTTTTATACTTCTCTGGCCACGGGATGTACATGAAAGATGCGAAGGCCAAAAATGGCATGCGTAACTATTTGATTTGTTACGATCGCCCGCATATTTCCGACGAAGAACTCAATGAATTTTTAACCGAAATCAAATCTCCAAAAACAGTCCTTGTGATGGACTGTTGTTATTCGGGTGGGATTGCTAAAAAAGGGAAAAATACTCGCGGTGCCGCAGAAATCCCGATTGCCCAAGGTAATGATGGGGTTGTCCGACAAAACGCGGAAGATTATTTTTTCCAAGACAAAGCAGTGATCTCTTCCTCAGATGATGACCAAACTTCCATAGAAGTGGGGGGAACCATCAACCATGGAATCTTCACATATAATTTTGGAAATGCATTAGAGAAAGCGGACTTAAACAAAGACAGTGTGGTCACTGCCTTAGAAGCCTTCTTTGTCGCCAAAGAAGAAACAGTGAAAATGGCGCGCCAGTTCAACCACGAACAAACACCCCAAGTTTCAGGGAATGCCGCCGGGATTTTCCTCTCGGGAGCTCCGAAACCTCAAACGCCTCCACCAAAACCACCGAATGTGGTCGTGAACGTTCCCATCACTCCAGTGGAGACCACGACACCGACCAATACACAAACCACAACCCCTGTGGCCCCAGAGCCCGAGCCAACTCCTGCAAACGAAACAACGGTGGTCATCCCTCCGATCACAGAAGTGGAACCACCAGCACCACCTTCAGTGTCCACAGGGAATATCCTCATCCGAACTTCGATCATCAGAGACAAATCCTATGGGGGAGCGGCCACAAAATCTCCCTATGACCTTCTGAACAAACAGGGCAAACTCAAGTCTTCCAAACCAGAGGAAAAGATCCGTGCGATCAAAGTACTCGTGGATGACCAGGAATACAAGGCCCAAGTCACCACGGAAAAATCAAAAATTTGGGGATCGATTTCCAGAAATGGAACTTTGATCCCAGGTGATATCTACAATGTCAAAATAGACAATTTGCCAGCTGGGGTGCACCAAATTGAAATCCGAGCGGACAATTACCCGATCTACAAAACAGCCACTGCTGTGATCCCAAAACAAACAGTGACAGTGGATGCGATGAGTTCGATGGATGGATTTGGTGCCATTCGTGGTCGTGTGTTTTTCAAAACATTGGACAATCCGATCGAAAAACACCCCATTTACATGCCGACGGTTGTGTCCACAAACCAAATCTTTAAGGTCACAACGGATAAGGATGGATACTTTTGGTTTACCAACTTAAAACCTGGGAAGTACGAAATCCGAGCCAGTTTTATGGAAGAAATGAAACTGGAAAACTCAGAGATTGTGGTCAAACCCGGGGAAGTGACTACGGTAGAAATCATACTCAATAAAAAATTGAGTTATACCAAAACCAAATACCAACCCTAAACAAACAGAAAGGAAAGGATCGTTCGCTCCCAAGCGCCCGATTCAAGACCCAATAGAGACCCTCTTCGGAGGGTCTTTTTGTTTGTTTCCCAACCAATCCATCACATTTACCGCCGTTAGCCCATACAATGGTCCGAGTATTCCGGAACCAAACCTTGTGATTTGCCCATAGGGAAAGCCTGAGAAAGCTTGTAACTACGGATTGTTCCTAAATATTGATTAAAAATAATCCGGATATGATTAAAATTAATCTAAAATGGAAGAAATTTCCTCTTTTAGGCGGGAAATGAAGTTTTTTTCTAGTTTTTCCGATTGAATTTAATCCCAACTTTCAGAATTCTATAGTCATAAAAGAAAAAGGGAATCGGAAAAAGAGGTTCCCAGATCTAGAGAGGATCACATGAAAACAACAAAAATAATCGCAACAGGGATCTTGGTCATGGGACTTGCAACAGCAAATCTCCATGCTTTGGACACAAACGAAAGATTAGAGCTTTTGGAGTCTGCTATGATTGAACAAGCAACCACTCCAGCGCAAAAGTCTGCTGTTTCGGAATACCTTGCAAACGTTGCGAAAGAAAAAACAGAATTGGCCCAAGCCCTTCGTGAAAGAGCTGGATCAACTCGTGGTGGTAAAGCTCTTAGCCAAATGAACGAGAAGAAAGAACTCCTTCGTCGTGCAGAGGCTCTTGAAAAAGAAGCTAAAAAATACCAAACTGTCTCTATGGACATGAAAGCAGAGTCCAAGCAGGTAGCACAAAACTAAGCACTCAATTTTAAGTTGAGTCTCGCGAGAAAGGTCAGGTTCGCCTGGCCTTTTTTTATGCCCTTCTGATAAATGCTTTCCAAAGAACCTAACTATGTGACATAATCAATATATGGTTGACACCCCCCAAGAAATCAAAGAAAAACGATTTGGGCGTGTGATTCCGATCCTGCTCGTCCTATCAGGGCTTATCGCTCTGGGATTGGTATTTCGATGGGGAAGGCCTGTCAAACCAGTAGCTCGTTTAGAGTGGGAAGGATTACAGTATCTTTCCCCGCCCGATCTTTTGGTATATTTGGGAGCGGATTCAGAGTCACCAAACATGGGTGAGTGGAAGGATTGGGAGAAAAAACTCTCCAATCACCCTCGGATTCATAAAGTTCGAATCACAAGAGATCCTGATGGATATTTACTGATTCATATAGAGGAGAAAGTCGCAGAATTTGTCATACATGTAGGTAGTTCTCTTTATGAAGTGGATGAAAGTTTAGAAATTTTATCCCGAGACCAAGTCCTAAATACTCACTTAATTGTGGTGAGCGGACCATTTTCAGTAGGGGAACAAAAACTAGAAGGCCGACAGATTTTTGATATCACTAAAGAAATGCGATATGCCCTTTCTCTATACCCAGCACTTGCCACTCGAATCTCTGAACTTGTCGCTGAACGTGATGGTAATTATACCATGTACTTAAAATCACCCAAACCCATGAAGGTGTTTTTAGGCGATAAATTAGAACTCAATGTTTTTCGAAAATTATATGCATCCCTTGCTTATATGGAAGCTGAATCCATCAAAGCAGTCTCTATTGATTTAAGGGGAGAAGACGCAGTTTACCATTAATATGATAGAAGATGATTCCCCGATCATAACTGCATTGGACCTTGGTTCTTCTCTTGTGAAAGTTGTCATCGGGCGACTCGTGGGAGATCATGAAATTGAAATCATCGGTACCGGTGTTTATCCTTCCACAGGGATCAAAAATGGATCCATTGTTAATATAGAAACAACCACAAAGTCCATCATAGAGGCGTTTGGTGATGCAGAACTGATGGCAGGACAAGAGATCACTTCTGTCGTCGTGAATGTTTCTGGAAAATCAGTTCATGGATTTAATGAAAAAGGTATCATCGCTGTTACGAATCGAGAACGAATTGTCACGGAGATGGATATCATGCGAGTCGTGGAAGCCGCACAAGCAGTCCATGTTCCCAATGACCAACAAGTCATCCATGTACTCACAAAAGAATTTAAGGTTGATGACCAAGTGAACATCAAAGATCCCATCGGGATGACGGGTGTTCGGTTAGAAGCAGAGGTCCACATTGTATCTTGTGGGAACACTGCTCTCAATAACATTGATCGATGTGTGGAACAATCAGGTCTTTTACAAATGGATAAGGTATTGTCTAGCCTTGCTTCTTCCGAAGCCATATTAACTGCTGGTGAAAAAGACTTAGGGACAGCAGTGATTGATATTGGGGCTGGAATTTGTGACATCATCATCTATGTAGATGGCGGAATCGCTTATTCATCCGTTGTTCCATTTGGTGGATTCCACATCACAAGTGATATCTCCATCGGATTAAAAACAACAGTAGAAACAGCAGAAATCATCAAAAAACGGTATGGCCATACAAGAATTGATATGGTAGATCCAACGGAAAAATTTGAAATTCCATCCATATCCGGAAGGCCGGCCAGGTCAGTATTTCGACAAGAACTTGTTGAAATCTTGGAACCACGAGTTCGCGAAATCTTAGAGATGATCGACCATGAACTCATTCGATCAGGGTATAAGTCGAGTTTGGCGGGTGGAGTGATCCTCACGGGAGGGACATCTCTTTTGCAAGGAATTGAAGTTACGGCTGAGGAAGTATTCCGATTGTCAGTGGGTCGTGCCAAACCAGCGGGACTTGGTGGACTTGTGGAACGAATTGCAAGCCCTGAATATGCAACTGCTGTAGGATTAATTAAATATAGTTCCAAAATACAAAATTTAGAACAAAGAAACATGCATTCCGTTTCCGATGGAGAAGGATGGATGAAGAAGGTTCGTCGTTGGATGGAGAATAATCTCTAAGGAAAAGTGAATGTTATACCTAGAAGAAGAAAAAACTAGCCCAGCCATTATCAAAGTCATAGGAGTTGGTGGTGGTGGAATGAATGCCGTCACTCGTATGGTGAATTCCAAAATGACAGGTGTTGACTTCATTGTGATGAACACCGACGAACAAGTATTACTCAAATCCCCTGTAGAAGTCAAAATCCAATTGGGTAACAAAGTGACCCGCGGGATGGGCGCTGGTGGTGATCCAGAACTTGGTGAAAAAGCGGCCATTGAAGACAAGGAACGAATTGTTGCGGCACTAAAAGGGGCCGATATGGTCTTTGTCACTGCGGGAATGGGTGGGGGAACGGGAACTGGTGCCGCTCCCATCATTGCAGCGATTGCCAAAGAATTAAAATGTTTGGTGGTCGGTGTAGTAACAGTTCCATTTTCTTTTGAAGGCAAACGACGTGCGGAACTTGCCAAACAAGGGATTGAACAACTTCGAGCCAATGTGGACACTCTCATCACGATCCGTAATGATTCAATTTTCCAAGTAGTAGACAAAAATACTCCATTTGATAAGGCATTTCAAGTGATCGACGATATTTTGTTAAACGGTGTTCGTGGGATCAGTGACATCATCAATCATCCAGGTATCATCAATGTGGATTTTGCCGATGTCAAAACCATTATGAAGGATACAGGAGATGCAATTTTAGGAGTGGGTGAAGGAAGCGGCGAAACTCGTGTGAGTGAAGCAGTGGAACAAGCCATCAACAATACTTTGTTAGAAGATTCCAGCATCCAAGGTGCCAAGTCACTTCTCATCAATGTGACAGGTGGAAGTGACCTCACCATCCATGAATGGAACGAAGTCTCTCAAATCATCACAGCGCAAGCAGATCCAGATGCCAATATCATCATAGGACTCAATGAAGACAAAAGCCTATCGGATCAAATCCGGGTGACCGTCATTGCGACAGGTTTTAACAAAAGAGGGAAACAATACCAAAGGGAACAAAAGGTAGTGGGTTCAGAAGAAACCATTTCACCGATGGTTTATTTGAGAAAATCGGAAGAGAAAGAATCTGGATTTTCAAAAGAAACGGAAGCACCGAGAGGGATTCGGCAAACGAACCGAAGTTTTGGTGCCCAGAAACAATCCTCCCCATTTCAAAACTATGGAGAGGATTATGATATTCCTACTTTCTTACGAAAGAAAAACGATTAGAAGATTTAAATTGTGTTAGTTGGAGTAGGATCGAACCGATACGAATAAAGGTTTTCCTTCTTCAACGACCAACTTTTTAGGAGCACTTGTCACAACAGATCCTGGTGATTCGACTTTAAAATCGTATTCGCCTGGAGCTAAAAAGACTCGTTTCACTTGGAAATTGGATGGGATTGTCCTCCAACAACGGAGATCCGGTGCAATGGTTTGTGAAACCGCAAGACCAGCCGCCGCCCCTGCTGCCACTCGAATCAGACCCGAAACCAGATCATTGTTTTTGCCTTTTCCACCCGACTCAATGGCCCTTGCCATTGCTTCCGATGCAATCACAGCAGCGACAACCTTGAGAGATAAGGAAGTTAGGTTTTTGGTGATGAGGGCTTTGTAGTTTTCATTAAAATTATTCATCGCTGTTTCAGAATAATTATTCATGATATCAGAATGCCCAACATCCACTCCGTTGATAAAATACCGTTTGGGAAGTGATCCTTTTGGATCTCTTTCTTTATAAATAGGGATTGGGTTTTCCGCCACAGAAAGAGCGGCAATCGCACCCGCAAGGGAGGCACCTGCGCCTTTGGCTCGTAGTCCCACTTCCACGGCACCACGGAGAGCAGCAGAGAAGTATTCGTCTTCGATGAGACGGCCTCTCGACATTTTGATCGCCGATTTTCCTGCTTCATGGATGATGATGACTTCAGAAAGTTTTTCATTTTCTGGAGATGTTCTTTGCATCGAACGAGTGTAAGCTTGTAAGCTGGATCGTCCGGCAGCGTATTTGGATTTATCACCAGAATCACCTTCTTTTGCCGCTAAAAAATACCTGTCAGCGATCAAGTTTTGGCTTTTTCCAATGAGTTGTTCCATGTTTTTGTATTGGACTCGTGCATCATTGTATCGGCCAAGCGATTCTGATACATAGGCATCGATGAGACGAGCAGCATTGTTTTGGCGGTATTCCGCTGCCAAAAATCGCATCTCTTTTAATTCAAAATCCAATCTTCTAAAATAAATCTTCGCGTTATTCGTATCACCTTGTAATAGGTAATTATTCGCGATATAGAACTTAATCATGACTCTTTCAAAATCTTCACCAGTATAATTGGATTCGTTATCGGATAGGATGAACGAAAGTCCAGACCGCGTCATACTGACTTTGATATTGTCTGCAATGTCTTCAGCTTCTTTGAAAACCTTGTTGGATGTGACGTAGTCACCTTTGGTATGAAAGATCATACCAGCTTCCATTAAAAAAAGAAGTTTGTCCTTGTTAGATGAACCTTCATACAGTTCTCTAATTTTTGGAATGGCAGAATCATAATTCTGACCATAGTATGCCGATTCGGTTGCTTGGATGATTTTGTTGTAATCACTTGCACAACCGAGAATGAGAAGGAAAAGAAAGAGAAATGATTTTTTCATGCAATGATGGAAGGGATTACCAACTAACCCCTTTATTACCTCGAACTGCTAATTTTCGGTAAGATACTTTTTCTGACCAAACGGCAATGGTAGTTTCCACTTCTACAAGTTCGATGTTGATCGACTGTTCTACAATTTTTTCACCGTTGGAAGTGAACATGTTTTCATTGATGTCACATCGAACAAAAAAGTTAGGAGATTTGAGTTTCCCAATGGAAAGTCGATTGGATGTGAGACCAGACAAGCTGAACTGGATTTCGTTGAGTGATTGTTCTCTGTTTTTTGTACGGACTGTGTAAATTTTGTTTTTGATGAGTTTGGAAACAAACGCATTGTCAAAAAGTTCCGTTTGGATTTGTTCGGATGTATCGTTTCGCGTAGGGAAGTGTGCCACAAAAACACCTTCTTCATGTGGGTTTTCTTTGAAGTACTCCCCAATTTGACCGGCTAATTTTTCGGCCGCTTTCACCAATTCTTGGCTTGTGAGTCCACCTGAGTCGGAGATATAATCATCAGCATTGTCGAGTCTTTTGGGACTGCTACTGCATTGGAATAAGAATCCTACTAAGAGAAAGGAGAATAGAATTTGTTTCATAACCTCATTTATATGGGGGATCGAAACATGTCTTGTCAATTCCAAAAATCCGATTTCAATTCCTCGATTTTAGAACTGCGATAAAAAGTTTTTTCCTCTTCGGTCATTTCCTTCATTTCCCTTTCGTAGATCATCTCAACCACCTCTCGGTAAAACGAAGGGCTTTCCCAACTTTGGATGTCCCATTTTTCCTTTTGGTAAAGTTCCTCTTTTTTACGAAGGAAAATTGATTTCCGTTCTCGGGCATAGCTATAGGGATTTCTCTGAATGTAATCTTCCAAATAAGAGGATAAAATGACTGGTGGCGAAGTGGGGTGTTTGGGAAAAATGAGACCTCTTAAATCACTTGGAAAAATCTCTCCCTTGAGGCGATTTACGGCCGTTAGTTTTTCGTAGGAGGAAAGTGCCGGAGAAGTTTCCATTTCCAAACTTTTTTCTTTCCAGTTCATATAAGCGACATAGACAGCATAAAGCACATGGCCTCGTTCATCCGGATATTCTGTCAGTAGATGAAGGTAGGTTTGGTCCCTGTCACCTTTCCAGAGATAAGTTTCCTTTCCTCGTAAAGTTTCCAAAAAATCGCGCAGATCCTCCGGGTAACCTGGTCCTTTGAGAACCTCTGGGCGATTTTGTAACCTCTGCCAATAGATTTCCGATCGGGAATCGTAGGATGATTCTTTGGTGTCTTCCTTGTTTTTTTTCAGAAAAAGGATATAGACAAGACCACCAAGTAAGAAGGAGAGTAGAATCGAGATGAGTAAGATTGTGGTGGTTTTCTTTTTGTTCATTGGCATTGTATTTATGGATTTTGCCTGTACGAAAAAATCCAAAGAAGAATCCAATTCAGAACTTTTAAGTACGTTACTCTCTCAAGGGAGCCCCATCCAATCTGCTTGTCAAAGATTTATTCTCACAGAATCAAATTGTGTGGCAGTCGCTGATGTGAGTGCGAATGTTTGTCCAGGTCTCATCTCAAGATTAAAAGCGCAAATCCTTCCACAAGAATTGAGTACAGACGCCGTTGCCGTTTTGTATTTTGATTGTTTTTCCAAAATCAACTTAACCTATAATCTAACAAAAGCATGTAACCAAAATTCATTTGCTTCCAATTCAGAATATAGAAGAGTCCAACGTACAGGCACTTCGAGTGCTGAAACTTCCTGGCAAGAAGCCATGAACCAATGTGGTTCATTAGAGAATTCCGTTCCACCCGTTGATTCGGGACTTCAGGACACTGATACCATTCTTGGATCAGATCCTTTCCAATGAATGTTATAAGGAGATAAAAATGTCACTCGTATCCAAAGACCAATTGGTCCAAAAATTAAAACCGATTTACCTTCCTCATGAAATTGAAGAACGAATCCTTCCCCTCGCAGAAGAAATAGGTCGTCTCAAAAAAGAAAAAAATGCTGTGATCCTTGGTCACAATTATATGACTCCGGATGTGTTTTGGGGAGTATCCGATATCATCGGAGATTCATTGTATCTTTCCAAAATGGCCAAAGAAACAACTGCGAATATGATTTTGTTCAACGGGGTTCATTTTATGGCGGAAACTGCCAAAATCCTTTCCCCGGAGAAAAAGGTTCTCATCGCAGATCCAAAAGCTGGGTGTTCCTTAGCAGAATCCATCACTCGAGAGGATGTGAAGGTCTTGAAAGCGAAATACCCGGGTGTACCCGTTGTGACGTATGTCAACTGTTCGGCGGAAGTCAAAGCGGAAACAGATGTTTGTTGTACCTCTGCCAATGCCGTACAAATTGTGAATGCGGTCGAAGGGGATACGGTTATCTTTTTGCCTGATGAATATTTGGCTGGGAATGTTCGTAACCAAACCTCAAAAACCATCATCTCTCATCCTGGTCGGTGTATGGTGCACGAAATATACACTCCAGAAGACATCCGTTCCACAAAACGCCTGTTCCCTGGTGGTGTCACTGTCATCACTCACCCAGAATGCCATGAAGATGTAGTGAAAGAAGCTGATTTTTCTGGTTCAACCTCTCAAATGGTGGATTTCATTCGGAACAGTAAAACGGACAAAATTATGCTTGTGACAGAGTGTTCGATGGGAGATAATTTACGGTCTGAATTCCCTGAAAAAGAATTTGTCTCCACCTGCCAAACCTGTCCTCATATGAAAAAAATTACTTTGGAAAAAGTAAGAGATGCCCTTTTGAAGGAACAGTTTGAAATCTTTTTGGACGAGGAAGTGATTCGCCTTGCCCAAAAATCTGTGAATCGTATGTTAGAGTTGAGTTATAAAAAATAATATGTTTAGAGTCGGAAACGGAATCGATTTTCATAAATTAATCCATGAACCCTTTCGCCCCCTTGTGCTTGCGGGAGTTGAGATTAAATCAGAGTTTGCCTTTCTCGGTCATAGTGATGCTGATGTGATTTTACATGCAGTGGCGGATGCGATTTTGGGTGCATTGTCACTCGGAGATATTGGCGTCCATTTCCCGGACACTGACCCGCAATACAAAAATATGAAATCCACTCGCATCATCGAAAAATGTTTGGAACTTGTGGCTGAGAAAAAATTCAAACTGATCAATGTGGACTGCACCTATGTGGGAGACCATCCAAAGATAAGTCCGATCCGAGCAGAACTCAATGCTTCCCTTGCAAATATCACCAAACTTCCGTTAGATTGTGTTTCAATCAAAGCAACCACCTCGGAAGGAATGGGAGCTTTGGGGAGAAGTGAGGGTGTGATGGTGATGGCAACTGTGCTCATCGAGAGTTTAAAAAAGTAAGTTTAGAATCGTTTTTCTTTCGAAGTGGCGATGTGATGTAGATCCGCCTTGCCAAAGAATAAAAATAAAAGTTTAGAAAGGAAATTGGGAGCCGGTTGGATTTCCAAAACTCCTTTCACGCGAACACCGTTCTCCGTCGGATCCAGTTGGTATGTCTCTTTGAGTACTTGGTAATGTTTGAATCCTGTTGTCTCAATTTGGAAAGAAATTGTCGGTGTATTTGTGACAGCGGTTGTTTTGCATTGCACTGTTTCCCCTAGGGATTTTGACTCCCATTCCTCGCCAAGGGTCGGCGGGCGAAAGGATTTCGGTTGGAAGGATTCGTATAAGATCTTTTGTGTTTGTTCGGGTTTTAATTTTACCTCCCAACTGTGTTCCAAACGACTTTCCTTTTGAGAAAGGACTGCGAAAAAAAACACAAAAACAAAGATTCCAAATACTCTTAGATACCAAATCATATCTCCATAGAAAAATCTATTGCCTAGGGATCGATTGAAATTTATTTTTCTCCTACCGAAGGGGAATCTTCGGGAGGGTTTAGCCACTGCATTCTGCAAGAGAAATATCATCAAAACGAGTATCGGGACTCATCCAAGTGTATGAGCGGGAAAACAATCTATCGATCCACACCAATCCTTTTCCTGAGATTTTAGATGATACCACCTACAATCGGATTCTAAAAGATCCCAATTATTGGATTTCGCAATCCCTTGAAGATAAAATCATCCAACAAATTTCCTTATCATTAGACATATCAGGAATTTTATACCATGTGGGGACAGAAGCACTCATCACCAATGCATACGATCTGTTACCACTTGATGATTCTAGAATTGATTTAGTAGAAATGATCCATAGGTTGCCGATTTTAATTGGTCGCCTAACGAGAGCAGTTTACTTAAATGTAAAACCTATATCGGATCAACATTTTAAGTTTGTATTTGTTTATTTACCTGAATACCAAGAGAAGTGGTATGATGCCGTTTTTTTTCAAGGGATGTTGAATGGTTTAGCTCTACTCTTTGAACTCAAAGAGTTTCAGATCAGAATGACCAAAACAAAACTTTTTGGGATTCACGTTTCACACAAAGAGCTGGGAGAAGGTATCCAATTTGGATCTGATGCCAATGAATATGAATTAGAATGGTCGGACGATAATTTGTATTTGTCTAGGTCTCACCTAACAAAGGAAAATGTTTCTTCGCGCCATCGAGTGATGGTCACTTCACGTTCCGAAACTGAATTGGAAGAAATGTCCATCGTGGATGTGAGAGATGTTGTTGGTAAATCCAGGGAACTTGCCATTGAAAATCGTGATTTAGAAGCCGCTGTCGAAGTGCTCAAATCATTCAAACAAGAGTTAGAAAAAAAACAACACTCCATGGCCAAAGACCTTCGTCTGGCAAAGAACATCCAAAAAGGTTTGATCCCCGAGATCATTCCTGATTGGAATGGAATACAGTTTTGGACAGGTTTTAGTCCCATGCAAGAAGTGAGTGGAGATTATTATGATTATTTTCCCTACCAAACAGATAAGTTAGGTGTTGCTGTTTGTGATGTGTCTGGGCATGGAGTGCCAGCCGCGTTTATCACTGCTTTATCCAAAATGTTATTTTCGAATTTTAAAAAACCAAAACCTTCGGAAACATTTAAACTCATCAATAGAGAACTTTTAGACTTAGTCAAACAACAAGGGTATACAACTTGTGTTTACCTTCTCATCCATTCCGATTATAAAGTATCGTACTCGATTGCTGGGCATCCAAGGCCTATCTTATTCAGACATCAGACAGGTAAGGCGGAAGTCTGTGAAGGCGACGGGACCTTCCTTGGAATGTTTCCTGATGCAGGGGACACTTACCGAGACTTTTACCTTCAATTGGAACCTGGCGATAAACTGTTTTTGTACACAGATGGTCTAACAGAAGCTGAGAATGACCATGGACATGCATTTGGTGAAACAAAACTCATACAGCTCATAGAAGAAAATGCCAATGCCTCGATCCAGGAAACAGTTGAGCTCATCATGAACCACCACCGTGAATTTACGATGGGAACTGATGCGATGGATGATATTACCTTACTTGGTCTACAGTTATCTCCTAAATTAGAAGAATTTAATGTGATTAAGTCAGAAGGGGATAAAGCATACCATTCAAAAGACTATCCATCGGCGGTTGTTTCCTACGAAAAAGCCCATCAGATTTTACCAAGAGAACTGAATACACAACTCAATTATGGTAAGGCATTGGCATACAGTGGCGATTTCGAAAAGGCCATTAGTATGCTTGAATCGTATAATAAGTTCAAAACCAATCATTTTAAATCACATGCAATTTTGGGTTATTGTTATTACCAAATGGAACAATATGAAAAAGCGGAGTTAGAATGGAAAAAAGCCTATTCAATCAATGATTCCAACCTCTCTAACTTGTATAACTTAGCGCAATTGTATCGTAAATTGAATCAAAAACAAAAAATGAAAGATGTGATCGATAAGATGAAACACATCGAATTTACCTATCTACATATCCTTCCACTGGAAAAAAAGTGGGAGTCTTTGCCCAATGAAATCAATTAAAATTATCCTGCTTTCACTATGTTTTTTCCATTTTAGTTTTCCAAAAGACCACAACTTCCATTCGGACTTTGGATTGGAGTGGTGTTACTTTGTTGGTCATATCAAAGCTGAATCAGGAAATTTATATGGATATGAACTATCTTTTTTTCGATTGAAATTTTCTGATGGAGATAGTTGGAATCCAGAACTCTACCCAGTTCATTTTGCCATATCCGATCTTTCAAAAAAACGCCATTACACTTCTCAAACCATCAAACGGAATTTAGGTGATCTTGCGGGAAATAAAGAGAATCGAATCTTTAGTGGAGAATATGAATTCCAAATTCTTTCCAAAGATCAATTTTTTATCAAAGCAAAACCAAAATCAGGTGAAATTGCATTAGAGTTAAGTTTAGAGGGTAATGGAAACATTTTATCCCATGGAAAAGATGGAATTTCTATCAAATCAAAACGGAATCCAAAAATATTTTCATATTACTATAGTTATCCGAGACTTAAAACGAAAGGGTCTTTGTGGATCGAAGGGAAAAAAGAATCTATACTTTCTGGGGATTCTTGGATGGATCACGAATGGAGTGAAAAAGCTTCTAAAAACATTCCAACTTTAGCAAAGGGTCAATCTGGTTGGGATTGGATTAGTTTGATGGATGACAAAGGTGGTGACTACGTTTTCTTTCGCTTTAGAGAATCATCCAAGGTAAGTCCTGAAATATTTGGAACCTATCGTGATGTAAGGGGGAAAGTCACTTACTGGAGTGATGTATCAGAGATTCAAATGGAACCAATGGGAATACCTTGGAAAAGTGAAAACACAAAAATTGAGTATCCTCTTCAATGGAAAATCAAATACCCTGGTGGAGAATGGATTGTATCTCCAATATTCAATGAACAAGAGTTTGATGGAAGTGATTCAACAAAAACCATCTATTGGGAAGGGGCTGTGAAGGCAGACGATCCAATTCAAAAAAAGTCAGCCAAAGGATATTTAGAATTGAAAGGTTATCAAAAGTCGAAAGACTGGTGGGAGTTCTAAACCATGTGGAAATATTTTTTAAAGCGTTTTCTTCTAATTTTTCCAACCTTACTTGGAATCACGTTTTTAGTCTTTTTGATCTCTCATTTTGCACCAGGTGGCCCACTCAATAGCGAAATTGCAAAACTGAAAGGATCGGCTAATTTAGCGGGTGCTTCCACCAAACAAATCTCCCAAGAGGAAATTGAACTCATCAAAAAGAGACTCCATTTAGACAAACCTGCACCCATTGCCTATTTGTATTGGCTGAAACAAATTGTACAGTTTGATCTGGGTGAATCCCGACTCCATTCGCGAAAGGTTTCCGAACTCATCATTGAAAAACTACCTGTCTCACTTTTTTTCGGATTGTCAGGTTTTTTTCTGACTTACCTTATCTGTATTCCTTTGGGAATCCAAAAGGCTTTAAAAGAAGGAAGTCGTTTTGATTTTATCACAAGTTTTATCATCTTTTTTACGTATTCCCTTCCAGTGTTTGCCTTTGCGATGTTACTTTTATACTTATTTGCTTCTGGCGAGGTGTTTTCATTTTTTCCACTTGGGCATGAAGTTTCCGATTTTTATGAGGACTTAAGTTTTATTGGGAAAGTTAAAGACCGATTGGCACATATGTTTTTGCCTGTGATCTGTTATGTGGTCGGTAGTTTTGCTGTTTTGACATTACTGATGAAAAATAGTTTGCTTGATCAAATTGCAAAAGAATATGTACGAACGGCACTCTCAAAAGGATTAAGTTTTTCGGATGCTATCTTTCAACATGCTTTCCGAAATTCTCTCATACCGATCGCGACAGGATTTGGAAGTAATTTAACTTTAATATTTTCTGGTTCACTTTTCATTGAGTTGGTATTCAATATTGATGGAATGGGACTTCTCAGTTTTGAAGCTGTGCGCGAGAGGGATACTGACTTAATGATGGGCTTATTACTTGCACAAAGTTTTTTAGGACTCATTGGTAAAATTGTCTCCGATTTTTGTTATATCATCATCGATCCGAGGATTGATTTCGAATGAAGTTTATATCAAATCCAGCAAACGTTCGTAAGTGGGAAAAATTCAAAAAGAATAAACGTGCCTATTATTCTATGTTGGTACTATTTTATACATACCTACTTTCTTTATTTTCCCCCATTCTCATCAATAATAAACCACTTTTGGTCCTGTTCGAAGGATCAGTCTCTTTTCCAATTGTTCAATTTTATCCAGAAACCAAATTTGGTGGCGTCAATTTAACGGAACCAAATTATAAAAAACTAAATCGTGAACCAAGATTTCAAAATTCAAACAATCAAATGATTTTTCCTCCGATTCCTTTTGGTGTGAACGAAGACAATTTGGATAGTTTAGAGGAAGGCACCAATCCACCATCCAAACCCTCTCTTCGCCATTGGATGGGAACCGACGATCGTGGCCGCGATGTTTTTACACGGATTGTGTATGGGTATCGATTAGCCATGACCTTTAGTTTGATTCTCATTGTTGTCGAGATTCTTCTCGCATCATTTATCGGGGGAGTGCAGGGTTATTTTGTAGGTAGACTTGATTTGTTTTTACAAAGGATAATTGAAATTCTATCAGCGATTCCTTTTCTCTATCTAATTTTGATCATGGGTTCTTTTTTTGGAAGAGGGTTTATGGTTCTCATTGTTACCTATGGTTCCTTAAGTTGGATTGGTCTCAGTTATTATATGAGGGGAGAGTTTCTGAAACTCCGCAAACAGCAGTTTGTTGATGCGGCAAAGACATTGGGTGCATCCTCTTATTCGATTATTATGAGGCATTTATTACCAAACTCTCTCACACCACTGGTTACTTTTTTACCATTTATTTTGATTTCAGCTATATCTGTTTTATCTGCATTGGACTTTTTGGGATATGGAATCCCTGCTCCCAATCCATCTTGGGGAGAACTCATTGGACAAGGGAGAGAAAGATTGACCGCTTGGTGGTTAATTACCTTTCCATCTGTTGCATTGTTTTTAACAATTTTGTTTTCAGCTTTTGTTGGGGAAGGATTACGAGATGCCTTTGATCCAAAAGATAAGGTAGTTTACGAATGAATTCCAAAGAGAAAGCCATCGAAGTAAAAGACTTAAGTATCCATATCAAAACTGACGATGGTGTTTTACCCATTGTGAGTGGAATCAGCTTTCATTTAGAAAAAGGCGAAACCTTGGCACTTGTGGGAGAGTCTGGATGTGGAAAATCCATTACAAGTTTGGCATTAACCAAATTATTGCCTTCCAATACCACTTTGTATCCAACGGGTTCGATTACATTTGAAGGTTCCGATTTGATGAAAGCTTCCAGCGAACACCTAAGATCTGTTCGAGGAAAAGAAATTGCTTACGTATTCCAAGAACCTTTTACGTCTCTCAATCCATTACATAAGATTGGAATTCAATTGATTGAGAGTTTTTTATTACATGGACTTGGTTCTAAGGAAGAGGCAGAAACAAAAGCAATTTATTTGTTGGAACGAGTTGGAATTACCGACGCCAAACAGAGACTCGATCAATACCCGAACCAATTTTCAGGTGGTATGTTACAAAGAGTTTGTATTGCAATGGCTCTTATGTGTGATCCTAAAATTTTAATCGCGGATGAACCTACTAGTGCCATTGATGTCACCATCCAACTTCAATTAATAGAGTTGCTCAAAGAATTGAGAAAAGAACATGGAATGTCCGTTTTATTTATTTCTCATGATATTGGTTTAGTGAGTAATATTGCGGATCGAATTGCTGTGATGTATGCAGGAAAAATTGTTGAACAAGGAAGTGTGGATTTGGTGATCGATACTCCTAAACATCCTTACACACAAGCACTGATTTCCGCCTATCCAACGCATGAGAACATTGGTAAAAAACTCATAACCATTGACGGAATTGTTCCTTCACCTAAATCCTACCCTTCTGGTTGTCGATTTCATACTCGTTGCAAAGACAAATTAGAGATTTGTGATGTTAAAATACCAAATCCAAGTTTGGTGAGAGAATCTCAAATTGTAGAATGTTTTTTATTTGGAGGAAAGGAAAGTGCTTAATGTAAAAGACTTGGTTGTTTCTTATAAACAATCCCAATCCCTTTCTTTTTCGACAAAACGACTCGTCGCAGTCGATGGAGTTCAATTTACCATTCCCAAAGGAAAGATTTTAGGACTAGTAGGTGAATCAGGTTGTGGAAAGTCAACCATTGGTCGTGCCATATTATCTTTGTTGCCGATTGACCATGGTACAATCAGTTTTGATGATCAGGATATCACTAAAATTTCCAAGGATGAACAAAAACGTTTAAAAAGAAAAATCCAAGTGGTTTTCCAGGACCCTTATTCATCGCTAAACCCTCGTTTTACGATTGAAGAAATCATTACGGAGGGTTTACAAATCCATTTTCCGAAGCTGAGTGCTGTAGAAAAAAAAGAAAAAGCTATCAAAGCTTTATCGGAAGTGAATCTACCTTCGGACATATTGCACAGATACCCACATGAATTTAGTGGTGGCCAAAGGCAAAGGATTGCGATTGCGCGAGCCTTAATTTTAGAACCAAGTTTAGTAGTTTGTGATGAAGCGGTTTCGGCCTTGGACATTTCAACGCAAGCACAAGTGATTAATAATTTACTAATGTTACGAGAAAAATATGGTCTATCGTATTTGTTTATCTCCCATGATCTCAATATCGTAAAACATGTTTCGGATCGAATTGCTGTTATGTACTTGGGGCAAATTGTAGAAGAAGGAAGTCGCGATGAGATAAGTCAAAAACCACTCCATCCTTATACAAAAGCTCTTTTTTCAGCCAGTTTTGATTTGAAACAACGAGAGAAAATTTCCCAACCTCTCGTTGGGGAAATCCCAAGTATTCTCAACCAACCAAAAGGTTGTAAGTTTCATACTCGTTGTCCCATTGCAAAAGAGATTTGCAAAACAGAAGAACCAAAAGAAACTTATCCTTCAGAACTGCATCGAGTCAAATGCCATTTCCCATTGTTGTAAAATTTTTGTGAAACTAACGTTACGTGATACGATCAAAGGTGTAATTGGAAAAACACTTTTAACTTTTATCTTTGTCATTTCGATGACAATGTTTTTTATATTATACCCTCTACTTGCTGATCCCGATTATTACAAAAATTTAATTCTCGAATCAACTTATAAACTAACAGAACTGAACGTGAATTATAAAAGTTCGGAACCAGTTTTTTTCCCATTCCCAGGTATTGAATTGAATGAAGTCACCGTATCTAAAGCGGATGATGAAATCATTCATGTGAACAAACTTAGAATCGAAATATATTATGGAGTTTTTATTGGAAAATCATTGGAGTTAAGGAAAATATATTTAAATACTGGAACAGTTGAAATCACAAGAGAAAAAGACGAATCGTTTCCACTATTTGAAAGGCTTTCCTCCCAACCAAATCCTGATCCCAAAAAGAAAACAAAGAATGAAATAGAATCATTAGATTCAAACACCGAAGAAACTCCAACCGAACTTTATTTCTCCAAAACTTTTGTAAATTTCGTAAATCAAATTGAAATCAAAAATATCACCATTTTATTCGAAGACAAACTTTACTCACGAAATATTAATTTATATCTTTGGGAAACAACACTTCATTTGGACCAAGATCTTCGTAATCTTGATTTTTATTTATATGGAAAATTGAATCACGAACCAATCACCTTAAGTTCAAATTTTTTCTTTGTAGAAGATAAGATGACTTATGAATCTTTAAGATTGGAAGGTGAACTCCAATTTCAAAATTTAAAAGGTATCGATTTACACGATATTTTAATCATTTTTACAAGAGGTGATTTACGATTTGTAAAAACAACAGGTACGATCCCATTTTATAAGCGTGATGAGTCAAAGATTTATGCCGTGATAGACCAATTGCATATTAAAGATTTGGCACTAAAAGATGGAAAAACGTTTGCAGATGGCCATGTATCGACTCTCATGCATTACGATATCAATGAGAGCAAATTTAATTTTGCCAATATCGTGATCGAATGGAAGGGTAAATCGAAACTTTATGCTTCCGGATATGTAAACTTCCTGAAACCTCCATTATCACCGACTGTATCCTTTGAAGCAACATCCGATTATTTAGATGTTCCAAGCATCTTGAAAGTGGCCAAAATTTGGATCGATCCAGATTTTGAAAAATCAATTCTCACTCGTGGATTGCCAAACACTGGTTATGTGAATCGAATGAATGTGTATTTAAATTTTAATTTTCGAAATTTGAACATTGCCGATTTCAAAGCCGATTCCTTAAAGCTCAATGTACATTATGCAAAACGAAAACTCAACATCAATCGCTATGAATTAAAGGTATATGATGGCGTTGTGATTGGTTCCGGCGATTATCGTTGGTCAAATCCAGTTGGTCTTACTTTAAAAGGTGAAATCAAACATGTTTCGATTGCTCCCGTATTGTCTGATATATTTAAAATTTCTCCAATCACTGGGAATATAGATTCTGATTTTATGATTTTTTCTCCTTCTGATTCAGAGGATGGTTTACTTCCGAATTTACAAATCATTGGAAATATCAATGCAAAAAATGGAGAGTTACTCAGTTACACAAACATATTAAAACCAATTAGTTCCATTGGAAGTGTAATCAATTTGAAAAAAATTGATTTTAGTAGAGCGACTCCGTATAACGAATTGAAGTTTGATTTTCAATATGCAAATGAGAATATTGAGATTAAAAATTTTGCTCTAAAAGCAGATGGAATTGCAGGCTCTGGTGGTGGGAAAATTGGTTTCAACAAATCAATCGATATGAAGTTTACGATTGCTTTTCCTGGGGTTGCTGGCAAAGCCTTAAAATTACCAATCATCTATCGAGGAACGTACGGAGTGTCCTCTCCTTTTATTGATCCGATTTGGTTGGGTTCGGTCTATGCTGGAACCATTTTTTTAGCAAGTCCTGCGGGTGCAGCTGTGGGTGGAATTGCAGGCTCTGCAATGTCTGATTATGTGAATCGAGCAGTGGACAATGTCACCACAGGTGTTCAAAAAAGTTGGAAGGGGTTTCGGACAATTTTTGGTGGCAAAGAAGAGGAAGAAAAAACAGAAGAAAAAACCAAAAACTGATTCTTTGGTTTTTTCATTCGTAATCAATAAACCATTTTTACATGATATGTTGGATGGCTTGGCAGACTCCAGAATTTTCAAATTTAAATTCTACGTAAGGTTTATCGGATCTGAGTTCCGATGGTGAAAATTCAAATTGATAGAACATCGAACCACCCTCATAAAAACACATAGATTCCGTTGGAGATATTTCTTCATCACTATCTGAGTAACAACTCGTTTCAATTCCTGTGATGTACAATTCACCCTTTGGTTGTCTCCATTTGCTTGTGGAAATACAAGTGTGTTCATCAACAGAAAATGAAGTCTCTAATGTACCGTCATAATCATGAGATCGTTTTACATTTGGATTGAAGCGAAACAAATCCAACATAATCCAATACCGTTTGGAAGCAGAAAGGATATAAACCATTTTACCTAATTTTTCATCAAATCCACCTTCACCAAATTTAAGAGCAATTAACAACTTTGCTTTATTGTAATCATTGTTTTTGATGATGTCTTTGTAATCATTTGGAATGGCTTTTACAAATTCTTTGAAACCTTCCCCTGCAATTAGTAGATTAGGTGTTGTTTCTAAAGGGGATAAAATCATATCTTGTTTGTCAGCTTTGATTTTAAAACCTAAAGAATTTCCTGATTCTTCAGCAGAAATCGAAACAATAGGATAACTTTCCTCTTTTGTTACATTTCCCATTCCATCCAAAATTTGAATTTTGATTTGGTAATTGGTTTCTGAGTCATGTAAGATCTGATACATTCCAAGTGTTTTCGTTGGATCTAAATTAGGTTCCAATTTTTTTAGTTTGTTCAGAGCCGTAGAACCTGATTCTGCATTGATTAAATACTGAGTTTCAAATCCAGAAACAGAATAAACTCCTTCCTTTGAGAGATATTCGAATACTTTCTCAGACAAATAAGGAAAGTTTTTTAATTTATTGAATTGTCCAACTAATCCTTTAAAGGTGGAAGCTCGTAGTGGGAATCCAGCGATGAATGAGTTCATCAATTCGTTTCTTGCTTCAGTTAATTTTTGTTCGAAATCATTATTCGTTGTGACAGAAGAAATGGCACCTGAATCATTCACTTCATTTAGAAAGGGGTATTTTTTCTTAAGCGAGGTAACATATTGATCTTCTCTCGAAGGATTTTCTGCTAGTTTTAGGATTTGGTACACCTCTTCCATTTTTTGAAATTGATCCTCTGGTTTTGTCATCAAGGAACGAATTAAGAAATGAAAAATACTGAAGTGATTGATCGTAATCGAACTTAGAGTTGATTTAGGTTCAAGGATCAATTGTTTTAATTGATTACTTTCAGTGTATTCCTCATTTGATACAATTAATTTCTTTTTGAGAAGAACAGAGAAATCGGAGGAAGAAGAAGTATAACCACCACCTTCCACATCAAACGCTCGAATGTAACCAAATTCGGTTTTACACTTATGTTTGATTGAAGTAGGGCATTTGATTTGGTATGTTTTGTATACCATATCTTTTTTTTCAAATGATACTAGAGCAAGAACTTGCACGGAATCTGAGTCACTAATGGTCCCAATTTTTTCAGCTAATGGTTCTTCTGTTTGTAAAACATCAATTGTATCTTTTGTATCGATAAAAAATATTTTTTTGGGAACAGTGAAGTTTTCTACTTTTTTTTTGCTGCAGTTCACGAGAACTACAGCTGACAATAAGATCAAGATCCCGAAGGAATTTTGAATTAATTTCATATGGGTGAACCTTTTAATAACTATCCACTACATGGATGTATTCACCGAATAAATATCCTTTTTTACCATCACTTGTTTTGATTTGGTACCAGAAGTCTTCCATCTCTTCCCCTTTACTATTGGTGATAATGTATTTTCTTGGTTCTCTAGAGATAATTTCTACCACAGCATTTCCAGGAAGACCAGTGATCACTTCCGATCTTTCATTCGCTTTGGAACGTAAGTTCAATCGATCCGAAACATTGATGATCGCATATTGTTTTGCTGCTTTCAGTTTTTTTAAATTGGCACTTAAATCAGCTAAATTTGGATGATTTGGATTTGTTTTTTTAAATCGAATGAGAGTAGGAATGACTTGTGCTGGTTTAAAATTGGCAATGGCATCAAAAGCTTCTTTGCTAATTTCTGTGTCAGGGCTTGCTAATAAACTTTCAATCGCTAACAATGATTCGTCGGTTTTAAATTTCCCAGCGCTGTACAAACATGCCATCACAAAATCTTTGTCAGAGTTTGAACAAAATGGTTTTACATACTTCCACTCATCCCATGCATTGATGTTCCCAAGCCCACGAATGGCAGCGAGTTGGGTCGGTTTGTCTTTCCATTCGATTGCATTTCTGAAGATAGGAGCATTTCCACTTCTTCCAACCTTTGACAATCCTTGAACGCTATAAAAACGAATCTTTTCATTTTTATCTTTTGTTCCTTTTTCAAAATAAGATTGTGATTTAGAATTTCCAATTTTTGCTAGTGCTTCTATGGAGGCCTCTCTCACATAAACATCATCGTTGTCGAATGCTTTGTGTAATTCATTGAACCCTGCTTTTAGATCACCTAGGGAGGTGGCAGCTTGGGCGCGAATTTTACTGGATTCCCCTTTTTCCAATTGTTCGGTAACAGGTTTTACATATTTTGTTTCTCCCGATTTACCCATCTCAGCGAGGATGGATATTTTTTCGCTATCACCTGTTGCACTCTTTAGGTCGTCTTTTAAGTCACCGGCATATAATTGGAAACTCAAAGCAAAAATTAGAATTGTTAATAACTTTTTCACGAAACACTCCAGTCGTTGGCATTAGCCAGAATTCAACAACTGTTAAGTAAATTTTTAACTTTGTCAAGGATTCATTCCATGAAAAATGAAACTCAAGTATCTGAGAAAGTTTAATCAGGTATCCGCTTCGTTGCGAATCGGAATCCCTTCTTTTTTTAAGATTTTTAATGCATTTGTCGAACTAGACACTCCTTCTCTGATTTTGTAGTCAAAATCCATTTGCCCGTCTCTTTCTAGTTCGGTGAAGTGGTATCGTTTTGCCCAAGGAATCTCGGTCAGTTTCAAATCATGAGTCGTTAAAAAGACGATACAGTTTTTTTCGCGTAACACAGATAAAATTTCTCGAGTGGCAATGAATCTTTCTTTTGAATTGGTTCCCTTTAAGATTTCATCTAAAAACAAAATTGGAGTTTTATTGGATCCATTTGCATTTTGGATGATTGAAGAAAGTCTCCTAACTTCGGAATAAAAAAAGGAAACTCCATCTTCCATAGAATCTTGGGACCGTATCAAAGTGTGGATTTGAAATTTTGGGGTCTCAAAATTTTTCCCCAAGACAGGCGCACCTGATCCAACAAGTAACAATGACATGGCGATCGAACGTAAATACGTTGTTTTTCCACTCATATTCGAACCAGTGACAATCATTAAATCTCCTGGTTTCATGACAGGTAAGGGATTGAATACTCGATGGGACTGGGAAAGGAGTGGGTGAACCAAAGACTCGGCGTTTAACTTTGTATCGTCCGAGATTTTGGCAAAGTTTGCGTCAGGATTCAAATAGCCAAAATTAATCAAAGGAAGAATAGAATCAATGGTTGTGATTTTGTTTTGTAATTCATTCCAATGGACTAAAAAGTTTTGTTTCCATTTCTGTAAAGATTGGATTTTCCATAGATCCCATAAAAATAATAAATTCAAAATCAAATGGGGAAGGGGAGAGACGAGTAATTCCGAAGAATCTCCTAAATTGGAAATCCTCTTTAGCATTTGTTTGGTGATTTTTCTTTCTTTCGAAAGGAATATAAAAGTTTTTTTGAACAAATTCGATGCGAAACTTAAACTTTTAATTTCCTTCCATATCAAAATGGATTCTTTGCGATAACTCACAAATAAAATTCCATTGAGAAGGATTAATAAGGGAATGAGAGGTAGATCAAATAATAATCCAACTAGAATATAAAGAGGAGAAAACATTCCCCAAATCGGAAAAAACCACCGGAGCCATTTTCGTTTTTTCCAAAAATCAGAGTTTTGACTGACTTGGGGGAGAACAAATTTTTCATTTGGTTCGCCATCCAATACCAAAAACTTACGCATCAGTTGGAAGGGATAATTTCTTTGATTTAATATCTGTTCTACAGAAATTGGATTTGGTTTGAATTCTCCAAAAGGACTCTTTTCTTGCAAAAATTGATGCAAATAAATTTGGAATCCATTGTCTGTAACAGTTGTATCAAACACCCCCAAAAACCCTTGTTTGGTGCAAAGATCCAAATCAATAGAAAGTGGATGGTTTCTTACAAAAACTGGATATTCCCAATGTTCCCTTGTTTTTAGTTTTTTCAAATCTCCAGTGAGTCTAAAGATTTCTCCTTCAATGAATTGGAGTGTTTGCTTAAGAAACTGAAGTTGTTCCTTTCGTAAGGAATACAACCGAACAAGGTATACAAAAGGGAGTAACAGAAATAGAGAGAGACTATATTCGATCCAGGAAAGTTTGGAAAGATAACAATAAACGATAGCAAAGAAAAAAACAAAAAAATGGATGAACCTAAATATTGAAACTCTGCGAAGTCGTTTGGTGAAAAACTGAATTTTGGTTTTGTATTTGTTTTTCCTATGAATTAGGAAAGTATACGTTGGATTAATGGAAAAGAGGTCGTTCGTAATTTTCTTCTTCCCTTCGAGAAATCTCTGTATCGAGCACACGAATGAGACTTCCTAAGTCATTTAATCTCCATTTGTCGATGAGCCGACCTTTCTCGCGACCAGAAAACTTATTCAAATACAGAGTGCCAAAAAGGTCTTCTCCGTACTCATAAGCAACAAAGCGCCCGCTTCGTCTTCCTGTAGAATTTTCCAATCGAATTGTCATGAACGAATACCAAAAATCAGAGAAAAAAAAATAGTACAAGCAAAATTTTTTGCTTCAGGATATTCATTTTTCGGCGATACATATATTGGGGGAAGGCTACCTACCACGGATGGTGGGAACCTTCAAAAACAAATACCCCGGAAACCGGAAAGCACGGAGGCTTGTATGGATTTCTATCCCGAGATGAATTTGGAGTTTAAAAGCTCCTTTGTGAAGACCAACCAGTTTTTAGCCAACACACAAGACGAATCCCTTCTCCCACAAATGGGACTTGCGGCACGTAACCTACTCAACCTCTCCCAAATGACCAAACTCCGCGAAATTCGCGAACGCCATTTGAAAAAAGGACACCAACGCGAAGGGTTCCACTGGGACTAATTGCCTAAATTTCTCTTGACCATCTGAAAGTAGGGTCTATCATAAAGACCGCTTTTAGATGGAGAGATATGGCAAATAACCTAGCAGAAGTTTATAAGGAATCCGCAGAAAAATTTGGTCCAAGACCAGCATTTTGGTATAAAAATGCAGAAAAGGATTACCAGGCCCTAACCTATAAACAACTTTACGAAGATGGTATCGCACTTGCAGAAGCCCTAATTGATTTAGGTGTGAAAGCGAGAGAACATGTTGGCGTTCTTGCTGACAACCGTGTCGAGTGGATCATTGCCGATTGTGCCGTGTTAACTGCTGGAGCGGCCAATGTCCCTCGTGGTTCTGACATCACAGATTCGGAAATCGTTTACATTTTAAACCACTCGGAAGCCAAAATTGTTTTTTTAGAAAACGATAAGGTTTACGAAAAATTCAAAAATAACAAATCCCAGGTGAAATCGGTAAAAACCGTCATCATCATGGACAAGGACACCAAACTCAAGTCAGGTGCTGGAATTTTACACTTTTACGATCTTTTGGAAAAAGGAAGGGAACTTCGCTCCAAAGGAAAACGAGAAGCGGAAAAACGTATGTCTGGAATCAAACCGGACGATTTGTACACTCTCATTTACACTTCCGGAACGACTGGTATGCCAAAAGGTGTGATGCTCATGCATTCTAACATGATCCACCAGATGCACTATGTGGTTCCACGAGTTGCCAAAGTCACACCTGACGATCGTATGTTATCCATCCTTCCTGTATGGCATATCTTTGAACGAGTTGTCGAATACTTTGCCATCATCAACGGTGGTTCCACGTATTACACAAAGGTCACAGAACTTCGTAACGACATCCAAAAAGCAAGGCCTACCTTTATGGCTTCGGCACCTAGGGTTTGGGAAAGCATTTATAACGGAATTTACACTCGTATCAATGATCCAAAACAAACTCCACCTGTACGACGATTTTTGTTCAAAGTCGCTTACTTTTTCTCAAAACATTACCATGCGGCGATTCGGTTTCTCAAGGGTTGGGAAGTGGATTACGAAGGAAGGAATATTTTACAATCATTGGTTTTGTCGATTGTTTCCATCGTGAAATTGTTGTTCACTGGTCCTTTCACACTGACCATTCTTTCTCTTGTAGCATCGCAGTTTTTGGTTCCAGAAGAAAGTCCTCTCAAAACTCCGCTCTATGTGTTAGCGGGACTTGGAGTTTTGTTTAATAGCTTTACATTGGATCGTATTGTTCTCTCCAAAATTAGACAAGCTACTGGTGGTCATTTGCGTGCCACTCTTTCGGGTGGTGGTGCCTTACAAAAACACGTGGATGCCTTCTTTATGGACATTGGAATCACGGTTCTCGAAGGGTATGGAATGACTGAAACCGGACCTGTAATTTCCGCTCGAACTTTCGATCGTCCGATTATGGGTTCTGTGGGTGATATTGTTCCTCTGAGCCAAGTGCAAATCCGTGATGATGCAGGAAATGTCCTTTGCCACATCGATGACAAAAGAAACATCATCTTTGGTAAGTTAGGTGTAAAGGGTGTGGTTCATTTAAAAGGACCTCAAGTGATGAAAGGGTATTATAAAAATCCGGAAACCACCAAAAAAACCATCGTAGACAATTGGATGAACACTGGTGATATCGGGATGATCAACTTCAAAAAGACCCTGACTCTCACGGGTCGCGCGAAGGATACCATCGTACTACTCGGCGGTGAAAACGTAGAACCAGTACCAATCGAAAACAAAATTGATGAATCACCTTACATCAAACAATCGATGGTAGTGGGACAAGACCAAAAGGTTCTTGGATCCATCATCGTTCCTGACTTTGATGCCCTCATTCCATGGGCAGAAGAAAACGGAATCACTGAAAAAAATCCTGAAAAACTCATCACCCATCCAAAGGTCATTGAGTTTTATAAAAAGGAAGTTCGTAATTTTAACAGTGTTAAAACTGGTTTTAAAAACTTCGAACAAGTGCAATATGTGACTCTCATCACAAAACCATTTGAAGTAGGTGATGAACTCACAAATCTCATGAAAATGAAACGCCATGTGATCACAGAAAAATACAAAGACAGAATTTTGGAGCTCTACAAAAACAGTTAATATGACTCCTTTTGCAGAGATATTTCATGGAGACCGCATCTTGGAAATCAAGATGCAGTCCAATGAAAAAAACACATTTGATTTTGAAGCCTTTGTTTTATTCCAACAAATTTTAAACAAACACGCAAATAATCCTAATTTGCGTGTTTTGCTTTTTACCTCCGCACAAACTCAGTTTTTTTCCAATGGGATTGAACCCACTCTCATGTATGGAAAAACCGAATCGGATGTGAGACGTTCCGTGGAACAGTTGTTACGTACGGCGCAAACCTATTTCCACTTTCCCGTACCTACGATTGCTGTGATCAATGGCCATTGTATGGCCGCAGGGGCAGTGTTTGCTCTCTTTTCGGATTACCGTTATATGGTGGACAAAGGAGGCAGGATTGGTTTTTCAGAAGCCATTGTGGGTCTCAACTTTCCTTCCATTCCTACAATCGTATTGCAAGACTTAGTTGGTGTAAAAGCCGCGCGAGATCTCTTGTATACGGGGAAACAAATCAAAGGCCCTGAAGCAAAAGAAATTGGCCTTGTGGATGAACTCTATACAGCAGAAGATTTGTATCCGGAAGCGATGAAATTTGCAGAAACATTATCTAAACTTACTTACAATTCAAGCCGTGGGATGAAGACCGCCTTACGTGAACCATACCGCGCCCAAATGGAATCCTTATTCGCATTGGATGCAGACCTCTTTACTAAGGTGATTTTATCACCTGATGGCCAAGAAGGGTTTTTGTCCCTGATCGAAAAACGTAGGCCAAAGTTTTCGACATGATGCGAATCCTGATTGTATTTGTGGTCATGATTTTTTTAAATTGTGCCACAAACGCAGTCAGACAGAGGTCAAAACTTGTTTCTACTAAAATCCATCATTTGGATTCCATCAAACTCATCCATCCCAACAATGATTTGCTCTTTGAATCCCCTGAATTAAAAACAAAAGATGGGACAACATACAAACGTTCCATCAATGCATTGGATCGACGTATAAATAAATGGTATGCGCCACACCCAGAAAGCCAAATAGAGACTTTGGAGATGAGAGAGATAACAAACCAAGGGGAAAGCTCCCGTAATGGAGGCATCTATTTCCGACCAAAGTCATACAACTATTCTTGGTCTCTGTATCTATCCAAGGAGTTCTCTGCTGTATACAAATTATCGGTAGATGATTACACAGGGATACCCAAGGAAATTGAATATGTGGAATATGAAAATTCCTTTGGCATTTGTCTCGAATTAAAGTCGGGTAAAACATGTTATGAATCAATTCCTATCGAAACAAGTCAGGATCCACATACCTTCCAATTGAATCGTTGTGATGTTTGCCAAACAAAAATTCGAAAGACAATTCGCATTCCCAAACAACCCACAGATGATTCTCTTGTCGTGGCCATTGTGGATGATCAAGGAATCGTAGGAAAGATATACCAAATAAATTCAAAAAAATATGGATACCTTCTCCATTGGTATATAGAAATTAATTCCATAGAAAAGTTTGAAACGAATATTAAATGGTATCCCGTTCTTCCGTTTGCCTTCCTTTGGGATGCCATCACCATTCCATTCCAAATCCTTTTGAAAATTCTGACAATCATTGCCTATAGTCGTTCATTTAGTTAAAAAAAGAGAATCGTACCAATCCTTAAGAATTAGAAACTTTGTCTAAGATATTGACCGAACCTAAAACCTTTTTGAATTCCCAAGACAGTGCTTGCCCTTGACGAAAAGAGAAAGGTCAAAAAAAATCATCATAGAGGGAATGTATGGCAGAAAATCATTATTACAATGCAAAAGACTTAGGAAAATTTGGAGAGATTGGTCGAACCAATCCAGCTCTTGCGGATAAATTTTTTGGATACTACAATGCGGTGATGGCAGAAGGGGCCCTATCAGAACGAGAAAAAGCACTCATCGCACTTGCTGTTGCCCATGCTCTCAAATGTCCATACTGCATTGATGCATATACTACCACCTCACTTCAAAAAGGTGCTGATGAAGCACAAATGAATGAAGCTGTACATGTTGCGGCAGCCATGGCGGCAGGTATCAATTTAGTTCACAGTGTACAAATGCAAAATAAAATAGACGAACTTTCGTTTTAGAGTATGGAATTACAAGAACAACATTCCACCTTACACCAATATAGTGGAAAACCGTTTTTAACAACGGTGGGAAAACCAATTCATGCTCGTTCTCTCAAGGTGTTCCAAATCAATGTTGGCAGGTGGTGTAACCAGGCTTGTCGGCATTGCCATGTGGATGCATCTCCCATTCGAACGGAAATGATGGAAAAAAAAACAGCAAAACTTTGTATTGAACTCATTTCCAAAATTCCAGAAATTGAAACGGTAGACATCACAGGTGGTGCACCGGAAGGGAATTCCCATTTCAAATATCTTGTAACGGAAGCAAGGCGACTTGGCAAACGTGTGATCGATCGCTGTAATCTGACCATTTTAGAAGAACCGGGTTTTGATTGGTTGTATGAGTTTCTAAAAGAAAACCAAGTAGAAATTGTCTCTTCTCTCCCTTCTGTATTGGAAAATGTAACCGACAACCAACGCGGAAAAGGTGTATTTCAAAAATCTATCACCGCCTTAGAGAAGTTAAATGCGATTGGATATGGGACAACACTACCGATTCATTTGGTTTATAACCCCAATGGACTTTTTTTAAGTTCTGGGCAGTCCCAATTAGAAAAAGAATTCAAAGAGAATTTGTTTAAAAAATATGGAATTGTTTTCAACCAATTGTATTGTATCAACAACCTTCCCATCAATCGATTTTTAGGATCCCTTGTGAGAGCAGGAAAATTTGAAATGTATATGGAAACATTGGTGAACGCTTTCAATCTAAGTACAGTGAATGGCCTCATGTGTTTGGACCAAATTTCTGTGGGATATGATGGGTCTGTGTATGATTGTGATTTTAACCAAATGTTAGAGCTGAAATCAAAAGAAGTCAAACACATACAAGATTTCGATTTGCTTTCTTATCTAAGTCGAGAAATCGTAGTAGCAAACCATTGTTATGGATGTACGGCTGGAGCAGGGTCTAGTTGTGGAGGGGAGATTGTATAAATGTCGATTCAAAATGAAAAAGACCTTCAAGGGATTTTAAAAGCAGGAAAGTTTGTCGCAAAAGTCAGAGAGTTATTAAAACTTTTGGCAAAACCTGGTGTGTCTACTTTGGAACTTGATTTGGCCGCCAAACATGAGTTTGAAGCCGCAGGCGCATTTTCCGCTCCCAAATTTGATTACAAATTCCCTGGTTTCACTTGTATCAGTACCAATTTTGAAATCGCTCATGGCATTCCCAAAAAAGAAACCATTCTAAAAGAAGGGGATTTGGTGAATGTGGATGTTTCTGCGAAACTGGACGGTTATTATGCCGACACTGGGATTTCGTTTGTTGTGGGAAACTCCAACCAAACACTTCAAAAACTTTGTGAAACTGCCATCGAAGGCACCATGCGCGCCACAAAACAAGCGTTTACTGGAAATTATCTTCGACATATTGGAAAAGAAATCCATTCGGCAGCCAAAGAAAATGGATTCACTGTGATTAAAAACTTAGCGGGCCATGGAACCGGTAAAAAACTCCATGAAGAACCGCAAGTTCTCGTTTATGAAGACAAACGTGACCATAGGAAACTAAACCAAGGCCTAGTCCTTGCCATTGAATCTTTTATTTCCACGGGAAGCCAAACGGCATATGAGGAAGCAGATGGATGGACACTCGTGGCAGGGAATAGACAAGGAACCCTTAGTTATGTGGCACAGTGTGAACACACAGTCATCGTTCAAAATGGCAAACCCATCATCGCGACTTTGTAAACAGAGCTTGAAATAATCCCTTTCTTTGATTCGGATTTTGATTTTGATTCAGGTTCACATTTACATCAATTGGCCCAACTAAGTTTTTTCAGTGTTTGGTCTCAGACTTTGAAGATTCTCGAATCAAACCGGAATTCATTGAATGCACTTGAGTAATTTATGTTTCCATTAGAAATCATTGAATCTGGTGTTTCTGCCGAAAAAGCAAATAGAATTCTCATCCTTTGGCCAAGCACTGGTGGGAATGCTCGTTCCTTTCGGATCCGAGATTCGGAATTGGTAAATCTTGGGCTTCGACTGATTCGGTTCAATCCACCTTCGCATGGGAATTCCCATGGGACCTATGATCCAAATACAGCAATACGATTGTTAGATGAATATCTAAAAGAGAAAAACTATATTGGAAAACCTTTGTATGGGATTGGGCATAGTGGAGGAGGGGCTGCTCTTCTTTTGTATGCCAATCGAGTGCCCTTCCAAAAATTATTTTTATTATCACCAATCTTAGATAGTGTTTTGAGTTTACAGTATTTGTATGAATCCAATTCGATTGAAGAATTCAGTCGTTTGCTTCTTGTACCAAATCTTTCTGATGAACACTCTCCCAACAAACGGATATTAGAGACCTTAGCGACTCCCCAGTGGTTGGAATCCGGTGAAGTGGACCACTTATCCTTTCCTGTCAAAAATCCAAGGATCCAAGTTGAATCTCTTGCCAAGTTTTTACAAAATTTATTTTTACCAGGTTTCCAAGTGGAAGACAAAGATATTGTCAAAGGAACCGATGTGACAATTTTCCTACCAACAAAGGACAAATGGTTTCCAAAAGAGTTCACGGCACAATTTGCCAAAAGAAACCAAATTCGATTGGTTACAATTCCAGAAGCCCCCGACCATTTTTTTTCACAAAGTTGGCTACATGTTTGGAAGGAAATCAAAACCATCGGCTGGGATTAGAAAATCACTTCAGGCAAAAAAAAATCATTTAATTGGTTTACAAATGAACGGGAGTCAGTTAGGATTTCCCCCTGTATCGTTTCACTCAAGAAAAGTGAGTGGATACAAAGGAGAATATGTGGAACCCATTTATTTAGCATTGATACTGTTCACTCTTTGGACAATAGGACTGGGAGTGACTTTGACTACTTACCGAAGCGTACAGGTGTTACTTGGGAAAAAGAAATCGAATGAATTTCCAGCAGGAATCCAACATGGGAGTGATTTCAATTGGAGGCTCAACCGTGCCCACCTCAATAGTTTGGAAAACTTACCGTTGTTTGTGGCTGTGGTATTTTTGACAGTGAGCCTCGGAAAGTTGGACTCATTTGTCAACCAAATGGGATTTGTGATTTTGGGAGCAAGGGTTTTACAATCCCTCACTCATTTGGTCGCTACAAATGTCCTTGCTGTGAACATTCGGTTCACATTTTATATGATCCAGATTGTATCTTATATCATACTACTGATTCGATTGGTTTAAACTCCTTCTCGTTTGAGGTCACGACTCATGAGGGCTCTCACCACTTCTTTTGGGTCTTTATCTTCGTATAACATATGATACACTTCTTGGGTGATGGCCATCTCTACTCCCAATTTATCTGCTAGGTTTTTGGTGGAGAGAGTGGTTTTCACTCCTTCTGCCACTTCATTCATCGAGGACAAAATTTCTTTTAAAGATTCCCCTTTCCCCAATCGAAATCCTACGGTTCGGTTTCTCGATGCTTCCCCACAACAAGTGAGGACAAGATCCCCCATCCCGGAAGGTCCGAGGAATGTCATTGGATCGGCACCCATTTTGATTCCCATCCTTGTGATTTCGTTTAACCCGCGTGTGATGAGGGCCGCCCTTGTATTTTGACCAAACCCAAGTCCATCGGCAACCCCTGCGGCAATGGCGATCACATTCTTTAAGGCACCACCCACTTCCACACCAACCACATCAGGAGTCCAATACGTACGAAAATAGGTAAAGCTAAAGATCTCTTGCACTCGTTTGGCGGTGGCTTCGTTTTTGGAAGCGATGGAGACAATGGTTGGAACTCGTTTCACCATCTCTTTGGCAAAACTAGGTCCAGAGAGATAGGAGAGTTGCGAATGGAATTGCCCAGGTAATTCTGATTCAAAAATTTCAGAAACAAGACGTAAACTTTCATTTTCGATCCCTTTAGAAGCGGAAACAATGGGAACCTTGGGTGGGATATGGTCTTTGATTTCCTTTAAGATCCCAGAAAGGGCATGGCTAGGGGGAGCAGAGACGATCATATCCTTGTCTTTGACCACTTGGATGAGGTCAGTACTCGCTTTCAAACGATCGGGTAAGACCAAATCAGGCATATGTTTGGAATTCATATGGTTTTCATTGATGGAACGAGCTTGTTCCTCACTTCTTGTCCAAAGGGTAACGTCATAACCCTTGTCTGCCAAAATACTACCTAGTGCAGTGCCAAAACTTCCAGCGCCAATGATTCCAATCTTCATGAGTTCAGTATTCTAAATCTGCTTTCCAAAAAGGCAATAGAAAATAAAATTAAAATATGCTTTTGACGGATCTCTTCCGTTTCAACCCACTGAATCTCTTTTTGCCACCAAAAGTGGTCCCAAAGAGTAATTACAAAGTTACCTTACTGCTTGGTAGCTTAAAAAAAGTCATAAACACTGAAATCATTGCAGAAGATCCTGACTTAGAGAGTTTGGAGGTTGGTTCCTCCAAAGGAGAAGTCATTTTAACCGGCACCTACCGAATGGAATGGTTGTGGATTGCTCGATTCTTAAAAGTAAAGTCCATTCGCTTTAGAGTCAGACTCAAACCCGTGTTAGTCAAAGATAACAAAGCTCGTTTAAAAATTGTGGGTTATCGCGCTTGGGATACAAAACCAAGGCGATTTGATTTTGTTAGGTGGTTTGTCAAAATCGATCCTTTTCACAAAAAGAAAGTATTTGAATCCATCATGCATGAGGCTCCCCATATTCTATCCATTACTGGACTCCAGTGGGAATTATTATTTGATCTGAATTATTTTTTAAATTTGGTTCCGTCGATTGCAGGTAAAATTGAAATCCAATACCTAGTGGCGGACCACAATGAATTGTATATTTTTGTTCGGTCTTCTACGATTTTAAAACCACTTGTGGATTTTTTTGGACCAGAGTATCTTAAAATCGATTACATTGAAGAAGACCGAGATGTCCAAATGTTACTGTGGGAAAATGAATAAATGAAGATCATTTATCTAACAGATATCCACGATGGTCTTCATGGACTCAAACGAATCCTACAAACAACAGAAGCGGATTTGTATCTGTTTTCTGGCGATATCATTTATAAAGCATTTTTTTCATTTGATCGGATCATCGATTTTTGTGGTGTACAAGAAGAATTGTATTACCTCTTAACAGAAAGAAAAGATGATTCCACACCATTTGACTTCACAACTCATGCCATTCGGTTCCCTGAAAAATACTCGACGGCAATCGTTGAAAAATCACAAAAATACAGAGACTTGTACAAGTTAGCTGCCAAAACGATGAAGGAAAAATACGAAATCATCGAAAAACTCATCCAGAAATATGCAAAATCACCTGTGTATTGTTTGCCGGGAAATTATGATTTAGATCTGCAGTACACAGAATTGTACCAACGTGAATTGCACAGAAAAAGTTTTGATTTTCAAAATCTGAAAGTATCAGGGTATGGTGGAGCTCCCATTTGGACTTCTGGGATTCCTGAAAAACTAACAGTTGTTTTTCACGAGTATACAAAAAATGGGAAAAACTATAGCGAACCAGAAGATTTTTTCCGTGAAGAACTCCCCGATATCTGTTGGATTCACAATCCCGCTTATGGATATTTTGATACCATTCCGGGTGTTGGGAAATGTGGAAGCCAAGGGATCCGCAGGTATTTGGATGACGAGTCCCCTTCACTTGTTGTTTCAGGCCATGTCCACGAAGACCAAGGCATTCAAAAAAAGGGAAATACTGTTTTTATCAATCCATCTAACTTTGGTGCGGTGGATTCCTTACATGGTTTCCAAGAAGGTGGTTATTTTGCTGAGATTTTGATGGATGGAAAAGATGTGGTCCAATCAAATCTTTGCCAACTTCGTGGTGAGGATTGGCAGACTCTAATTGAAGTGGATTGTTCGGAGAAACATTTAAAACTCATATCTCAAAATCCAATCTCTACTGTGAGTTCCGAAGATTACATTCGAGGGAATTAAATGGTCACCTTTCTTACGATTTGTGGCGTATTATTTACTGCTGCCTTTTTTCTTTACGCACTTTCAGCAGTAGACAACCAAAGTTTAAACCAAAAAGAAAAAGAACGATTAAAAAAAGAAGAAAATCTACGTGTGGGTGATCCACGGAAAGTATACGGAAAAGAAAAAGATCCGAACCTTCCAAGGATTCGCCTATGCCCTGTTTGTGGCACAGTCCTTAGAAAGGATGAATACTTGTATGCAGCCATATCCACTTATACCAATAGTGAAGGAAAAAAACAGGCTCAGATCTACGGATGTAAGTATTGTTATCTCATTTTAGATTCCGAAAAAAACAGTACTGTTCCAAACAATACAAATGACAATCCCTTTGGCCAACCGAAACCAACCGATGAGATATAAAATTTATGTTTGATGTCACACAAAGTTTATCGAATCTCAAAGGGATTGGTCCAAAACGAAAAACTGTATTATTAGAACATGGAATCTCTACGTATTATGAATTATTAACCTATTTTCCAAGACGATACTTGGATCGTAATTTTACAAAAGATATCATTTTAAAACAAGGTGATGTAGTCACTTTACTTGGAAGTATTGTAGATAGTTACATTGTGCACGGAAAAAAAAGTCGGTTACTTGTTGGCTTTCGAACCTTAAACAATGAAAGGATCAATTTAGTTTTCTTTCGTGGAGTCAATTTTTTTCAAAAACTCTTTGCCATCGATAAAAAGGTTGTGGTCTCAGGGAAATTAGAATACTTTCGCGGTTACCAAATCCTCCATCCTGAATATGAATTTTTATCCGATGCAGATGACCCAGAAGATTCCATTCACGCTGGGCGCATCATTCCCTTATACCCTTCCACGGAAGCATTAAAAGAAGATGGACTCGATTCCAAGGGTTTACGGAAACTCATCCACCAAGTTTTGGAAGCTGGAACAATCAGCGAAAATTTGCCATCCAAATTCATCAAAAAACGTAAGTTACTTGGTCGTGACGAAGCCTTTCGAAACATCCACTTTCCTGACACAATGGAAACTGTCCAAATAGCTCGGAAACGGTTTGCGTATGAGGAATTTTATTACTTCCAACGTTTGCTTTTGTACAAACAAAGAGAGAGACAAAAAGTAAAACGACTGTTATGGCCACTTCCAAAATCTCCATCACGAACTAATTTAGAAAAAAATCTTCCGTTTGAACTCACAGAAGACCAAAAATCGGCTGTCACAACCATCCTTTCTAAAACCAATTCCGATTCGCCTTCTGCATTTTTATTACAAGGGGATGTTGGTTCTGGAAAAACCATCACGGCTCTCCTTGTTGGTTTGCATTATATTGACAACCACATCCAAGTTGTGTTTCTCGCACCAACGGAAATCCTAGCTAGACAACATTACCAAACGATTTATAAATTTATGGGAAACATGCCATTCCTTGGGATCGAATTATTGTTAGGTGGCGAGAATAAAAAAACCAGAGCTGAAAAACTATCTAGGATCAAAACGGGAGAATCCAATATCATCATTGGAACACATTCTTTATTACAAGAAGATGTGATCTTTTCTGATTTAGGACTCGTTGTGATCGATGAACAACATAAGTTTGGAGTGGACCAAAGGGAAACCATACGTGCCAAAGGAAAAAATCCTGATATATTGGCCATGACTGCCACACCCATCCCTCGGACACTTTGCCTCACATTGTATGGTGATTTAACTCTCGTGAATATCAAAACAAAACCAAAAGGTCGAAAACCCATTGATACACGTTGGTACAAAGAAGACCGTAGGGCCGGTGTTTACAACTCTATCCGAAAGTATGTTAGTTCAGGTAGACAATGTTACATTGTGTACCCGCTTGTAGAAGAATCCGAAAAAGTGGATTTAGAATCTTGTACAGTGGCTTATGAAAATTTGAGAACAACGGTTTTTCCTGACTTAAAGATTGGCTTATTACATGGAAAAATGAAAAGTGTCGAAAAAGAATCCGTGATGGAAAAATTCAAGTCAGGGGAAATCCAAATCCTTGTCACAACAACTGTTGTGGAAGTGGGTGTGGATGTACCCAATGCTACCATTTTAGTTGTGGAACATGCAGAACGATTTGGAATTTCCCAATTACACCAGTTACGTGGTCGTGTTGGTAGAAGTGATTTGGAAAGTTTTTGTATTCTGATGACGGGTGATTCTATCAGCGAAGAAGGTAGGGACCGTCTCGAAGCCCTTGTCGCTTCCAATGATGGATATTATTTGGCAGAGAAAGACCTTGCCATTCGCGGTCCTGGAGAACTCTTAGGAGTCAAACAAAGTGGATTACCTGAGTTTAAAATCGCAGATTTAGTCGTGGACAGAGAACTTTTGGATGAGGCGAAAGAAGATGCATCTTCCATCCCACTTGATGACCCAAATGAAGTATCTGAGTTAAGGATTCGATTTAGCGAAGGTAAATTTTTATTTGCGAATTAACCAAAGATTTTTAAATGAACCTTATTATGTTCAGACCAAATTATCTTTTTTTGTTTTTGCTCTCATTATTATGTGTCTGTGGTGAAAAACCAGTCAAACAAACTCAATCTGATTTATATTTGGGGATTGATAAAGTTTCCTATTTAACAGGTAAATTCAATTCTCCTGGCCCATTAGCGCCTGTTATTTTAGAAGAAAATGCAAAAGAACATTATTTAAGACCTGATGTAAAAAAAGCACTTCATCGAATGATCAATGATTTTGAAGATTCGAAACCGAAGTCTTATAAACAACATATCTTTTTAGTCTCCAGTTTTCGCAATTTCTCTCACCAAAAAGGAATTTGGGAATCCAAATTCACTGGGAAAAAATCGATGCGAGTTCCCATCACAGGTAAGTCACCTGAGGAAATCATTCATTTGATTTTGGAATTTTCGAGTGCGCCAGGAACGTCACGCCACCATTGGGGAACCGATTTTGATTTGAATGCATTGGACAATGCTTACTTTGAATCGAATGGAAAAGGAAAAATTCTCTATGATTGGCTAAAAGAAAATGCATCCAAATATGGGTTTTGCCAACCATACAGCCCACTTGCCACACGTAACAACAAAGGTTATCAAGAAGAGAAGTGGCACTGGTCGTATGCACCGATTTCGAACCAACTCACGAAGGAATGGGTAAAGTCATTTTTGTCAGGAGAGATCAAGCTGGAAGGAAGTTTTTTAGGTGCTGATGTGCTCGACAACCGGGCCTTGGATTTTGTTAGATCCATCAACCCGGAATGTGAAAAGATAGGTTCTGCTAATTTATAAGTTTTTGTAGAGATTCCACATACTAGAAAGTAGGGTTTCTGCATCACTATAAATTGGTTTCCAATTGAGAAGTTCCCTTGCTTTTTTGGAAGAAGCAAGTAACTTCGCTGGATCTCCGAGTCGCCTAGGACCAGTTACGTGAGAGATTGGTTTTCCTACAACTTTTTCTGATAAGTCTGTCATTTCTTTTACTGAGTAACCAGATTCGGATCCTAGATTTACCGTTAAACTTTGATTATTTGCCATGATGTAGTTTAATGCTAAAACATGTGCCTTCGCTAAATCCGAAACGTGGATGTAGTCGCGAACACAAGTACCATCTTCTGTTTCATAGTCGTTTCCATAAATTTGAAATCCATTTCGAATTCCGGATGCCGCTTCCATAATGATGGGGAGTAAATTCGCAGGAGTTTTTTCGATTCCCTTGATCCTCCCTTTGGGATCATACCCTGCGGCATTGAAGTATCTTAGCCTTGCGGACTTTAAACCTTTTAGTTTATCAAACCACTCCAAATTTTCTTCAATACAAAGTTTGGTATAACCATAATAGTTCTCTGGTTGTAAGGGATGGTTTTCATCAATGGGTAAGTACTTTGGAGCTCCATAGACTGCCGCAGACGATGAAAATACAATGTACTGGCATCCATATTGGATCATTGCGTTTAACAATGTGAAGGTGCCATTTAAATTGTTCATTGTGTATTTGAGAGGATCGGTCATCGATTCCCCTGCTGCTTTCCATGCGGCAAAATGGAAGACAGCATCCACTTTTTTAGCGAAGGCTTTTTTTAAGATTTCAGGATCTTGGATTTCGCCTTTGATGAATTCATTTTCGGGAAACAAATTGGCTTCGTTTCCTTTTTCCATATCATCTACAATGATGATTTCATGTCCTAGTTCCATAAGTTCGAGGACAATATGACTTCCGATATATCCGGCTCCCCCGGTAACGAGAACTCTCATTCTTCGTCGGATCCACCAGAAACAAAACGGTGGTCCACAACACCACGTTTGCTTGTTTCGAAGAATTCGATTACCTTTTGCACTTCTGGTGCAGGGTTTGGATCTTTCTTAAGTTCAGCTAAAGCTTGTTTTGTGTTGAATCCACTGTGATAAATCACCTTGTAGACTCTTTTGATGGCAAGGCGAACATCGGCAGAGATTCCCGCTCGTTTCATACCAACCACATTCAAACTTACGATGAGGCCTGGATGGCCATCGACTGTGGCATAAGGAGGGACATCTTTCACAACTTTCGTTAGTCCTGCTAACATCGCATAATCGGCAACTCGCACAAATTGGTGGACTCCTACAGATCCAGAAATGAATACTTTGTTCCCAATCACAACGTGACCTGCAAGCATTGTATTTTGAACCATGATGTTATGATCACCAACAATGACATCGTGGGCAATGTGTACATTTCCCATTAGGTAATTGTGACTTCCGATGACAGTTCCTTTGCCTTCGATGGTTCCTCTATGAAAGATTACGTTTTCTCTAAAATGATTGTGATCCCCAATTTCTAAGTAGGTTTTGGTTTCGGGTTTGAAAGCCAAATCTTGAGGTAATCCGCCGAAACTACCGCCAGAAGAAATTTTATTAAATTTACCGATTCTGGTCCCAGATAGGATTTTTACATGGGATTCGATAACAGTTCCTTCTCCGATTTTGACATCTTTTTCGATGATACAAAATGGTCCAACTTCAACGGATTCATGTAATTCCGCTTTTGGATCGATGATGGCAGTGGGGTGAATTTTCATATTGAATTACAAAAAAAACCAATTGGAAAGACCTGCAAATGATTTTTTAAAATGTAATTTACACGGTTTTCAGCGTCTGTTATCTTTTGGAAGGGTGGTGTGCACTTGTTAATAGACTGGTCCCGTATCGAATCTCTTGTGGATATGAATGATCCTGAAGACCAAGCATGGCTTAAGGAAATGATTGCTTCGCTTTTAGAAAATATGGCAACTCGGGTTGAAAATTTGGACCGATTGATGTTATCCAAAGATCCAAAAGACCTACAATCGGAATTGCACCAGATCAAAGGTGTGGCTGCTAATTTTGGACTCGCAGCACTCTCTGAAGTAGTGATCAAAGCAGAAGCTCTTGTGAAAGCTGGTGATGTAGAAACATCGATTCTAGAAGGAAAAAAATTCCAGGGATTTGGGAATCCACAAAACTGGAACTCCAAAATAAATTCTCTACGTAGATGATTAGGTTGCGGTCGCCATGGCAACGGCCGTCTTACTTCCGTTATAAACGCCTTCAATCGTATTTTTAATGATGGACTCGTTCATTCTGAGTAACAAATCATCCGACTCGGTAAAAATTTGAACGAGTTCCTTTGCATGCATCACTTCCCTACATTCCACTGTCCCTTCCCCAAGTTCCAAGGAGCGAACAACAGAGGCGGCTTCATGGTCTCCCACTCTTCGGATAAAAAGTTTGGGAATTGGGAAAAAAGCCAACTCCGATGGTTTTGTCACAAGGACATCCGCGATTCGTATGAGCCTGTCTGTCGCTGAAAAAGCTTCTGTATGTGTTGGAAAATGAAACAAAACAACAGGTGGATTGTTTTCATTGTCGTCTGACCTGAGAGGATGTCGTGTTATGAAGGTTAGTAGGTCTTCCCAGGAATCAATGGAAAGATAAGGAATTTTTTGGAAGATCAAATACTCTTCGATTGCTTTTAATACTTTGACATGATCTCCGGTGTTAATCCAATACACTGCCTTTTTGTTGGTGAGATAGGACTTGGTCAATCGGATGAGATCTACGATGTATCCTTTTTGTGCACCAGCACCACCAATTGGGATTAAGAACCTTCTGACTTTTTTTGCATCAATCCTTCGCACTCGATTTTCAGAATCGGTCACTGCATTAGACACGATGTCTTCTGAAACCCAGTGTCCCGCCACTGCTAAGTTGTCTTTCGGAACACCCATCTCCATGAACTTTGTATACGAAGAGGGAGACTGTACTAAATTTAGAGCACCAGGGACAAGTAAGTAGTACTGTGGATAATTATCACAAATGAGATGGATGGTTTTTTGAAACCCTGAGGCGATGGCAATTTGACCATTTAACGGATATGTGGTGATCACAGGGGAGTCTGTGGGAATGCCATTCATAAGTCCCTTATATAGAGCGGCTAGTTGGCAAGATAGTTCGAGCGAAGTGAGATTTCCTTGAGACATAAGTTGTCCCCAAATCCATTCCACTGGCCCACCGATCTCAGAACTCATACGGGAAAAAAAACTATAACCAGAATCGATATCACGAATGGCCTTTGACTCCGGGGATTCGATGGCCAGTAAATCATGAAGGTAGGTAGGAATGTTTTTTTGTAAGGAATGAGAGTAAACGGAAAGCGCCATCCTGTGGTGGCCATACCCCATACGGATACTTCCGACCACGAGTCGTTTTTGGATAGGGTTTTGTCCTTTGTCGGAAATGAGTTCTAGTCCAGGATAAAGTGGAGAAGGGGAAGAAAATAAAGGAATGGAGGTTTCTCCAATCGAATATCGTTTTTGGAGGATCCCTCGAATGAGGCCAGCGGTTTGTTTGGAAATAAAACCTGTATCTAGGCCGAACATTGGTTCTCGATTCATGCAGGAAGTGTACTTAAGTGGCATTCTCTTTCAAGTGAAATTTCAATTCTTAGCTGACAGGTGATGAATTTTGCCCATTCCTGGTTCCTATGGAACAAGTTTATATTTTGGGCGGACTGAGATCCGCATTCGGTAGTTTTGGCGGAACCCTCAAAGACATGAGTGCCGTTGACCTTGGGGTCGAAGTTTCAAAAGCAGCACTCCAAAAAACGGGTGTTGATCCTTCCTTAATTGAAGAAAGTATTTTTGGAAATGTTATCCCTACTGGAAAAGATGGAATCTATTTAGCACGTCATATCGGCTTAAAATCAGGTGTTCCCATCACGAGTCCTGCATTAACACTCAACAGGCTTTGTGGTTCCGGAATGGAAGCTGTGATCCAAGCTGCCAAAAAAATCATGTTAGGTGAAGCACACACTGTCCTTGCTGGTGGAGTCGAATCTATGAGTAACGCTCCTTATGTAGTGCGAAATGCAAGATTTGGAGTTCGTTACGGAAATGCGGAATTTGAAGATTCACTCGCACAAGGATTAACTGACATCTATGTTGAACTTCCAATGGGAATGACGGCTGAGAATTTATCAGACCAATACAAAATCTCGAGAGAAGAACAAGATGCGTGGGCAGCCACTTCACAAGAAAGAGCAGAAGAGGCAACAAACAAGGGAATCTTAAAAGAAGAAATCCATCCCATCACCATTAGTGGAAAAAATCCAATTGTATTTGATAAAGACGAATTCATCAAAGGAAAGGCGGGAGGGGCAAAACTTGCCTCACTCAAACCTGCATTCAAAAAAGATGGATCTGTTACTGCAGGCAATGCGTCTGGAATCAATGATGGTGCCTCTGCACTGATCGTTGCCTCTGCATCCCAAGCCAAAAAACTCGGAAAAGAACCACTCGCCATTGTGAAATCATGGGGCCATGCAGGTTGTGATCCTGCGAAGATGGGGATTGGTCCAGCTCTTGCGATTCCTTCTGCCTTACAAAAAGCGGGTCTAAGTTTGAAAGACATCGGTCTTGTGGAAGTGAACGAAGCGTTTGCCGCTCAGTACTTAGCTGTGCAAAAAGAACTTGGTCTTGATCCAAAAATTACCAATGTGAATGGTGGTGCTGTTGCCATCGGACATCCACTCGGAGCATCGGGTAACCGTGTGACTTTGACATTGGCACTTGAGATGCAAAGACGAGGAGTGAAGTATGGTGTTGCTTCTCTTTGTATCGGTGGAGGACAAGGGATCGCGATTGTTTTAGAAAATCCGAAAGCATAGTACAAAATGTACTTATTATTTCCGGGGCGTCACCATCTCCTCACGAGGTACCAAAAAGAGTATTTACTCCAATTGGTAGAACATGGACTCTCGGAAGTATTGGATGTGTTTGGAAATCCATTAGCGGTTTCCAAACACCCTAGCGCCATTATTTTTGCCGTCACTTCGGCCAATCACAACAACACAAGACGAAACCCTCTCTCTCTTTACCAAAGGGCGATGATGATCCAAGATTTTTCAAAAGAATTTAAGATTCCAAGTCTTGTCATACCCATTGATGATATTGGAATGTCACCTAACTTTGCTTCGTATACTTTGAAAAAAATTGAAGTGGAAACCGAGTTAAGACTCAAATTGACTCCAAAGAATACGATTGTCCTCTGTTCGACACCCGTCGCCAATTTATACCTTACCTTAGGTTTTTTTGTTTTACCTGTGGAAAAAGTTCCAGGCCCAAAACTTTCTTTTTTTGCAAAACTCCCATGGGAAGAACTGGAAGGGATTGTCTCCCGACGAAAAGAAAGGAAGGCAACGACTTCAGCTCGACCATTCACTCTCGGATTAGAGGACCCAACCCAAATTGGTGCCGCGGAGGAAGAGGGGATCTACCATAACTTAGATAGAGCTTGCCTTCGTTTGTGGAATGACTATGGACTCTTTGAGAAAGTTGATATGTTGTTTTCGGATTCTCTCATTGGTGATGATGGAGACCTAACAGAATCCAGAGATTATAATACCTATGTCCGCGAAATGGACAATATCGCCGAACTCAAATTCCAAGAAACAAAACCCTTTGTGAAACCAGGTAGGATTGGTGATATTGGATGTGCTGTTGGTTCTTGGATCAAACTGGTTTGCCAGGATCCTAGTGGTTTAGAATCCGATTTTTATGGAGTTGAGATCGCAAGGCATCTTTACCAAATCTGTGAACAACGAAAAGAAAATGGTGAGTTTTCGAATCCCAATGTCTTTTTTTTACGAAAGAATGCTGTGAGTGGACTTGTTTTTCCAAAGATGAGTATGAACACAATCCATACATCTTCCCTCACACATGAAATTGAGTCTTATGGCGGTCGAAGCCAACTGGTTTCTTTTATCCAGAATCGTTACGATGAATTGGTCATGGGTGGGGTTTGGATCAACCGAGATGTGGTGGGACCCGAAGGCAAAGAAATAGAAGTTTTTGTTTGGATGGAAGAGGAATCGGGCACTAACCATGGCCGTGGTCCAGAAGCCTTTTCCAATTCCAAAGAATACCTAGATTCCTTGTCCACAAAAGAACGATTTTTTCAATTCCAAAAGGACTTTCGTAAAGTGGAAGGTTATGTGCTTAGGACGGACACCTTTTTCGTCGATGGTATAGAATACCATCGTATGAAACTCAAAGATATCTGCGAATACGTTTCCAAAAAAGATTACACTGACAATTGGGACAGTGAAATGCATGAGTCTTTTTGTTTTTGGAGTTTCAATGAATGGAAAGAAAATTTAGAATCAATCGGATTTAAAATTTCACCTAATTCATACGAATATCGTAATGAGTGGCTTGTACAAAATCGGTATGAAGGTAAGGTAAAACTTTTTACATCACAATCGCCAAGTCCCCAAATCCATTCTGAACTCATTCCATTTGATTTTCCAGTGACCCATATGCTAATGTTAGCGGAAAAATAAATGCAATCAGAAGTTCGGCGTAATCTCGATAAAATTCGGACTGTGTTTCGATCCAATTATTTATTAGCAGAATTGGATGATTCAGAACGAGAATCTCTCCTCCCATTCATCGAAGTAAAGTTTCTGCGCATTGGACAAACTTTAATCAAAGCAAACCAAATGCCTGATTCTATCCATTTTGTCTTAACCGGCAAATTTGGTATGAAACAAAATAAGGAAGAAATCCAATTAGGAAGGTATGCCTTTGTTGAAGAAGGGGAATCGATCGGTGAAAGGATCACTCTCACAAAAACTCCATCGAAACATGATTATTATGCACTTGAACCTTCGATTGTATTGTTATTGCCTACATCTCGTTTTTTAAAGTTAGTTGAATCACATCCAGAAATAGCAGATAAGGCCAAACATCGTGAGGAAGAACAAGAGAAATTTCACTATGTCCGTAAACTAAGTTTTTTTGATGAGTTGTCTCCCGATGAGATCAAATCAATATTAAAGTCCATTCAACTCATCAAAGTTCCACAGGGAGAATTTATTTTTGTAGAAGGGGAAGCAGGTGAATCTGCATACATAGTTCGTTCAGGTAAAATCCAAATCCGAACAGAAAATCCAAGAAAGATTATCTCAATCATGAAGTCGGGAGATATCCTTGGTGAAATTGCGATCTTTAAACAACAAAAACGATTAGCGAGTGCGATTACCGCCGAAGATTCAGAACTTTATCAAATACCAGGCAATGTATTTCGAAAAGTCATAGGTGCAGAAAAAGGAAACAAACTTGAGGAAATCGTTCAATCAAGATTGTTAAGGTATTCTACTTATAAATCAAAAGAAAAAGAAGAAAATTCAATTCGTCCTTTTGTTTCCAAACGATTTCAAATCAGAAAAACAACACAAACAATTTTAATAGAACAAGTCACAACAGATCAAATGAGTCTTGTTGGTTTGGTATGTTCCGAATTAGCTCTCAGAGTTTTTGACAAACCCCTTCCATCCAATTGGAAAATCAGGATCAAAAATGAACTGAGTCGAAATATAGTACCAGGTATTTTTGAACTTGCAATCGAATTGGAAAAACTTGGTTTTTTAACGAAACAACTCCATCTTCCATTCCAAGAATTAAAATCGTTAGAAAACCCAGTGTTTATCACGGACGAAGAAAATATTCCATGTCTATTATATTTAGTTGATATGGAGTTAGGTGCGATTCTTATTTCTCATCCAATCAAAGGCGTTTATGAAATCACAACCTCTCAATTTTTAAAACAATGGGATGGTGTGATCTTACAATTTTCCCTCGTTCCTAATACTTTATCTGCGGAAGTGAGTTTGATCAGTTTTTTTAAAGAACTACGAATGCTTTTTAACCCAAAGAAGAAAGAGATTCGTTGGGTGATGGTCGCAACTTTTTTCTCAGCAATCTTGTCTTTGTCTCTTCCTTATTTAATCAGACAAATTGTAGACCAAGTTTTGGTTTTTTCTGACCGTAACTTTTTGTTCACCGTTGTATTTGGAGTCACCTTAGCTGTTTTTTTTCAAACGATGTTTTCATTATTTCGCAATCTCATTTCAATTGGTTTGATGCAAAATCTTGAATACAATTATTTTGTCAGATTTTTCCAACACATTTTAAACTTAACACTTCCTGAGTTTCGAAGATTTGAAACAGGTGATTTTACACAAAGATTAAAAGAAAACCAAAGGATTTTAGAGATTACACAACGATCTGGTTTGTTTTTGATTTTAGATTTAATCACATTACCAATTTATCTTTTGGTTTTGTTTCGATTGGATGGAGGATTATCTTCAGTAGGATTATTTTTTCTTATTCTATATGCAATCGTAGTTGTACGCTCCAGTACAAGAATCAAAAAATTACAAAAACATAGCTTTGAATCGAAGAAAAAAACTACGGCATTTTTCCTCTCACTATTTTCAGGAATTCAATTGATCAAAGCGTCTTCTATTGAAAGTCGATATCTTGCTAAGGGTTTAAATGAAATTGCGAGAACAATCTTAACCAATTTACGTGTTGGAAAAAGGGTTCATATACTCGAACTCATCAGTAAGTTCTTTGAACAAATTGGTTTGATTGCAGTGATCACATTTGGAGTGAATCAAGTTTTAAATGAAACGTTATCTTTAGGTAGTTTTTTGGGTTTTTTAGTTTTATATTCCTTACTCATGGAACCAATTGTCCGTTTATGCCATCTTTACGAGGATCTAAGTGAGTTAAGAGAATCACGGATGAGGCTCACGGAAATTTATTCGTTACCAGGCGAACTAGTCAGTTTACGGCCGTTTGGTGAACTTCCTCGGCTTACTGGAAAAATTAAACTAGATAATATTAGTTTTCGTTATTCAGATGGTTCTCCAGAAATCTTAAAGGATATCAATTTGGATATCGAAGCTGGTGAGAAAATTGCCATTGTTGGGCGTAGTGGATGCGGAAAATCTACATTAATGCGTATCATGATGGGAACACTTTCTCCGACGAAAGGAAAGGTATTTGTTGATTCCTTTGATTTATCTACCCTTGACCCTGAGGAAGTAAGAATCCAATTCGGTGCTGTAGAACAACATCCAATTCTATTTTCAGGTACCATCATTGAAAATTTAGCCAAAAAAAATCCCTCATTGCCAAAGGAATCTTTGTTAGCTGGAGCAAAACTTGCATCAGTTGATCAATTTGTAGAACGATTTCCTATGAAGTATGAAACGAAAATTGGAGAATCTGGAGTTGGATTGTCTGGTGGGCAAAGACAAAGACTTGCGATTGCTCGGGCATTAGTTACAAATCCCAGTATTTTATTTTTGGATGAACCTACCTCCGCATTGGATTCGGAAACAGAAGCTCACATTCAATCCCAATGGGAAACTGTATTTTTAGATAGAACTGTGATTCAAATCTCACATCGATTGCATAGTACGGTGAGTGCTGACAAAATCATCGTATTAGATGAAGGACGCATTGTTGAAATGGGTAATCACGCGGAATTAATCCAAACTAAAGGATATTATTATCATTTGTTTCCTACGTTAACGGAAGAGGAAAGCCATGTTTAAAAAGTTTAAAAATATAAAAGAAACTGATTCCAATTGGGAATCAAGACATTCCGCTTCCTATTATGATGAATTATTGAAACACCCTGCACCTAACTGGGAAAAGAAGGGAATCTACCTAATCGCCATATTCTTTTTTTGTTTTGTTTTATTTTTGATGATTGGGCGTGTCGATGTTGTCGTGCAGGCAAATGGTAATATAAGACCCAAAGGGAATTACCATGTTGTAGAAGCATTGGAGACGGGAACATTAACGAATTTGTATGTGAAATCAGGGGATTTTCTAAAAAAAGGTGATCCCATTATGGAGTTAGAATTCTCCGAACAACAAATCGAATTATCCAAAGATACAAACAATTTAGATTATGAAGAAAAAAAATTACAAAGACTCATTCGAAATAAAAGAGAAGCGGATAAAATTTTAAAAAATCTTGCTTATAATTTAGAAAACAATTCTGGTTCCTCACTCTCCGGCGGTGTTTTGAGTAAATTTGTAAGTTTAAAAAAAGCATTTATGGATTTTCAAAATGGAGTGGGAGCCAAATTCATTTACGACCAAAGTTTATTAGAATTTAATGAAGAGTTTGGAAATCTAAAAGATGAAATCCAACGTGAAGAGAATATCATAGCGAGTTTACGTGGAGATACAAAATTAAAAAAGGAAAGAGTTGCGAATGCTGTGATTCGAATGCCTTTTTCAGGCGTGATTGGAGAATTGGCCGTCAATAACGTCGGGCAAAATATCATACGAGGCCAGACTGTTGCATCGTTAATGGAAGAAGGCCAACCATTAGAAGCCATCGTTGAAGTAAGTAGTAAAGATATCGGGGCCGTAAAAATCGGTTTATCGGCTGTGATTAAAGTCAAAGCCTTCCATCAAAATGATTTTGGAGTTGTGGAAGGTACTGTTTCACAAATCATTCCAAATACAAAAGAGAAAGATTCTTTTTCAGTGATTCTTATTTTAGGAACACAAGATCTAAACCAAGACGGAAAACAATTTCAACTTTTTCCAGGTCTTAAAGTGGTTGCTGATATCGTCATTGATCGAAAAAATATTTATCAAATTTTATTTCGATATGCTGATCCTAGGAATTAAATTTGAAACAAAAATTAAAAGATATTTCAGATTCAATTAAAGAAGATGGTTTTTTATCTCAACTCTCTTCGGCAGATCTGAAAAAATTAATTTCACTTTTTGAATCTAGATCTTTGGTTGCAGGTGATAAAATCGGTGCTACCGAAACTGAACCAACTCCAATTTTACTATTGGAATCAGGAAGAATCCAAATCAAATTAAAGATCAATCAAAACGAGTTGTTGATCAAAACTTTAAAAGAAGAGTCCTTGTATGGTATTTCTGAATTCACTTCCGAATCTTTAAGCAAACAACTTTATTATATTGAAGAAAATTCTAGAGTACTAATTTTACCTACCAACACTTTTTCAAAATTCATCTATTCTGATAAACAAAGAAAAAAAATATGGGATGAATATAAAGAAAATGTCCAATTAAGAGATGAATTAAGGATACATCCTTACTTTCGAAAACTATCCAATTCTGAAATCCAAGAACTTTCTAAATTACTCATTAAAAGAAACATTCATTCTGGTCAGGTATTGATCAAAGAAGGTACTAAAAGTTCCTCTCTCTACTTTATCAAGACAGGTAAGTTCCGAGTCACAAAATCGACTTGGCAAAAGGATTATTTTTCTTATGTAGAAGCAGGTTCCATTCTTGGTGAGATGGGCGTATTAGAAAAAAAAGTAAGAAATGCGACGGTCACTGCATTGGAAGATAGTTATGTGTATGAACTTTCTTCCAAAAGTGCGGAACAATTTTTCAAAAAATCAGAAAGTTTACTCATCACCATTCGCTCCATCATGAGTGAAAGAAAACTAAATTTAGGTGAAAAATCACAAGATGATGATTATGAGTTAACAAATATTTATGAAGAAGATCAATTTCACTTTTTACCAAAATTACAATTTTCGCCACCGATTCGGAATCAAATTTCATTTCCTTTTCTCTTCCAAGAAGGAAAATCTCAATCCGGTGATGTCTGTAGAAAAATGATTTTTAAGTATTGGGGTTATTCATTTGCTGAATATGACTCTGATCCAAACTTTCCTGATTTTGATCCCGATATTTTACCTCACCATTGGAAACAATGTTTTGGAGAGGAAAGGGGAAGTTGTTATTTTGTTAATTGGCGAGAACATGAAACAGAAATTAGCTCCATACCTACCATCAACTATTTAGAAAACTCTAAGTATGTGATTGTGAAAGAAATTAGAAAAAAAACTGTTACGATTCTTGATCCAGAAATTGGTGAAATCGTTTTCAATCGTGATGAATGGGAAAAAAAATCTTCCAATGTTGTCATTTATTTTGTACCGAAATCTTTGCCTAAATCAACGTGGGAATGGAAAAGTAGATTCTTTGCAGGAATTAGTGAATATTTTTCCCCTGCCATACAATACTTAAAAGCTGGAATTCTTGCCAGTTTTGTGTTAAAAGGACTCGAGGTATTCATACCACTTGTTAATTTATATTTGATTGATGCAGTCTTATTACAAGAAAGTCGTGAATTCTTTTTACCCGTCATCATTTCTGTTATTTTGTTAAGTGTATCTCAATCCTTTTTAGGTTATTTTAGATCCAATGTCATTTTTTTCACAAGTAATCGAGTCAATCAGACCATTGCGATTCGTTTTTTAGTAAAATTGATTTCACTTCCCATTTCCTTTTTTGAAAGGAATAGAAAAGGAGAGATACTGAATCGTTGGGAAGAAATTGAATCAGTGATTTTATTTTTTTCTGACCAAGGCGCAATGAAAATCTTTGATTTGCTTTTTAGTTCCTTGGTTTTTGTGATTTTTTTATTCTTATCTCCCATTTTGTTAATCATCATTTTGATCTTAATTGTTCCTGAGATGTTAGTTTTACGTTTGTTATCACCAAAGATCATTGATGAAACAAAAAAAGAATCATTAAAACGTTCAGAAACACTTAGTTACTTTATAGAATCTATTAACGGATTTGAAACAATCAAAAACCTAGGTGCAACTTATTCCCATCGTTGGGATTTTGAAAAACGATTAACATCGCAACTGAATTCAGAAGGTAAAAAACTATTCTATTCAAATCTTTTGTCTACCAATACTGATTTTTTTAAACAGATAACGATTGTTGTAGTCATGTTAGCTGGAAGTTTATTGATATTAAATGATCAAATGACGCTTGGTACTTTGTATGCGATTGTTGGATTAATCACTTATATAAGGAATCCACTATTGTCTTTGTATGAAGATTTTTTAAAGTTTCAGAAAGCAAATGTAGCTTGGAATCGACTTAGAAGTTTTGAATCATTGGATAGTGAAATTTCAGATAAAGACAATTTATTCAAAGTAGATTTGCCTGAGGTGAAAGGAAATATCGAATTCAAAAACATTCATTTTGCATATGATAGCCAAAAACCTGAGTCAGGGATTCGAAACTTATCACTCAGAATTCAAGCTGGCAAAAAAGTTGCTTTTGTTGGTAGGAGTGGGAGTGGTAAATCTACGATCATCAAACTGATATTGGGATTGTACAATTTGAAGCAAGGTGAGATTCTTGTAGATGACATTCCTTTAAATGAAGTTTGGTTACCAAGCTTAAGAACAAAAATTGGAGTTTGTTTCCAGGAAAATCCATTCATTTCTGGTACCGTCAGAGAAAATATCTCCATTACCAAACCGGAAGCTACACTCAGTGAAGTTGTAGAAGCGGCTAAACTTGCATGTATTCATGATGACATTGTTAAGTTACCACTTGGTTATGATACAGAATTTTCTGATCGAGGTTTTATGTTCTCTGGTGGTCAAAAACAAAGGATATCCTTAGCCAGACTATTTTTGCAAAGACCTAATATGTTGTTATTGGATGAACCGACAGCTTCTTTAGACAAAGAAACAGAACTTAGAATTCTGTCTCATATCAATACAGTATTTGCCGATGCAACCATCGTTACTGTTGCCCATAGATTGGATACCATCCGGCATTATGACCAAATTTTCGTACTTGAGAGAGGTAAGTTGGATTCAAAAGGAAGTCACAGGGAGTTACTTTCTAAAGGTGGAATTTATCAATTACTTCATTCCAAACAAGAAGCTATCCGATAATTCAAATAGTGATTTTATTTCGAAACATTTTTTGGTTATTACTCCTACTAATTATGTCAGATTCTATTCTATTGGCAGAGGTTGTAGGGTTCTATGATTTACCAAAGTTAGTTGGTGAAAAATCCTATGAATTAAAATTAAAGGAAATGGAGATCCAACGTAAAAAAGTAGACGTTGACTCTCGCAATTTACGTTATTTGCCTTCGGTAAATTTGGAACATTCGCCATTTTTTGAATCACTACGAGGCGATGGTTACAATCGGAAAGGTTGGAATACTTCCTTAAATCTAAATTGGAATTTTATGGAACAAGGGAATACTGTTCTGACCAATATGATCCTTGAATTGGAGTATGAAAGATTACTTCTAGAATACAGAGCCCTTTACCAAAAAGAACTTTTTGACCAAGCATTTCAATATGCAGAAACATTGAAGTTATTGGCTTTCTATGATTATGATTTTTCCAATGAATCTGATGCAGACAAACAATTTCAGACTGTTCAAAAATTATATAAACAAGGGATTGAATCCTATTTAGTAACACAAAACTCAAAAGTAGATTTTTTCTTTTACAAATACAATGCCATCAAATCTAGGTTGGACCAACAAAAGAGCCAATCTATTTTTAGAAGAAAATTTTTGTTAAAAGATGTAACCTTAAAACAAATTCCTGAAAGGGAATATAAGATTTTGCCATTAGAAGAAACCTTGGCGGAATATGAACAAAATCTATCGGATGTAAACTTTGATTTAATATTAACAGTCAATCAAATCAAAATATTAGAAATACAAAAACAAGTTCGATTTAATGAACTTTGGGTTCCTGATTTTTTTGTAAACGTTTACAATCAAAATTCAAAAGAATCATATTCTGGACTGAGTGGAACTTGGAACAATCCAATGCAAGTTTATGATTATAGTCGGAACGATTATAGTATTTATGCGAGGTCTTCTGAATCAGATCATAATGTTGGTGGAAATTTTGGATTTCGATTTCCACTCTTCAATCGCTGGTTAGACAAAAATGAATTTGATAAATCTAAAATTGAAGTGAAATTGGCTAAATCACAATCTCAATTTTTACGTGAAAATACAGGTTTGTATCTATATGAGTTGATCCAACAACATAATAACCTTGTTGAATTATACGAAATATCACGAGAAAGCAAAAGAATTGCGGAAGAAAATTATCAAATCATGGAAAAAGCATATAAAACTGGTTCTGCATCCATAATTGAGCTTCAAACAGTGGATAGGCGACTTCGTGATGTTATGAGAAATGAGATCCAAAACCGTTATGATTTAATCCAATTAAGGCTTCAAATTGGTCTATTGTTAGGTGACACTATGAAGTTCTTAAATAATTAAATTCCGAGAGGAGGTCGATTCGTATCCTTTTCTATTTTTAGATTTTTTCCACATTTTTGAATTTTCCATTGATCCAAAATATCATCAGCTTTGACTTTATTTTTGTAGTGAATGTATGGAGTTGTGAGGATTGGCGCAAGGAATATTGGAGAAAAGGCGGAATTGAGGATCGATAATACCACGATCAGTCCCAAGGTGAGAACATTTTCATCAAATACTTCGGTTACCTGACGTTTTGTTTGGTAGTAATATGCCATACATTCTTCTGTATGATTGGCCGGTTGAAAAGGAATACTGACACAACCAATTTGTGTTAGTATCAAAACGATTACAGTGACGTTTCTAAGTTTTTTAAACATACATTCACCGCTTCTAAATTTGTTTCTTCAATCATTCTATGAAAATTTCTAACTTTATAAAATCCATATAAGAATTCATCTGCGTTTCCTTTTTTTGAAATGATTTCTTCTTTTTTTTGTTCTGAATTGAAATATAGTTTGTATTTAAATTCAACGGTATACTCAGCAATTCGATATTGGATGGGCCAAATTCCTATAAATGGATAAACCGCAGGCCATGTGTACCACCAATTGTATTTGTCGGAATAGTTTGTTTTCATTTCGACATCGATCGTGTAATAATCCTTTGTTATCGTGGAATCCAATTCTGTGTAAACATTCGAAAAGATACCTGAAGATTGTAAATGTCCCTTCCATGCCAGTCTCCAAGCATCTGTGTAAACACCTCGATCAGCAGAAAGGATTTCAAATCGACCAATGACAATTGGAAAATTGGTTTTTGTTCGAGACAAATTTCCATTTTTTGTAGGAGGTGGAACTTGCCGAAGGTCAGTAGAACAATGTAGCAATAAAAATAATAAAATTAGTAAAAAATTGGACTTCATTTTGGAACTATTAGAGTAATGATTTTTGAAATCGAATCAATCAATTTTCTTTCGTATAAAGATTTGAATATGGTTTTCCACGAAACTTTGTAATTGGTAGTCGCTTGGCGGATTCTGATCTGAGGATTCTTTGCCCCACCGATAACGCACATAATAATCAGCGGAGTAAGTTTGGTTTGGTAAATACAGCTGAATTTCTTTTCGATTTGAAAGGTATTGCGGTATGTTCGAAACAATTGATTCATTTGGTAATAATTTTCTAAGAGTTAAATAATCTGAATTTGATACACTTCGATTCATGAATTCTTTTCGATAAGAGTATGATTTAGATATAGGTCCATAAAAGAGAAATAGGAAGATAGAAATTAGAAGCGAAATTCTTAAGACGATTTTTTTTCGGTTCTCATCTAGATTTTCTACAATTTCAATATAACTCAAAAAAACGATAGGTATGGTGATGAAACTATGATGAGTGAATGGAGTTTTATTCACTTCAAATTTTGAAAGTATTGAATAAATCAAATAGGGGAATAAACAATACATCAATTGATGTTTAAAATTGAGAAATAAAAATGGTAAACTTAAAAAAAGGATAAGGTATGGAAACAAATGAAAATTACTCAAAGCAGTGAATGGGTCTTTATATCTCTCTAAATGCGCTGGTGAGTTTGTTTGAAATTCATCTTGAAAAAGAATCAAAAGTCCTATTGCGATTATAAAATACATCACTGAAATCATTGTGATGAACAAACTTTCTTTCGGATACATTTTTCGTTGCAAATATGAAAACACAATCCAAACAAAAGATGTTTCTTCTTTAGTCAAAAGACTCAGTAGAAAAAATAAAATCCAAATCTTGGATTGTTTTTTCCAAAAAAGATAAAATAAAAAGAATAATGGAATCCATAATACTTCAGGATGAAAATCAAATATATGGATCCAATAAATTGGTAAAAATAGTGCATAAAGGAGCGGGTAAATCAAATGATACGATTTTTGATTTTCAAAGTATGGAAAAATGAGAATGGGAAAACTGAGTATCAGTGCTTGTAAAATGAGTAAAATTTCTATATATGGAAAAAAATAATAAATGATACTAATAGGAAAAATAAACCAATTAATATGGTCTGCAAAATAATGGTGTAAATTACCATCTAGTCCAAGTGAGGTGATAACCTTACCTGTATGAATTAGATTATAAAATATATTTTCAAAAAGTCCAATATCCACTCCCGCTCCCATATGTTGGTAACGAAAGATGGCTCTCTCTGAAAGAAAATAGAAAACAAGTATCCAAAGAATAAATGATGGAAGATACTTCCATAATCTAATCATCTTATTTTGTAAATTGACCTGTGAAAGCTGCTTCTGCACATTTCATCCCGTCAATCGCAGCAGAGACGATGCCTCCAGCATAGCCTGCACCTTCACCACATGGATACAATCCTTTGATGCTGATATGTTCTAACGTCTCTGGATTTCTTGGGATTTGGATAGGTGAAGAAGTCCTTGTTTCAGGCGCATGGATGATGGCTTCATTGGTAAAGTAACCTTTCATAGAACTATCAAACTCTTTGAATCCTTTTTGTAAGGCATCAACAATGAGTGGTGGGAGGACTTCGTTTAAGGCAACTGAAACAAGACCAGGTGTATAAGAAGTTTTCGGTAGTTCAGATGAAACAATATTTTTGGTAAAATCCACCATTCGTTGGGCAGGCGCTTTTTGTGTTCCACCATTGATCGAAAATGCTTTTTGTTCGATGGTTGATTGGTATTGTAAAGCTGAAAAAACTCCTGATGACTCAAATGATTTAAAATCATCTAATCTAAGTTCTACGACAATGCCTGAATTGGCTGTGGGACGTGATCGTTCTGCACTAGACCAACCATTTGTGACTACCTCACCTGGTTTGGTTGCACATGGGGCAATCACTCCACCAGGACACATACAAAAACTATACACACCTCGACCATTGATTTGTTTGACAAGAGAATATTCGGAAGCTGGTAATAATGGATTTTTGATGTCACAATGGTATTGGATGGAATCAATTAAACTTTGTGGGTGTTCCACTCGAACTCCAATGGCAAGGGGTTTTGTATGGATTTCAATACCTTTCTCATGCAATAGATGAAACATTTCACGACCTGAGTGACCCGTCGCAATAATGACTTTTTTTGCCATCCATTTCTGACCATTTGCCGATTTGACACCAACAATTGATTTGCCATTCAGATAAAAATCTGTGACTCTTGTATGAAAATGGATTTCTCCACCTGATGCCAATATACATTCTCTAATATTCTGAATGATCCTAGGAAGTTTATTTGTGCCAATATGAGGATGAGCATCTACTAATATTTGTTTTGTGGCACCAAAAGATACTAAATACTCTAAGACCTTTTTAATATTCCCTCTTTTTTTAGATCGAGTATATAATTTACCATCAGAGTAGGTACCTGCACCACCTTCACCAAAACAATAATTGGAATCTTCGTTGACGATGTGATGGACATTGATTCCTCGAAGGTCAGCCACTCTTTCTTTTACGTTTTTTCCTCTCTCTAAAATGATAGGTTTTTTACCTAGTTCTAAGGCACGTAATGCGGCAAATAATCCAGCTGGACCGGCTCCAATGATGATGATGGGCTCTTCTAAAGTAACATTAGGAAAATTGGGAATTGTAAAATCGATTGGTATGAAATCTTCTTTGATATAAACATCCAATCTTAATTGAAAAACAATCTGTTTTTGTCTCGCATCGATTGAACGAGCTGTACATTCGATATGATTGATCTCATTTTTAGGAATTTTGTTTTGTTTTGAAACAAATTGTAATAGATGGTCTGGATTGGATGCTATCTCAGGAGTGACTCTGACATTTAATTCTAGTTTCAAAGTATATTTACTAAACCCAGTCTATAAGTTGCGAACAAAAAAATTTATCTTTGGTTTGAGAGAACTGAAACCTTACGATTTCTGATCTAAGGATTGTTTCATTAAATTGGCAATCGCTTTTTCATTGTCACCTGGCATTCTTTCTAGGTTCTCAATCACTCGTTTCCTTCGTTCCACAGAATGATTTTGGCTGAGTTTTGTTTTCCCTTCCCAATGTGTGATTTGGATTTGAAACGGAACAATTCCGTTTTGTAATCCCATCAAGTAATCTTGATTGACTTCGCTGAGTTGGTAAGTAGATTCACTCGCTTCAAAGGTTTTGACTAACAATTCCAAACTTTCTTTGATTTGAATAGGATCTTGCATGTATGTTAATATACCTTTGATGTGAACTGCAGTATAATTCCAGGTGGGAACAGATCGATTGGTTTCATACCAAGAAGGTGATATGTAACAATGGGGACCAGGAAAGATACAGAGAACTTCCTGGTTCATGCTAGCCTTTTGAGGATTTGGTTTAGCAAAATGACCGATGAGAAATTGATGGTCTGGAGAAAGTAAAAGAGGTAAATGAGTGGCTACCATACTACCTTCCAATTCGGACACCAAAATTCCAAAGGAATTTTCTTTTACAAATTGGAACACGGAAGAACTTTCCATTTGAAACGGTTCAGGAATGTACACTCAATTTACCTCGCTAATGAATTTGTTTTATGTTGATTTCCAAAAATAAGTTAAAAACTCTGTTTCTTGCACAAAACCTTGCTTTTCATATAAGGATCTTGCATCCTTGTTGAGACTAGCAGTTGACAATTCAAGACCTTTGCCTTGGAAGTGTTTTGTAAATGATTTTGCCTCATCTAGCAATAATTTGGCGATTCCTTGTTTTCGATTCTCTGATCTGACATATAAATCATTTAGAATATAGGATCTTTGCATCGAGATTGAGGAGAATACTGGATACAATTGTGTAAATCCAAGGAAATTCCCAGTTTTTGGATCTTCCACTAGGAAAACAATGGACTGTCCATGTTCCATTCGATTTAACAAATAACGTGATGCTTCTGTTAAATTACTTTGTTGTCCATAGAACTGTCTGTATAAGTCAAAAAGTTCTGCGAGTTTGGAGATGTCTAAATAGTTAGCTTGTCTGATTTTCATATTTGAGTACCAATGTGAAACTAACCACTGCTAAGAATGCAGTGATTGGTGTAGCCAGTAAAGTTTCCAAATTCGTAACTGCAACTAAATTCCCGATTGTATTGATAAAAAAGATAGCTGAAATGAATCCAAATACGAATCGAATCCAGCTGGGCACCAAACCTTTGTTTAAATATCCTAAATACAAATAACTACATATTACAAAAATTGCATTCACTACTAGAGAAATACTCTCCATCACATACATTTCTTGTACAGATTGTAATCTGCCTCCCCAAAGGTATTGGTAAGGTACAATCTGTAACAAAGCGAAAATATGGAAAATAGATGTCAAAATAAAGACTACGAATAGTATTTTACTTGCGATGATTCTTGTCTTTTTAGTTGGATTCCACATATGATTTTCCTAGCGATTGTAAATAATAAACGTAATCAATTTCAGGAGAAGGGCCACCTAACTGAGTGATGGCAGCTGTAATTTGTCCTCGGTGGTGGGTTCGATGATTCATATTGTGGTGTAGTACGTCGCAATATAGCAGTTCAGCTTCAAAACCACGCATCGTCTTGTAACGAAATACATTTTGCCATTGGGTATCATCAAAACTTTGAATCCAATCTTTCCACTTTTCCATATTAAGAAGTAGTTCTTCTCTGAGTTTCGATTGGTTTATTTCTAGTTCTTCTCCAAGTGAATTTGGCACATAGACTTTCCCTGTAACCCGAGAAAACCATACTTTCTCTACTACCAATAAATGATTGAGCGTTCCATGAATGGATTTAAAAAATAAACCGATGTCTTTCTTATCATCATCTTTAGGAAGTTTGTCGATCGATTGGAACAAAAGATTGGTTGCCCAAAGATGATAGGCATGATTCCGAAGGAAAAAATCTTTCATAGGGAAAGATTTTTCCAATGGAATCTAGGGGACAATGAATTATTGCTTTAGTTGTGAATTTCTTTCACTACTCCTTACTTCAAGTGTAGATGAGAAAACTGACTAATACTGTCGCAATCACAACTAACCAAGAGGGAAGCTTCCAGAATTCTAATAATAAAAATCCTAAAATGACAAGGGCAAAGTCTTTTGCGGAGAATACGGCACTTGTCCAAACTGGATTGTACAATGCAGCAAGTAAAATCCCTACGACCGATGCATTGATTCCAAGCATTGCCTTACGAATGAGTTTGTTTGTTCTCATCTGCTCCCAAAACGGAAGAGCGCCTACAACCAAGAAAAAAGAAGGAAGGAATGCCGCCACCAAACATAGAATCGCTCCCACCCAACCATTTGGTGATGCGGAAGAAACAGCTCCTAAAAAACTACTGAAGGCAAATAAAGGACCTGGAATTGCATTGGAAATTCCGTAACCCGCCATAAACAAATCGTTACTGACCCAACCAGTTGGAACAACTTCAGCTTGTAATAAAGGGAGAACAACATGTCCACCACCAAACACAAGTGCACCTGCTCTATAAAAACTATCAAAGTATTGGATTTCCATCAGATTCGATATCGTTCGCAACAAAGGTAAAACGATTAAGAAAACAAAAAAGAGAATTAAAAACAAAAAACCTACTGATTTTTTACCTTTGTGGATTGGATCATGAGGTAATTCTTCCGTTGATTTAAGAAAATAAACTCCAAAAATCCCTGAAACGACCAACACTGAAATTTGTAACAATGTGGAACTGAAAAAAAGTAAAATAACGCTCGTTATAATGGCAATTGTAATCCGTTCTTTGTCAGGGCAGAGTTTTTTCCCCATTCCTAAAATCGCCTGGGCTACTACGGCGACGGAAACGACTTTTAAGCCATGTAACCAATTTTTGTGGCTTGTGACATCAATTGCAGAAAGTCCAAGTCCAAATAAAATTAAAATGAGCGCCGATGGCAAGGTAAACCCGATCCAGGAAACGATAGCACCAAGGATCCCAGCTCTAGACAATCCAATTGCCATGCCTACTTGGCTACTCGCGGGTCCTGGTAAAAATTGGCAAAGGGCAACTAAATCGGCGTAGGCGTGAGCACTGATCCATTTTTTTCTTGTTACATATTCATCATGAAAGTAACTTAAATGGGCGATTGGACCACCAAACGAAGTACAGCCGAGTTTAAGCGCTGTTATAAAAACTTGGAATAATTTCATCTTTTTCTACTGGTTCCTTGTTTGAGATACATCAATCTAATTTGTACAATTCAACATTGTTAATCATTCGTTTAATTAAGAATTTCACCGATTAACTCCTTTAGTTTGATTTTGGCAGAAGTAAGTTCCTTTTTTCCTCTGGGTGTGATGCGGTAAAATTTTCGTTTTACTTTTCCTAATTGTTCAACTCGAGAACGAATCAGTCCTTTTTCTTCTAAGTGTTTTAAAAGTGGATAAAGTGATCCAGGGCT